>JAISPJ010000038.1 GCA_031274995.1 Azoarcus sp.
TCAGCCTCGGCAGCAAGGCTTGCGCGAGCTCTACGCGCTAATTTCCGAGCCTGGTTCAGACCGACGGAATGCAGCGACCCAAGGCCCTTATAATGTTCGACGCCATTTATTTGGTAGCGGAATACCCAGCTTTTTGAAAGATTTTTGGTGATTTGCAAATACAATCCGCCTCCGTCGCTGTATTTGCCTGGTTTCGAGAAGCAGGCGATTTCGCGGTGGGTGAGTTTTTCGATACCCGGCATGGGAAGCCTCCTTCTGTAAATAACAACCAGCTTTAACCATAGACAACCCGGTTCAAGATCGTTTCTATGACAAAAGGAATTAAATCGAGCCGCCTCCCAAAACAACAGAAAAAAACGGATTGCCGCCGTATCCTTTTTTCGCTACCACGCCGCAGGGGAACGGGGTTGACTGGACGGGTGTTTCTCCATGCCCGAGTCCATGTCAGGTTCCCCGGTTTCATTGCTTCTGCACTTTGCTGCCATCGCCTTGGCTGTTGGGCTGTGCCCTTGCGCCTGGGCCGAGGCCATCGCTTTTACCGATTCCCGGCATCCTCTTGCTTCGACCGGCAATGTGCGCGTGGTCATGCTGGATGCCTCCGCCCAGATTGAGGCAACGCTCTCCGCAAACCTGCCGCCAGATGTAGACAAAGCCGCTGCGCTTGTCCGGGAGCGCCTTGCACAAAACCCGGAATTGCCAAGGCAACTCGCGGCAAGCTATCAGGGCGTGCTCGACGCCTATTCCCTGGGCATTGCAAAGATTCCCGCCATCGTCGTGGATCGACGATACGTCATCTACGGCGAGCACGATGTCGAAGCAGCCCTTGCGCGCATCGCGGCCTACCGGGGCGGTGCAAGATGATGAAAAAATCCGCCCGCGCTTTGGCGCTTGCCCTCGCCCTCCTGCACGGCGAGGCCAATGCACTCACAACTGCCCAGATCATCCCATCCACCCTTTCTGTCGATTGCCTCGACTGGCGTGTGGTCGGTATCTGCTATTGGCTTTACTGTACCATCCACGGATGCAGTGTCCGCACCTCTATTAAATACCGGCACTACGTCCCTGACGCAGTGGTGTCGGCCTATGCCATCACCGGCCAGACCCCCTGGCTGGAAGTACGGGGGATGAGCAGCCCAAGCGGGCTGGCCCAGGGTGGTGAGTGGTACACCACCAACGAGGCGCACGAGAACAACCTCGCCAAGTTCAAGGAAGCCGATGTAATCGGCCATCCAGGGGGGAGCGTTTTCTCGGAGATGATGAAGGACTACGAGTATTTCTGCCCTGGGGCGGGGATCATGTTTTTTCCGTACTTCATCTCCACGCTCGATGCCCCCGCATGGCGTAACGATCTGCCCGAGGCCCTTTATCCCGCTTCAATGATCCCCGGCATGCGGGAAGTGACCGACCTCACGCAGACCTGGGGCAATGTCCATCCCCGCGTGGGGTTCCTGCACCAGACCGACGACTATCAGGCCGGAGCCGTGATCGCGCAACGGGCCGGGGACATCGTGACCCGCAACCTTCAGCCGCACATCTATTGGCCACTGCTGGCAACCCAATCGCCCGGTTACTGGCCTGCGGGTGCGCTCATCGAGCACGATGCTAAGACCGGCAAGTGGCAGGAACTCACACCAACCCTCTCAATGAAGTGCGCGGTTTTCCCGCACAGCGGGACGCAAACGCAGGCGCACCAAGGCGATTACGCCTGGGCGCTCTGGCGGCCCTATGCCTGCTGCAAGCGTGAGGGGCAAATCTTTCTCGGCAGCGTCGAATTCGACGCGGGCAATTCACCAGGATCAAACCCATGATTTTTTCATCGCGCCACGCGCTCTTTCTCGGGGGCGTTTTTCTAGCGTTGGCAGGCTCGACCACGCCCGCCTTTGCGCAATCCGCCAATGTCCAACTGAACAACAGCACGGTGGGGGTTTCCGGCAGCGTGATTGGGGACGAACTGCTCTACAGCATCGGCGGCGGGCGGGCCGTCTCGATGAGTCCGCCGGGTAATTATCAGAGCCTCCTCTCCGTGGGCCTGGGATGGAATTCCAACCTCATTTGCGGTGACATGAGCATTACCACAACCATTCACAACCAGTTGAACGGGATCACAAACGGCTTTCAGACCTTAATGAGTAACGTGTTTACGAACGCCACGGCTGCGGTCGCCTCCTACCCCGCGATGATGGTTCAGCGTGCCTATCCGGCGCTCTACAACATGATTACCAACGGCATCCTCCAGGGCAGGCTCGATTTCGACCGCTCAAAACTCACCTGCCGGGCCATCGGCGAAAAAATGATGGATGTCGCCGGGGGGCAGGCCAGTTGGGATTCGCTCTCCGAAGGTTTTACGCTCAAAAGCAACGTTTCATCGGGCAACCGTGATGCGGTCTCGGCCATCGAGGTGGCGGAAACCAACAAGGGGAACACGGGGGTCACCTGGATCGGCGGGGGAAACGCAGGCGGGGCAAATCAGCCACCCGTCAAAGTCGTCAATGACGTGGCCCGCGCGGGCTATAACCTGCTGAACAATCGCGCGGCCACCGACACGAGCGCCATTTCCGGGAGCGGCTGCGCCAACCGCCTGATCTGCCAGACGTGGGCTTCGCCCGCCGATGCCGCGCAGTGGGCGGTAAAAGTGCTCGGCGAACGTGTGCAGCGCACATGCGACGCCTGCACCAACACGTAAGCGACTCCGGGCACGGGGCTGATGCCGGTCATCCAGGGGGAATAT
>JAISPJ010000016.1 GCA_031274995.1 Azoarcus sp.
TCTCTGTCGAATATCGAGCGTCTGGCCTTGGTGCTGGAAGTGCCGCCCTGGGCGTTGTTGATGCCTCCCTCTTGAGGGAGGTGTCGCCCGTGCGTAGCGCGGGTGACGGAGGGAGTAGCAGCGTTTGAATACGCGCAATCGTTGGGGGATGTGGCAACCGAATCGGCGCAACTCCCTCCGTCACACCTCCGGCGTGCCACCTCCCTCGGGAGGGAGGCTTTATTCATGCGCGCTTCGCGCGTTACCTTACCCGTGCCGCCGGAAATGTCACGGTAAAACATGTCCCCCGCGACAGGGTGCTGTCAATGGCGAGCGTGGCGTCGTGCCGTTGCAGGACGTGCTTGACGATGGATAGCCCCAATCCGGTTCCGCCGCTGGCGCGGGAACGGCTGGAGTCGACGCGGTAGAAACGCTCTGTCAGGCGCGGGATGTGCTCGGGGGCGATGCCGGGGCCGTTGTCCTGCACGGAAAAACGTGCGCCGCCATGGGGTTGCGCCTGCCAAAGGATGACGATTTTGCCGTCGGGCGGGGTGTAGCGGACGGCATTGTTGACGAGGTTGAAAAAAGCGCTTTGTAATTCGGATGCGGAACCGGCAATTTCGTCGGATGTGTCCATGCCTTCGATGACAAGTTCGTGCCTGGGGACGTTTTGCCCGGCTATGTGTGCGGAAAGTGCGCGGGCGTCGGTGCCGAGCCGTTCCAGCAGGGCGCGGACGGGAGTCCATTCCTTTATCCCGGGCGGGGCGCTGCCTTCCAGGCGGGAGAGGGTGAGGAGGTCGTCCACCAGGCTTTTCATCCGTTCTGTTTGTTGCGCCACGCGGTTGAATATGTCGGCGCGTTCTTCTTCTGCGAGTGGCAGGGTTTGCAGGGTTTCCACGAAACCCGACATGACGGTGAGCGGGGTGCGGATTTCGTGGGAGACGTTGGCGACGAAATCGCGCCTCATGGTTTCGGCTTGTTCGATGGCGGTGATGTCCCGCGAGAGCATGAACAAGTGCCCATGCCCGTAGGGAAAAATCTGTACTTCGAGGCGCAGGGGATGGGTAGCCGTGGCCAGCGGGCTTTCCAGCGTGAGGGCTTCGCCGAAGTCGCGCATGGCAAGTCTTCTGACCAGCGCGGGGGCGCGCAGCAGGTGCGTGATCCGTTGGGAGAGATCGCGGCGGCTGTCCAGCCCGAAGTGTTCGCAGGCCGTGCGGTTACACCATTCGATGCATTCCTGTTCGTCCAGGATGACGACTCCATTGGGCGAGGCTTGCAGCGCGGACTGGATGTTGTGCAGGCGGTTTTCGAGTTCTTCTGTCTCGAAGCTCTGTTTGCGAAGGAGCCGCTGGATGCGTTCGGCGGCTTCCCGGCGTGCGCCGTCGAGCAGTGGTGGCGGTGTGCCCGGTTTGTCCCGCACATGGTTCAGCCAATCGGCAAAAGCCCGCGCACGCCAGTTGTCCCGGACCAGCCAGATTAGCGCGCCCGCAACGACGCCCAGCCCCACGCCTGCGGTTTTTGATCCGGCCAGGGAGGCGAACGCCGCGCCGCCCGCCATGAGGATCAACAGGAGCATCATCCGGGAAAGCAGGGCAGGCATGGGGTTCAGGCGTCCTGTTTCGAATTGAGGCGATAACCCGCGCCGCGCACGGTTTCGATCATGCCCCCGGCTTCCTGGAGGGATGCACGCAGGCGCTTGATGTGGACATCGATGGTGCGTTCCCCGATGAATACGTGGTCGCCCCATACTTTGTCGAGCAGGGCGGAGCGGGAGTGAATGCGATCCGGGTGTTTCAGCAGGTAGTGCAGCAGGCGGAATTCGGTCGGGCCGACCGAGAGTTCCTGCCCTTGGAAACAGACGCGCAAACTGGCCGCGTCGAGGATGAGCCCCCTCACGGTCACGGTGTCGGCGAGTTGTTCGGGCGCACGGCGGCGCAGCAGGGCGCGGATGCGTGCCATGAGCTCGGCGGGGGAGAAAGGCTTGGTGACGTAATCGTCCCCGCCGCTGTTCAGTCCTGCAATCTTGTCGGCTTCATCGAAACGGGCAGTGAGGAGGATGACGGGGATGTTTTTCGTGCGTGGCGCGGCACGCCATCTGCGCATGAGATCGAGCCCGCTCTGGCCGCCGGGCAACATCCAGTCGAGCAGGACGAGATCCGGCAGTACGGCGTCCAGTTCCCGCTGGGCGGCGGCCCCGTTCTCCGCCGTGACAGCCTCGAAACCTTCGTGGCGCAGGTGGACGAGGATGAGCTCGGCAATGTCCTGCTGATCTTCAACGACCAGCACGCGCGGTTTTGGGGCAGGAGCGGCGTTCATGAAGGCAGGGCGTTCTTACTGGATGATGTTTTCGATTCCTTTGAGCTTGCTATGGCGCACGTCCGTGCCGTGGACGATGTAGATGATGTATTCGGAAATGTTTTTGGCATGGTCGCCGATACGCTCGATGGCCTTGGCTATGAACAGCAGGTCCAGGCTGCTGCTGATGGTACGCGGGTCTTCCATCATGCAGGTGATGAGTTTGCGGACGAATCCCTTGAATTCGCGGTCGATCAGGTCGTCCTCCCTATAGATGGCAATGGCGGCGCCCACGTCCAGTCGGGCGAAAGCGTCCAGCGAGCGGTGGATGAGGTTGGCGGCCAGGTCGGAGGCGACGCGCAGGTCGCCGATCGGCATCTGGCGGGCCTCGCCGCTTTCCACGAGGGACTTCACGCGCTTGGCGATCTTGTGAGCTTCGTCCCCGACACGTTCCAGGTTGGAAGTAATCTTGGAGATGGCCAGCAGCAGGCGCAGGTCGCGGGCGGCGGGCTGGCGGCGTGCGACGACAGTGGTCAGCGCCCGGTCGATTTCGACTTCCATCTGGTCGACTTGGGCCTCCGTGGCGAGCACGTCGTCGATTTCGGATATGGAAAAATAGGTCAGCGAGTGGATGGCGCGCTTGATCTGTGTTTCCACCAGTCCGCCCATTTCCATGAGCCGCGAGGAGACGCTGTTCAGGTCGCTGTCGAACTGGGAAGAAAGGTGTTTTTCGGTCATGTCGGTCTCTTGCGGGATCAGGGCTTCAGCCGAAGCGCCCGGTGATGTAATCCTCGGTTTCGCGCCGGGCGGGTTTCAGGAACATCTGTTCGGTTTCGCAGAATTCTACGAGTTCGCCAAGATACATATAGGCGGTATGGTCGCTCACCCGCGCGGCTTGCTGCATATTGTGCGTGACGATGATGACCGTGTAGTTCTTTTTCAGCTCCGCGATCAGTTCTTCGATGTGTGCGGTGGAGATGGGGTCGAGCGCGGAGCAGGGTTCATCGAGCAGCAGCAGTTCCGGTTTGATCGCTATGCCGCGTGCGATGCACAGGCGTTGCTGCTGACCGCCCGAAAGGCTGGTTCCGTTCAGGGGGAGTTTGTCTTTCACTTCGTCCCAGAGCGCCGCTTTTCGGAGCGCCCATTCCACGCGCTCTTCAAGTTCGATGCGGGAAAGGTTCTCGAACAGTTTCACCCCGAAGGCGATGTTGTCGAAGATCGACATCGGGAATGGCGTGGGTTTCTGGAACACCATGCCGATGCGGGCGCGGATTAGCGCCACGTCCTGCTTCGAGGTGAGCAGATTCTCGCCGTCGAGCAGGATGCTGCCTTCGGCGCGCTGTTCCGGGTATAGCTCGAACATCCGGTTGAAAGTGCGCAGGAGCGTCGATTTACCGCAGCCGGAAGGGCCGATAAAAGCCGTCACGCAATGTTCAGGAATATCGAGGTTGATCGACTTGAGCGCCTGGAATTTGCCGTAATAGAAATTCAGATCCCGGACGACGATCTTGGTCGGCGCAACAGGGGAGGGTTCAGCCATGTTCATTTCAGTTTCTCACGGGACAGCATCCGTGCCAAAGCATTGAGCCCAAGCACGGCAAGCGTAATCAGGAACACGCCGCCCCAAGCCAGTTGTTGCCAGTTTTCGTAGGGGCTCATGGCGAATTGCAGGATCGTTACCGGCAGATTGGCAAGCGGGCCGGAGAGGCTCGCTTTCCAGAATTGGTTGTTCAGCGCGGTGAAGAGCAACGGCGCGGTTTCGCCGGAGATGCGTGCCACGGCGAGCAATATGCCGGTCAGCACGCCGGCGCGAGCGGAGGCCAGCGTGATCCGGGTGATGACTTTCCATTTCGGCGCACCCAGCGCGTAGGCCGCCTCGCGCAGTCCGGCGGGAACCAGCATCAGCATGTTCTCGGTCGTGCGGATCACGATGGGGATGACGATGAGCGCCAGCGCCGCCGCGCCCGCCCACCCTGAAAACTCCCTGAACCGCACGACGATGGCCGCGTACACGAAAAGGCCGACGATGATGGAAGGCGCGGAGAGCAGGAGGTCATTGATGAAACGCACCGTACCCGGGAATTTGCCCCGAGGGTCGTATTCGGCCAGGTAAACCCCGGTGAGGATGCCAATGGGCGCGCCGACGAACGTCGCCAGCGCCACCATCAGGAGAGAACCCATTATTGCGTTGGCCAGACCGCCCGTCCCGATAGCTTCGTTGGGCGGCGGCGTGCTCTGCGTCAGCATCGCCATGCTCAAGCTGGACACGCCGATGGAAAACGTTTCCCACAGTATCCATGCCAGCCAGAACATGCCGAACAGCATTGCGCACACGGAAAGCGCAATAGCGAGCCGGTTGAACTGCTTGCGGCGGGCAAAGCGCGTGGTCCTGGCTGTTTCGTGATTCATCCTCATACGCGCTTTCCTTCATTCCTTTTCAGGCGCATGAGCAGGAGCCTCGAACAGATGAGCACCGTGAAAGTAATCAGGAACAGGACGAGCCCCAGGTAGATCAGGGATGCCTGGTGCAGTCCTGGCGCGGCTTCGGCGAATTCGTTGGCCAGCGCCGAAGTGATGGTGTTGGCAGGTTCGAACAGTGATACCGAACCGAGTTGGTTCATGTTGCCGACGACGAACGTCACGGCCATCGTTTCGCCCAGTGCGCGCCCAAGCCCCAGCATGATGCCGCCGAGCACCCCGGTCTTCGTGTAGGGCAGCACCACGTGCCAGACGACTTCCCAGGTTGTTGCCCCCAGTCCGTAGGCCGACTCCTTCAGCAACGGCGGCGTCACCTCGAACACGTCGCGCATTACCGAGGCGATGAAGGGAATGACCATGATCGAAAGGATGATGCCTGCGGACAGAATGCCAATGCCCACCGGCGGGCCGGAAAGCAGCGCCCCCAGAAAAGGCACGTCGCCCAGGAGGGACTGGGCCGGCTGCTGCACATAACGCGCCAGCACCGGGCCGAACACCATCAGGCCCCACATGCCATACACGATGGAAGGCACGGCGGCCAGCAACTCGATGGCCGTGCCGAGCGGGCGTTTCAGCCAGGTCGGCGAGAGTTCCGTCAAGAAAAGCGCAATGCCGAAACTCACCGGAACCGCGATCAAAAGCGCGATGGAAGAAGTTGCCAGCGTACCGTAGATCATCACCAGCCCGCCGAAATCCTCCCGCACCGGATCCCAGGCGTTATGCGTCAGAAAGCCAACTCCATACTCGCGGATTGCGGGCCAGGCTCCCATGACGAGCGAGGCGATGATACCCGACAGCAAAGCCAGCGTAAGCAACGCCGCGCCGCGTACCGCAAACCCGAACAGGCGGTCGGCAAAGGCGTTGGACAGGTTCAGACTCAGCCGCATTTGGTCAGAAGTTGGGAAACTCCCGGCAGTCTAAGGCAGGTTTGTGACAGAACGGTGACAGAGACGGGGGGTGTTCAGGCACGTTAGGGAACCTGTCGCGCACGCTCAAAACCATGTCCAACTACGGCATCGTCGATCTCAAGCGCGAGCGTAATCTCGTGCGCCCCGTCGCCAAGGCCACCGAGTTCCGCATCGTCGCCGCGTAGTTGTTTAGTCTCGACCTGTCTTGATCGAAATGGCGGCTCGTGACACGACTGCTTGTTCTACCCCGTAAAACACAGTTGATGATGTCATAAATTCTCCATTTTTATTCCTATTGTCATATAATCGGCATCTCTGGCATCTCTGGCATCTCTGGCAACTTTGGGAGCTTGCCCGTTCCTGATGACCAAGCGATCCCGTGTGTGACTGCCAGGGATGTTTTTATCCAAGGGGAGGGACAGTGTGGCAATAGAAAAACTCAGCGCCCCCAGAGTCGGGCGCATCTCGAAACCCGGCAAATACGGTGACGGCGGCGGACTGTATTTGCAAGTCACAAGAACCCTTGTCAAGAGCTGGATCTTCCGCTATGAGGTCAACGGCTCCGAACGATATATGGGCCTTGGCCCACTGCATACTGTTGATTTAAAGCAGGCACGGGAAGAAGCGCGAAAAGCACGCACTTGCCTTGCCAGAAAAGCCGACCCCTTGCAGGAGCGAGCAAGGATTGCCGTAGAGAACACGGAAAGAATCGAATTCAGCGGGCGCAAAACTTTCGACGAATGCGCCACCGAATATATCGCGCATCACAAAAATGGATGGAAAAGCGCCAAGCATCTCAAACAATGGGAAAGTTCCCTGAAAACATACGCCTCGCCGTATATAGGAAAGAGGTTTGTACATGAAATAAACACCGCGCTCGTTTTGCAGATGCTGAAGCCGATCTGGTTCAAAAAAACGAAAACGGCATCCCGGCTTCGGGAACGCATCGAGCGGGTGCTGTCGTGGGCCACCATATGTCGCCACAGAACCGGCGACAACCCGGCACGATGGAATGGCCATTTACAGGAAATATTGCCGAAACCCTCCCGAATCAAAATTGTGAAGCATCACCCGTCGATGCCTTGTCAGGAAATCAGGGCGTTTTTTGAAAAGCTGGATACCCGGGAAAGCCTCGGGGCAAGGGCGCTGGCGTTTACGATCCTGACAGCGTGCCGGACATCCGAGGCGTTGCATGCCAAATGGCAGGAAATCGACTTCGCGCGGCGAATCTGGACGATCCCCGCCGAAAAAATGAAAAATGGAAAAACGCACCGTGTCCCCCTGGCGGACGCCGCGCTGCGAATACTTCATACGCTCGAAGGGTCGCATCCGGTTTGGGTGTTCCCAAGTCCGAGGCGGAATCGAAATGGCCCGATTTATGAAGGGGCCATGTTCGATCTGCTCAGAAAGATGAACCGCCCTGACATCACCGTACATGGTTTCCGGTCGACTTTCAGGGTATGGGCGGCAGAAAAAACAAGCTACGCGCGGGAGATCGTAGAAATGGCGCTGGCGCACAAACTGGCTTCGGCAGTCGAGCGGGCCTACCAGCGAAGCGATCTCTTCGAGTTGCGCCGCGTGTTGATGCAGGACTGGGCCAGGTGGTGCGTTGACTCTCCTTCTCCGCGCCCGATCCCCGGCCAGGAAGTGGATCCAGAAGCAGCCACGAAAGACGGGATTTCGTAGGCATTTGATTAACCGTCTCTGCGCTGGAGGAAGCAGGCAATCATGGGAGGCAAGTATGTCGTCCTCCAAAAAAAACCAAGAGGAGCGCCACTCCGACGGGAATGATGGCCGGTTTTGGTCATGACACCAATTTAACCAAAAGGTGTATGACGTTTTTTCAAGGTACAATGTCACACATTAGCTGTCAACACCCTGTATTGAATATGTCAGCGTGAAATATTTCACATTTAAATTGTGTATCTACATGCCGTTGTGTTGAATGCGTAGCCAGTAATATTTAGCAATGATTATCATCTGAATGCTTTTATTCAAAAAAATCAATCGTTTCAGCCAAGATGGTCTTTCAGCCGGGGGTCGGGCCGGGGGTCAACTCGGGGGTCAGGCCGGGGGTCGGAGACGAAATGTCGCTTCAAAATTTCCAACGAAAGAAAATTTTATTGTTAAACAATGTGTTAGAGGATATTCCCGTCGGAGTGGCGCTCCTCTTGGTTTTTTTTGGAGGACGACATACTTGCCTCCCATGATTGCCTGCTTCCTCCAGCGCA
>JAISPJ010000021.1 GCA_031274995.1 Azoarcus sp.
CCTTGCTGACCGGACATACCGGACATGCCTTGCTGGCCGGACATACCGCTCATGCCCTGCTGACCGGACATACCTTGCTGGCCGGACATGCCGGACATACCTTGCTGGCCGGACATACCGGACATGCCTTGCTGGCCGGACATACCGCTCATGCCCTGCTGACCGGACATACCTTGCTGGCCGGACATACCTTGTTGACCGGACATACCGCTCATACCCTGCTGGCCGGACATGCCAGACTGTTGAGCCATGGTCGGCAAAGCAACGGCAAGCGCGGCAGTCATGACCGACAGACCAAGAATATTGCGAACAACTTTCATAAACAGCTCCTTTTGGACGAGAAAACTTGACAACACACGGGGTTGCAACCCCCTTCTGCCTGTCGGCAACGTCGTGGACGCCTGCGGATGCGGGCGCCGACGATTCCAGAAAGCCTTCTGCCGCTGACACGGCGAAGCAACTCGAATACCTGATGCTTCGGATGCATGATAAAATGGTATTTCAACGTGCCGCCGGTGCGGCAACTGTCGGTACGTTGGCGGAAACCGGTTCCCCCGCGTGCCAGCCGCGCAAGTCATACGCCCCATTCATGCCCGGCTGGCGTAGCGGCACCCACCAGTTACCTGTGGCCGCAATTGATTCGACATTGCCGGGCACGGGTTTCTCGACGCCATGCAGTGCACGATCCAACTGCTCCGGTGCGCGTGCGGACTCAGTCAGCCGTGGCGCTTCATCGGGGCGCCGGTCCGGGTGCAGTCCGGTGATATGTTCGGAAACTTGGGCCACTGCGCCGGTTGCACAAACCATCATCGAGCAGAGGGCAAAAAATAAACCGTTTTTCATGACTTTTTACATTGAAATTATATTTTATATGGTCTACAGCAAAATATATGCCAAGCTATAAATAGAAGCAATAATTAATTGAAAATAAAAGATTTTGCGGTGCGCGTATCGTTCGTCTTGGCGATAGCATGACAAACAGTCAGGACTGTCGATAGTCACACCGACAAAATATCATGTCAATTTGGCAAACTTACTTTGCGCAGCGGGTCGTTTTCCGTATCCGCGAAAGCCCCCTGCTCTCCCTGCCCTGCCCGTATTCAACCCGAAACATCATGCGTATCCCCACCGATCCTTCCGCGTTACTGGCCGTGCGCGGCGAGATCATCCATTTCATTGATGACCCCGCCGAGCGTGGAGCCGGCGCCTGCGTCCATTTTCCCGATGGCCTGCTCCTCGTCCGCGATGGTCATGTGCTCAATTGCGGGCCGACGGCGGAACTCGAACCCGCCCTGCCGGTTGACGCCTGCCGCATCGACTACTCCGGCAAATTGATCCTGCCGGGCTTCATCGACACCCACATCCATTGCGCACAAACGGAAATCATCGCCAGCCATGGCGAACAACTCACGGTATGGCTGGAAAAATACGCTTGGCCCGCTGAAGCCCATTATGCCGATCCAGCGTATGCCGCCGCCGGAGCCGGGTTCTTCTGCGATCAACTGTTGCGCCATGGCACAACCACGGCGATGGTCTTCACCACCGTGCATCCCGTCTGTACCGATGCCCTGTTTGAAGCCGCGCACGTGCGCCGCATGCGGATGATTGCGGGCAAAGTGTTGATGGATCGCAACGGCCCGGAATCCCTGCGCGACACATCGGCGGAGGGCGATGCCCAATCCCGCGCCCTGATCGAAAAATGGCATGGGCGCGAACGTCTGGCCTATGCCGTCACACCGCGTTTCGCGCCCACTTCCACGGAAGAACAAATGCGCCGGGCCGGACGGCTTTTTGGCGAAATACCGGGCGTTTACCTGCAAACACATCTGGCTGAACAGCGTGCGGAGGTGGCTTGGGCGATGTGGCTTTATCCCGGCACGCGCAGCTACCTGGATATTTACGAACGGTTCGGTCAACTTGGCACGCGCAGCGTGTTTGCGCATTGCATCTGGCTCGACGATAAAGACCGTCACCGCATGGCGACTCGTGGCGCAGCGATAAGTTTTTGTCCCACCTCCAACCTTTTTCTCGGCTCCGGCCTGTTCGATCTGGCGCGTGCGCACGACTTCGGCCTGCGGGTCGGGTTGGGAAGCGACGTAGGCGCAGGAACCAGTTTTTCCATGCTGCAAACACTCAACGAAGCCTACAAAGTGCTACGGCTCGCCGGACAAACCCTCACCCCCGAAGCCGGGTTTTATCTTGCGACCTTGGGCGGTGCGCGTGCGCTTCACCTGGATGCGCACATCGGTAACTTCCTGCCGGGACGCGAAGCCGATTTCATCGTTCTTGATCCCCGCGCGACAAAACTGCTCGAAGCGCGCATATCCCACACCACCACGCTCGCGGAACGGCTGTTCGTATTGATGATGCTGGGAGATGACCGTTGCGTGGCCGCCACCTATGTAATGGGTGATCCGGCTTTTTAGAGCGGTCAAACACGCCTTTGTCAATTCCCGGCCATCGGCCTCAGGGCTTCCAGTATCCGCAGGCCGGCACGCCCATCCGGCTCAAGGGCGAGGTTTTTTTGTTCTTGGGCAATGGCTCGGCGCGTCTTTGTGCCGATCATGCCATCGGCTTCGCCAATATCGTGTCCGCGCGCAATCAGGAGGCGCTGGAGTTCGCGCCGTTCGGCCCTGGAGAGTCCGGGGTCGTCGGTCGGCCAAGGAGTGCGGAAGCTCCCGCCGCCACGCAGGCGGTCGGAAAGATGGGCAATGGCGAGCGCGTAGCTCTCAGCGGCGTTGTAGCCGTAGATGACATCGAAGTTCTTGCCGACGAGAAAGGCTGGACCGTCTTTGCCCGCAGGAAGCAGCAGGGCACGATCCGGGCCGCCAGCGGGCAGCGGTTCGCCATTTGCGCGCTTCACGCCGCGTCCGATCCACGTTGACATGGGCTGCTTGTTGCGGCGGCCCGCGATGGATGCGTCGAAACCGGGAGGCAGGTTGACCTCAAAACCCCAGGACTCCCCGATTCTCCAACCCCCACGCTGCAGGAAATTGGCGGTGGAAGCGAGTGAATCAGGAACGTTGTCGACGAGATCACGCCGCCCGTCGCCGTCAAAATCGACCGCAAGCTGCAAGAAGGTAGAGGGCATGAACTGCGTCTGCCCGAATGCGCCCGCCCAGGAGCCGGTCAGGCGCTCAGGCGCGATGTGCCCATCGTCGATGATTTTCAGGGCCGCGAAAAATTCGCCGCGAAAATAATCCTGCCGTCGCCCCATGCAAGCCAGTGTACCCAGTGAAACAAGCAGTGGCCGCTGGCCGAGACTGCGCCCGAAGTTACTCTCCACGCCCCAGACAGATACTACGGTAGCCGGATCGACGCCGAAACGCTCCTCGACCCGCCGCAATACATCGCGCCATTGTTCGAGCATGGCGCGGCCATCCTCTACCCTTTCCTCGTCGACGAGCGCGGCAAGATAATCCCAGATAGGGGTTTTGAACTCGGGTTGGGCATCAAGCGATTCGAGTACCGACAGGTCAGGCTCGATCCGCGCCGCGTGGGTGTCAAAGGTGGCTTTCGAGATGCCACGCTGGATGGCCTGGGTGCGCAGGCGGTCGAGGCAGGCGGCAAAATCATGGTTTGCGGCCGACACGGACGGCGCGGCCAGCACCCATCCCAACAAGAGGGGAAGGATTCGGGCATGAACGGTTCCCAAGGAGGCTATTTTCTTCATTTGCATATTTATTGTATGTAACCGCTACACGGCTTTGGAAAGAGACTCCACGCACCTCCGGTTTCGCGGCCCTCGTGAAAGAAACACGCCCGTCGGGGCACCGACGCTCACAACACAGGCGTCCCCATTGCCTCCCCTTTCTCGTAGACGACATTGGCGCGCCCAACGATCAAGGGATCGAGCGGCCCGATGCTGGCAACATCCTTGTTGGCGTAGGCCAGTTTGTGCAGCACGTATCGCATGGCATTGAGGCGCGCCCGCTTCTTGCAGTCCGACTTGACCACCGTCCAGGGCGCATCCGCCGTATCGGTATAAAAGAACATCGACTCCTTGGCCTTGGTGTAATCGCCCCATTTATCGAGCGAAGCCTTGTCAATGGGCGAAAGTTTCCATTGCTTGAGTGGATGGTTTTCGCGTTCCTTGAAACGCCTGCGCTGCTCCGCGCGACTTACCGAGAACCAGAATTTGATGAGATGAATGCCGCTACGCACCAGGTTGCGCTCGAATTCCGGGCACTGGCGCATGAATTCGGCGTATTCGTCCGGGGTGCAAAAGCTCATGACTTTTTCCACCCCGGCACGGTTGTACCAGGAACGGTCAAACAGGACGATTTCGCCTGCGCTTGGCAAGTGCTTGATATAACGCTGGAAATACCACTGCCCGCACTCGACTTCCGAGGGCTTTTCCAGCGCGACGGTTGAAGCGCCACGCGGGTTCAGGTGCTCCATGAAACGCTTGATGGTTCCACCCTTGCCCGCCGCGTCACGGCCCTCGAAAAGGATGATGACTCTTTGTTTCGTTTCCTTGACCCATGCCTGCAATTTCAACAATTCCACTTGGAGACGGTATTTCTGTTTTTCATAATTTTTGCGCGACATCAGGTTCTTGTAAGGATACCCCCCGGTGCGCCAATCGCGGGACAATTCGTCGTCATGCTTGACGAGCAATTTGCCGGTTCCATCCAGGGGGCCTTTTTTCTTGCGCAGGAAGGTTGCGCGCAACAGTTCCACGTCATCAGGAGAGGCACCGTCGAGAATGGCTTCCAGCGCATCGACTGCGGAAGAAATATCATGGCTTTGAGCCTGGAGGATGCCGGTCACGGCTTCGACCTTGGCATCGTGGGCGGCATCCATTGCCTGCTTGATCTCGAAATTCTCGATGCCTTTCTGCGTCAGGGAATTCGCCACATCACCCGCCTTGACGGAACGTGGCCGCGCGTTCCTGCTGACGGGTGCCGGGGCTGTTTTCGGGGTACGGACCCTGCGCACGGGAACGTCCGGGGCTGCCGAAGAAGCAGCCGGGGTGGGTGCAACCTTGTTTTTGTCCATGGCCATCCGGGTTCCTTTGAATCTCCCCAATCCTTCTGACCGGGGATGCTTCGATGATGATAGCAGGATTAAAATTCGTAAAAAAACTTTGGCAGCGCAGAGTTAACAAACTTCAGGCTTGTTAATATATGTACATGTGCATTTTTCCTCATGTGCATCGCGCACATTTTCCGGTGTCAGGGAGGGTTTTTTATGAGAACCGTACTTTCATCCAATCGCTTATGTAATGTTCTTGCCTCAACCTGTTTCACCATAGCCGCGGTGCTGTCACTGTTCTTTGCCACGGGGGGCATGTCGGCTTCGAGCCATGCACAGTCTCTCCCGCAAACCAATGCCCAGGAACAAACAGGGGACACCATTGTCCTCGACGCAAGAGATATGCCTGCCCGGACGCTTTTCATCCAGGCTGTCTCCATCGAACTGGAATTTCCCGAAAAGGCCATTTCCAAATATGATGAAGTCATGCAACGCTTTGGGAGGGCCACTACTCCCGGCTCCCGGCTGTTCGCAGCCAGGGCGCTGCTCAACAAGGGCGGCATTCTCGGAAAGCAAGGCAATGACAAAGAAGCTATTCTTGCCTACGAGCGGATCGAGCGGAATTTCGGAAATGAAAAAAACCCGTCCATCCGCGAAGTACTGGCTTCGGCGCTCGTCTCCAAGGCCGAAACCTTCTACAGGCTGGGTAGCACCGAAAAAGCCCTTGCCACTTACGCACAACTCGACGAGCAATTCAGCCCGAATGGCAACGACTTCATCAAGCGCCTGATTGACATCACCAAGTGGCGGGCCACCGAAATACGTGCCAGCAATAAAATAACATTATCATCCATGCCATAAGCACTGCCCTGGAATCCCGCACAAACAAGTCCCGGCCACGAGACCGGGGTTTGTTTGCAACCAACGGAAAACCGTTCATGCAGACCATCGCCCACGATTTCCTTTCCGTACCATCCCGCATGACAAAAACAGGCACTGATCGACGTCCGTTCAAGACAGCCGCGCTATGGGTCGGCGCGGCACTCGCCATGTCAGCCTGCGAGACCACGACCACGCGCGCTCCCGAGCCCGATGCGGGTCGGCAGCCTGCCGCGCAAACCCGCCCCGAACAGAAAGAAACTGCCCCGGAATCTTTCGGCAAGGGACAACCCATGGCCCCGCAGAACAATTTGCAGGGAAACATCGACCCCGCCCAGCGCAGACAACTCGTCACTGCCATGTTCAATCAGGCCGCAATCCTGGGCAAGGAAGGCAATCTTTCGGCAGCAATCCCGGTTTACAAGGAAATCGAGCAGCTTTACGGCGACGGCATCGGCGACGACAAAACATTGGGGGCTTGGGCGATTTTTTACCAAGGCAACCTTCAACGCCAGTTGCGTAACTACAGGGCGTCCGTGGCTGCCTACGAACGCCTCGACCAACGTTTCGGCCAGACACCGGACCCTGCCGTCCGGGAGGTCGTCGCGGAGGCCCTGTACAAGAAAGGCGAAACACTGATCGAACAAGGCGACATCCGCGCGGCTATTGCCGCCTTTGATGAAATCGACCGCCGCTACGCCGAAGACCGCGACGCCGGTTTCCGCCAGCGGGCCGTGAGGGCGCTTTTCGCCAAGGGTGCGCTCTTGGGCAAACAGGGCACAGGCGAAGAATCCGGCAATGAATTCCCGGGTACAAAGCCGGCCGGCGATAGCGCCGCCGCCGTCGCTGTTTTTGACGACATCATCCGGCGCTTCGGACGCGACAAAGATTCCAATATCCGCAATATCGTCGGAGGCACTTTGCTCAAGAAAAGCGAAACCCTGCGGCTTGCGGGCGACGATCAGGGAACCATTGCCGTTTACGGCGAAATCGTCGAGCGTTTCGGAAATGACGACGCCCAGGTTTCCCGTGTGCTGGTTGCCACGGCGCTTTTCCGCAAGGGGTTGGCGCTTGGAAGACAGGCAGAAACCTTTGCCTCGGCCATCGACACTTTTGAAGACCTCATCCGGCGCTTCGCCACCGACACCCATCCAAACGTGCGCAAAATAGTCGGGCAGGCCAGCACGGCCAAGCAAAGGATTGCTTCCGAATCGGCCCCGATGCCCGACAACTGAATGCCTTTCATGCTTGTCGCGCTCGTCCGCCGCGCGGCCACAAAATGACCAGAAGCAAAAAAACACAAAGGAGACAACGACATGGCGCAATTGCCCGTCATTCCGCATCTGAAAGACCAAGACCCGGACGAGACACAGGAATGGGTGGATGCGCTTGCCGCAGTCATCGAAAAGGAAGGCACGGCCCGCGCGCATTACCTGATCGAAACCATGATCTCTGCCGCCCGTGAAGCGGGCGCGAACATTCCCTACAGTGCCACGACTGAATACATCAACACCATCCCGCCCGAACAGCAGCCGCGTTACCCCGGCGACCCGGACATGGAAATCAGGATTCATTCCTATATCCGCTGGAATGCCATGGCGATGGTGGTCCGCGCCAACAAGCACACCAATGTCGGGGGGCACATCGCCTCGTTCGCTTCCGCCGCCGCGCTCTACGATGTGGGTTTTGCGCATTTCTGGAAAGCGCCGTCCAGCCAGTCGGGCGGCGACCTCATTTTTTTCCAGGGCCATTCCGTGCCGGGCATTTACGCGCGGGCGTTCCTTCTCGGGCGCCTTACCGAAGAACAGTTGGACAATTTCCGTCAGGAAACGGGCGGGAAAGGCATTTCCTCCTATCCGCATCCCTGGCTGATGCCAGGCTTTTGGCAATTCCCCACCGTTTCGATGGGGCTTGGCCCCATTCAGGCAATTTATCAGGCGCGGTTCATGAAATACCTCGCCAGCCGCGACCTGATCGACGCGCAAGACGCGGAACAGCGCAAGGTTTGGGCTTTCCTCGGCGACGGCGAAACAGACGAAGTGGAAGCCCTTGGGGCCATCGACATGGCAGGCAGGGAAAAGCTCGACAACCTGATCTTCGTCATCAACTGCAACCTGCAACGGCTCGATGGCCCCGTGCGCGGCAATGGCAAGATCATCCAGGAACTGGAGGCGCTTTTCCGGGGCGCGGGCTGGAATGTCATCAAGGTGATCTGGGGGACGCACTGGGACGCGCTCTTGAGGCGTGATAAAAAAGGCATCCTCAAAAAGCGCATGATGGAAGTCTGTGACGGCGAATATCAAACATTCAAGGCAAAAAACGGCGCTTACGTGCGCGAGCATTTCTTCAATACGCCTGAGCTCAGGGAGCTCGTCGCGGACTGGACGGATGAGGACATCTGGCAACTGAATCGCGGCGGCCACGATATTTTCAAGGTCTTTTCCGCCTATTCAGCCGCCATCTTTCACAAGAACCAGCCAACCGTGATCCTGGCGAAAACCATCAAGGGCTTCGGCATGGGGTCGGCGGGTGAAGCGATGAACATTTCGCATCAGCAAAAGAAAATGGACCAGGACTCCATTGCCCGTTTCCGCGACCGTTTTCATTTGCCGGTTTCCGATAAAGATCTCGACAAATTGCCTTATCTGACTTTTTCCAAAGATTCCGCTGAATATCAATACATGCAGAAATGCCGCGCCGAATTGGGCGGATACCTGCCGCAACGACGCGCAAAAGCCGCGCCGCTCCAGGTTCCGCCGCTCTCCGCGTTCGAGGCGCTCCTCAAAGCCTCCGGCAAAGGGCGCGAACTCTCCACCACGATGGCGCTGGTGCGCATCATGAACATGCTGCTGCGGGACAAGGCCATCGGGTGGCACGTCGTCCCCATCGTGCCGGACGAATCGCGGACTTTCGGCATGGAAGGCATGTTCCGCCAGTACGGCATCTGGAATCAGGAAGGCCAGAAATACGTGCCGGAAGACCACGACCAGTTGATGTTCTACAAGGAATCCCAGACCGGGCAAATCCTTCAGGAAGGCATCAACGAAGCAGGCGCAATGAGCGACTGGATTGCCGCCGCCACGTCGTACTCCGTGCACGGCGTGCAAATGATCCCGTTCTACATCTGCTATTCCATGTTCGGCCTGCAACGCACGATGGACCTTGCCTGGGCGGCGGGCGACCAGCGCTCGCGCGGTTTCCTGATAGGCGGTACGGCGGGCCGCACCACGCTCAACGGCGAGGGTTTGCAACACGAGGACGGCCATAGCCTCATCCTCGCCAACCTCATCCCCAACTGCATGAGCTTTGATCCGGCATTCCAGTACGAAGTTGCGGTGATCGTGCATGACGGCCTGTGCCGTATGCACCAGGAGCAGGAGGATATATTCTATTACCTCACTGTCATGAACGAGAACTACGAACATCCCGAAATGCCCGCTGGCGCCGAGGATGGCATCGTCAAGGGCATGTATCTCTTCAGGCAGGGCGCATCCGCCGGTGGCCCGAGGGTGCAACTGCTCGGCTCGGGCAGTATCTTCCGTGAAGTCATCGCCGCTGCCAGCCTGCTCCGGGACGATTGGGGCGTGGAAGCCGATCTCTGGAGTTGCCCCGGCTTCAACACGCTCACCCGTGACGGGCAAGACGCCCAACGCTGGAACATGCTGCATCCGTTGGAAACACCGAGAATGTCGCATGTCGAAACCTGCCTGGACACGACCACCGGCCCGGTCGTCGCCGCCACCGACTACGTGCGCCTGTACGCCGAACAGATCCGCCCCTTCGTCCACCGCCGTTACGTCACGCTTGGCACGGACGGTTTCGGGCGCTCGGACACGCGCGAGGCGTTGCGGCATTTCTTCGAAGTCGACCGTCATTGGGTCGTGGTCGCGGCGCTGAAGGCGCTTGCCGACGATGGAACGCTGCCGCGCGAAAAGGCTGCGGAAGCAATTGCCAAATACGGGCTGAATACCGACAAACCGAACCCGCTGATGGTTTGAGGACGAAAACATGAGCCAACTGACAGAAATCAAGGTTCCCGATATCGGCGATTTTTCCGATGTGCCCATCATCGAGATTTACATCAAGCCAGGGGACACCGTGGCGCTGGACGATGCGCTGGTGACGCTGGAGTCGGACAAGGCGACGATGGATGTGCCTGCCACTGCATCAGGCGTGGTCAGGGAAGTGCTGGTGAAATTGGGCGACAGGGTTTCCGAAGGCTGTCCGTTGATTCGTGTGGAGGGCGGACTTTCCGCTCAGAAAGAGTCGGAAACGGCCAAACAACCGGAAAGCCCTGCAAAACAGGATACGGTCGCTGTTCCCGCATCGACACCGGCACAGGCTGAGGCCGTAACCCTGCCTTCAACAGCACAGAAGGAGCCCCCCCTTTCTCTTGGCGGCAAAGTCCACGCCTCCCCTTCGGTGCGTGCCTATGCCCGCGAACTGGGAGCCGATCTTTCCAAGGTCACGCCCAGCGGGCCAAATGGCCGCATTCTCAGGGAAGATGTCACCGCCTGGGTAAAAAATGCCCTGACCGCCACGCCCCGCACGGGCGCACCCGGTAGCGGCCTCGACCTCCTGCCCTGGCCGAAGGTCGACTTCTCAAAATTCGGTGACATTGAAGTTCGCCCCCTGTCACGCATCCAGAAAATCTCCGGCCAGAACCTTGCCCGCAACTGGGTGATGATCCCCGCCGTGACTTACCATGAAGAGGCCGACATCACCGAACTCGAAGCCTTCCGCATCCAGGTCAACAAGGAAAACGAAAAAACCGGCAACGCGAAACTGACGATGCTGGCCTTTCTCATCAAGGCCAGCGTGTGCGCACTGCAACAATTCCCCACATTCAACAGCTCGCTCGACGGCGACAACCTCATCCTGAAAAAATATTTCCACATCGGATTCGCCGCCGACACGCCGAACGGCCTCGTGGTCCCGGTCATCAAAAACGCCGACCGGAAAGGCATTTTAGAGATTGCCCAAGAGACCGGCGAACTTGCCCGCCAAGCGCGCGAAGGCACACTGAAACCCGGCGACATGCAGGGAGCGGGTTTCACCATCTCCAGTCTTGGCGGCATTGGCGGCACGTCCTTCTCGCCCATCATCAACGCGCCGGAAGCCGCCATCCTGGGCGTCAACAAATCGACGCTCAAACCCGTTTGGGATGGCAAGGCATTTCAGCCCCGGCTGACGCTGCCGCTCTCCCTCACCGCCGACCATCGTGTGGTCGACGGCGCACTGGCGACACGCTTTAACGTCTGCCTCGCGCAACTGCTGGCGGATTTCAGGCGGGTGACGCTGTAGTTCACGTTTCAGGACGATTTTTGTAACCACCCGCGGCCATATTTGATGGTTGCCACGAACCTTCGGCGCACATGCCGAACCAAGGACAAATACAGGTAAACCCCTGTCGTTGCCGCATTGCTCCAAGGATTGCACGCAGAGTATCATTAGAAAATTTTCAGTTTTTCAGCTTTTCAGCTTTTATCTTATATAAGTCAAGTCACCCTTCGTCCGGGGACGCAACGGAGATGCCGCGCAAGCGGCTGTTTTTTGCTCTCACGGCGGGGTCAAAAGCGAGGTTCATATGTCCGAAACCAGCCAATCCGATCTCGACGCCTGGACAAAGGTCGCCGCCAGGCAAGCGCCTGAAGGCAAAATCGAGAACCTCGACTGGATCACGCCGGAAGGGCTGACGGTCAAGCCGCTCTACACGAAAGCAGATGTCGAAGGGTTGCCCCACGCCGACACCCTGCCCGGTTTTGAGCCTTTCCTGCGCGGGCCGCAGCCGACCATGTACGCGGTCAAGCCCTGGACGATACGCCAGTACGCAGGCTTTTCCACCGCAGAGGAATCCAATGCCTTTTACCGCAAAGCGCTGGCCGCTGGCGGACAGGGAGTATCGGTCGCGTTCGACCTTGCCACGCACCGTGGCTATGACTCGGACAACCCCCGTGTGCTCGGTGACGTGGGCAAGGCCGGGGTAGCCATTGATTCGGTCGAAGACATGAAAATCCTCTTCGACGGCATCCCGCTCGACAAAGTCTCCGTCTCGATGACCATGAACGGCGCGGTACTGCCAGTGCTGGCCGGTTACATCGTTGCCGCGGAGGAACAGGGCGTATCGCAGGACAGGCTCTCGGGAACCATCCAGAACGACATCCTCAAGGAGTTCATGGTCCGCAACACCTACATTTATCCGCCGTCGCCCTCGATGCGGATCGTTGCGGACATTTTCCAGTACACCTCGGCAAACATGCCGAAATTCAACTCCATCTCGATTTCCGGCTACCACATCCAGGAAGCGGGAGGAAATCAGGCCATCGAACTCGCCTTCACGCTCGCCGACGGGCTGGAATACGTGCGCACCGGGATCAAATCCGGGATGGACGTGGACACCTTTGCCGGGCGTCTGTCGTTCTTCTGGGGCGTGGGGATGAACTTTTATCTCGAAATCGCCAAGATGCGCGCCGCGCGCCTGCTGTGGTGGCGGATCATGAAGCGGTTCAACCCGAAGAGCGCGAAGTCGATGATGCTGCGCACCCACTCGCAGACTTCGGGCTGGTCGCTCACCGAGCAAGACCCTTACAACAACGTGGTGCGCACCACCATCGAAGCGATGGCGGCGGTATTCGGCGGAACCCAGTCCCTGCACACCAATTCGCTTGACGAGGCCATTGCGTTGCCCACTGAATTTTCGGCGCGCATCGCCCGAAACACCCAGATCATCATTCAGGAAGAAACGCATATCTGCAACGTCGTCGACCCCTGGGCCGGTTCCTACATGATGGAAAAGCTCACGCAGGACATGGCCGACAAGGCCTGGAGCCTCATCGAAGAAATCGAGATGATGGGTGGCATGACCAAGGCCGTCGAATCAGGATGGGCAAAGATGAAGGTCGAGGAATGCGCCGCCGACAAGCAGGCGCGGATCGACTCCGGAAAGGATGTGATCGTCGGCGTCAACAAGTACCGGCTCGCCAAGGAAGACCCGGTCGAAATCCTGGAAATCGACAACCACGCCGTGCGTGAAGCGCAGATTGCGCGCCTGAAACAGATTCGCGCCTCCCGCGACGCGCAAGCGGTCGAAGCGGCGCTTGAGGCGCTCACCCACTGCGCCGAGACCGGCGAAGGCAACCTGCTCGACCTTTCAATCAGGGCAATCCGCCTGCGTGCCACGATAGGCGAGGTGTCGGATGCGCTGGAAAAGGTCTTTGGCCGCTACCGCGCCAACCCGCAGGCGGTCTCTGGCGTCTACGCCGCCGTTCTTGAAGGGGACGACGAGTGGAAGGCATTGAAGGCCGAAATCGAAGCCTTTGCCGCCGAAGAAGGCCGCCGCCCGCGCATCATGATCGCCAAACTCGGCCAGGACGGCCATGACCGTGGCGCCAAGGTCGTGGCTTCGGCCTTTGCCGACCTCGGTTTCGACATCGACATCGGCCCCCTCTTCCAGACCCCGGAAGAAGCGGCCCGCCACGCGGTAGAAAACGATGTGCACGCCGTGGGCTGCTCCAGCCTCGCCGCCGGACACAAGACACTGGTTCCCGAGATCATCCGGGAACTCAAAAAACTGGGCGCGGAAGACATCATCACGTTCGTTGGCGGTGTCATCCCGTCGCAGGACTATGATGCCCTTTATGCCGCTGGCGCAAAAGCCATCTTCGGCCCCGGCACGCCGATCCCGGCCTGTGCGCGTGAAGTGCTCAGGCACATCCGCGCGGTGCGCTCGCTCGCGACAGCATAAAGAGCCAGCCCGCAGTGGATGAATAAAAGCGAACGCCTGCCCTTCCCGCACATGGACATCACAGACTGCGCACTGGTTGACGGCGTACTGGCTCGCCAGTTGCGCCCGCTTGCCAGGGCCATCACCCTGATCGAATCGCAGCGCGAAGATCACCGGGTACGCGCACGCGCGTTGCTGGAGGTGCTGTTGCCCCATACCGGGGCAGCGATGCGCATAGGTATCTCTGGCGTGCCCGGTGTGGGCAAATCCACCTTCATCGAAGCCTTCGGCCTGCACCTCATCGAGCAGGGCCTGCGGGTAGCGGTACTGGCGGTCGACCCTTCGTCCACGCTTGGCGGAGGCTCTATCCTCGGCGACAAGACGCGGATGGAACTCCTCTCGCGCGAACCCGCCGCCTTCATCCGGCCAAGCCCCTCGGCGGGCAACCTGGGCGGCGTGGCCGAAAAAACGCGCGAAGCAATGCTGGTGTGTGAAGCATCGGGGTTCGATGTGATCGTGGTCGAAACCGTCGGAGTCGGCCAATCCGAGATTGCCGTGGCGGGTATGACCGACTTGTTCTGCCTGCTCCAACTGCCCAACGCGGGCGACGAATTGCAAGCCATCAAAAAAGGCGTCATGGAACTGGCCGACCTCATCGCAATCAACAAAGCTGACATCGACCCGGCTGCCGCTTCGAGTGCGTGCTCACATATCAGAGCCGCATTGCGCATGTTGCGCCCGGCAAGCCCCAACTGGGCGGTTCCTGTACTCACTTTGTCGGCACTCAGGAAAGACGGCATTGCCGAATTCTGGGACACCATCGAACGCTACCGTGACACCATGACCGCCAGCGGCGAATTCGCAAGCCGTCGCAAGCACCAGGCAGTTTCCTGGATGTGGGAACTCATCGATACCGGCCTCAAACAGCGTTTTCGCCAGCACCCGCAAATCAGGGCAGAATTGCCGGGATTTGTCGAAGCGGTGGAAGAAGGCCGGGTCACGCCGTCGGCAGCAGCGCGTGAATTACTGGGTTTTTTGAGTGGATAAATGCACATAACCCACCAATAAGGCGAACGAAGAAACACCACTTCGCAAAAGTTTTGGAATCAAGGAGACCTTCTATGCAGGACATTATCAGCCGGTTGGACGAAAAACGTGCCCAGGCAACCCTTGGAGGCGGAAAAAAACGCATCGAAGGGCAACATAGAAAAGGCAAGCTCACTGCCCGCGAGCGGATCGAACTGTTCCTCGACGAAGGCAGTTTCGAGGAATGGGATACCCTCAAGGAACATCGCTGCACCGAATTCGGCATGGACGAAGCCGAGAAAATTCCCGGTGACGGCGTCGTCACCGGCTACGGAACGGTCAATGGCCGCCTGGTGTTTGTCTTTTCGCAGGACTTCACCGTCTTCGGCGGTTCGCTTTCCGAAACCTACGCAGAGAAAATCTGCAAGATCATGGATCACGCGATACAAGTCGGTGCGCCCGTCATCGGCCTCAACGATTCGGGTGGCGCGCGCATCCAGGAAGGCGTGGATTCACTGGCCGGTTACGCCGATATCTTCCAGCGCAATGTCCTCGCCTCCGGCGTGATTCCGCAAATCTCGGTCATCATGGGACCGTGCGCCGGTGGCGCCGTATATAGCCCGGCAATGACCGACTTCATCTTCATGGTGAGAGATTCCTCCTACATGTTCGTCACCGGCCCGGATGTGGTGAAGACCGTGACCCATGAAGAAGTCACCGCCGAAGAGCTGGGCGGCGCAACCACACACAGCACCAAGTCCGGCGTGGCCGACCTGACCTTCGAGAACGACGTCGAGGCGCTCATGATGATCCGCCGCCTGATCGGTTTTCTCCCGTCCTCCAACCGTGAACAGCCTCCCCTGCTGCCAGTGGCAGATCCCGTCGACCGCCTGGATTACTCGCTCGACACCCTCGTCCCGGAAAATACCAATCTGCCCTACGACATGAAAGAACTCATCGTCAAGATGGTCGACGACGGTGATTTCTTCGAGCTCCAGCCCGACTATGCCAAAAACATCATCATCGGCTTCGCACGCATGGGAGGCTCTCCCATCGGCATCGTCGCCAACCAACCGATGGTGCTGGCCGGTTGCCTGGACATCAAATCCTCGGTCAAGGCCGCGCGTTTCGTGCGCTTCTGCGATGCGTTCAACATCCCCGTCGTCACCTTCGTGGACGTTCCCGGTTTCCTGCCCGGAACCGCGCAGGAATACGGCGGCATCATCAAGCATGGTTCCAAACTCCTCTATGCCTTCGCCGAGTGCACGGTTCCCAAGGTAACGGTCATTACCCGCAAAGCCTATGGCGGCGCATATGACGTGATGTCCTCCAAGCACTTGCGTGGCGACGTAAACTTCGCCTGGCCTACCGCAGAGATCGCGGTCATGGGCGCCAAAGGCGCGGTGGAAATCATCTTCCGCGAAGAAAAGTGCGACCCGGAAAAACTCGCTGCCCGTGAAGCCGAATATAAATCCCGCTTTGCCAATCCGTTCGTGGCGGGCGCCCGTGGATTCATCGACGATGTCATCATGCCGAACGAGACACGCCGCCGCATCTGCCGCTCGCTGACGATGCTCAAGAACAAGAAACTGGAAAACCCGTGGCGCAAGCACGGCAACATTCCGCTCTGATGCCGGGGAGAAAAAACCAATGTTCAAAAAAATCCTGATTGCGAATCGTGGCGAAATAGCTTGCCGCGTCATTAAAACCGCCCGCCGCATGGGCATCAAGACCGTGGCCGTCTATTCCGACGCCGACCGGCGTTCGCTCCACGTCAAGCAGGCCGATGAAGCCGTCTTCATCGGCCCCTCGCCCTCCAAAGAGTCCTATCTGGTGATGGACAAAATCATCGCCGCCTGCAAGGAAACCGGCGCGGAGGCCGTCCATCCCGGCTATGGCTTCTTGTCCGAAAACGAAGAATTTGCCCGCCGCATCGAAGAAGAAGGCATCAAGTTCATCGGCCCGAAGCACTATTCCATCGCCAAAATGGGCGACAAGATCGAGTCGAAAAAACTGGCGCAAGAAGCGGGCGTCAACACCATTCCCGGCTACAACGAACCCATTCCGGGCCCCGATGAAGCGGTAGAAATCGCCAAAAAAATAGGCTACCCCGTCATGATAAAAGCCTCCGCCGGAGGCGGCGGCAAGGGGCTGCGCGTTGCCTGGAACGACAAGGAAGCCCATGAAGGCTTCACCTCCTGCGTCAATGAGGCCAAAAATTCTTTTGGCGATGACCGTGTTTTCATCGAAAAATTCGTCCAGGAGCCGCGCCACATCGAAATACAGATCCTTGGCGACTCTTTCGGCAACTACGTCTACCTCAACGAGCGCGAATGTTCGATCCAGCGCCGCCACCAGAAAGTCGTCGAAGAAGCGCCCTCGCCTTTCATCGATCCCGACACCCGCAAGGCAATGGGAGAACAGGCGGTGGCGCTCGCCCGCTCGGTGCAATACGAATCCGCCGGAACGGTGGAATTCGTCGTCGGCGCGGACAAAAGTTTCTACTTCCTGGAAATGAACACCCGCCTCCAGGTGGAGCACCCCGTCACCGAGTACATCACCGGACTCGATCTCGTCGAACAGATGATCTGCATCGCTGCCGGAGAACCGCTCGCCATTGCCCAGAAAGATGTCAAAATCAACGGATGGGCGATGGAATGCCGTATCAACGCGGAAGATCCTTTCCGTGGCTTCCTTCCCTCCACGGGCCGCCTCGTCAAATTCCGTGCGCCGCCCGCCGAAAGCAAAACCGTGCGGGTCGACACCGGTGTCTACGAAGGCGGCGAAATATCCATGTACTACGATTCGATGATCGCCAAGCTCATCGTGCATGGAGCCACCCGCGATCAGGCCATCGAGCGTATGCGCGACGCGCTCAACGGCTTCGTCATCCGGGGCATCAGTTGCAACATTCCCTTTCAGGCCGCGCTGATGCAACACCCGCGTTTCATTTCCGGGGTCTTCAACACCGGCTTCATCGCCGAAGAGTACGCCGATGGCTTCGACTCCTCGATGGTCCCGCACGATGACCCGGCACTCCTCGCCGCAATAGCCGCCTTTGCCCGCCTGCGCTACATCTACCGCGTCATGAAGATCGGCGGCCAGCATCCGGGCTTTGGCCGCAAGGTGACAAGCGACTGGGTTGCCGTGATAAACGGCAAGCACTACCCGCTCGTCGCCGCGCCTACCAAGGGCGGCATGATTATCACCCACGGCGACAAGACCTACGACATCGTTTCCGATTGGAACTTTGGCGACCAACTCTTCTCAGGAACCGTCAACGGTCAGCCGATCTGCCTGCAAATCGAACGACAAGGCATTACCTACCGTATCTCCCACTTTGGCTTGCAGATCGCGCCCGTCGTGATGACGCCGCGTGCTGCGTACCTGCTCTCGCTCATGCCCGAAAAAGCGCCGCCAGACCTCTCCAAATTCCTCATCTCCCCGATGCCAGGGCTGCTGCGCGAGGTTTCAGCCACCGAAGGCCAGGAAGTCAAGGCAGGCGAAAAGCTCGTCGTCATCGAAGCCATGAAGATGGAAAACATCCTCAAGGCCGATCACGATGTCAAGGTCAAGAAGATCGTTGCCCAACCGGGCGCAAGCCTGTCGGTGGACGAAATCATTATCGAGTTCGAGTAAGTTCGAATAATCCCTCCGAAACCATGAGCGCCGCCGGAAAATCTTCCGCGGCGTTTTTTTAAGGAATTATTCCTTTAACTCCCTGAGTCCTGACTGTTTATCAGTAGGGAGGTGGTAGAAACCGGACAGAGAGGGAATGGAAAAATCGGGCTGAAACCCGCGCCGTTACAGGGAAACCGGACTGAGAAAAATAATCTTGATTTCTGGACGAATTAGGGGAT
>JAISPJ010000066.1 GCA_031274995.1 Azoarcus sp.
AGGCCGACCGCGAATTCTTCGTCGCCACCCTGCGCGGCGTGATCGGTCAGCAGGAAGCCCTGAGCCCCCGTATCGCCGCCCACATCGACCGCCCGTTTAACGAGTTGTCGCCAATTGAGTCCTGCGTGCTGATGCTCGGCTGCTTCGAGATGCTCAACCACCCGGAAACGCCCTACCGCGTCATCATCAACGAGGCCATCGAACTGACCAAAACTTTCGGCGGCACCGACGGCCACAAGTACGTCAACGGCGTGCTCGACAAAGTGGCGGCCGTGGTCCGCCCAGACGAAGTCGCCGCGCGCACGAAAAAATAAGGCAAGGGCCGGCGAGTTCGCGCTGATCGACCGCTACTTCGCCCGCCCGACACCGTCGGCGGTGCTCGGCCCCGGCGACGACTGTGCCCTGCTGCAGCCGACGCCCGGCAAACAACTGGCGGTGACCACCGACATGCTGGTTGCCGGCACTCACTTCCTACCCGACACCGATCCGAAAAATCTCGGCTGGAAGACGCTCGCCGTCAACCTCTCCGACCTCGCCGCGATGGGTGCCCGGCCGCGCTGGGTCACGCTCGCTGGTGCCCTGCCGACGGCCGACGAAGCCTGGATTGCCGCTTTCGCCGACGGTTTCTTCGCCTGCGCCGACGAATATGGCGTCGAGGTGGTCGGCGGCGACACCACGCGCGGGCCGCTCAACCTATGCGTCACCGCCCTCGGTGAAATCGAGCCGGGCCGCACCTTGCGCCGCGATGGCGCCGGCGTCGGCGACCAAATCTGGGTCTCCGGTCGCCCCGGCCTCGCCGCCCTGGGCCTGGCCCAGTTGCAGGGGCGCATCACCCTGCCCGAACCGTGGCCGCGCCTGTGCATCGCTGCCCTGGAAAAGCCGCGGCCGCGCGTCGCCCTCGGCCAGGCCCTGGTCGGCGTGGCCAGCGCCGCCATCGACATTTCCGACGGCCTGCTCGCCGATCTCGGCCATATAGCCCAACGCTCCGGCTGCACCGCAGCCGTGCGCCTGGTCCAATTGCCACACCTGCCTAAAGGTGAGGTCTACGACGCTGTGCTACGCAAGCTGGCGCTCGAATGTCAGATGGCCGGCGGCGACGACTACGAACTGTGCTTCACCGCGCCGTTCGCGCAGCACCCCGCCATCGTCGAAATCGCTGCCCGCCTCGAACTACCACTGTGGTGCATCGGCGAAATGGTCGCCGGACCGCCCGGCACGGTCACGGTGTTCGACCCGGACGAGCAACCGATCGAATTCCAACACAAGGGTTTCGAACATTTTGGCTAAGACTACTCGACGTCGCCCCAACCTACGCTTCCTGCTCGCCCATCCAGCGCACTTCCTGGCGCTCGGCTGCGGCAGCGGCCTCGCCCCGAAAGCGCCAGGCACCTTCGGCACCCTGTTCGCCTGGGGCAGCTTCCTGCTCTTTCGCCCGTACTTCGACGACTTCCAGTTGCTCACCCTGTTCGCCGCCGCCTATCTCGGCGGCATCTGGCTAATCAACGTGGCCGGCCGGGCGCTCGGCGACCCGGACCACGGCAGCATCGTCTGGGACGAGATCGTGCCTTTCTGGCTGGTGCTGCTGCTGACACCCGAGAGCTTCACCTGGCAACTGGCCGCCTTCCTACTGTTCCGTTTGTTCGACATCACCAAGCCACAGCCGGCGCGCTACTTCGACGAGCACGTCAAGAACGGCTTCGGCGTCATGGCCGACGACCTGGTCGCCGCCGGCTATACCCTGCTCGTCCTGGCGCTGCTGAAGCTCGCACTCGCCTGACCACAGCACCTGCCCCCCCTTCATTGAGGAGGGAGCGAAACAAGCAGCCTTAGTGCCGCAGGCACTCCGAACGCTTGGCGAGGAAACCTCAAGCTTCAGCCTGCGCTGACTCACACAGCCGGCCCACTCCGACTTAGAATATTCGGATCATCTCCATCCGGAGCGTCATCATGAGTCACAAGCACGCCCACCTGATGCGCAGCATCTTCCAGGATCCGCCGCCAGCCAACGTCCACTGGCGCGAAGTCGAATCGCTGCTGCACCACCTCGGGGCCGAAATCGAACCATCCCACGGCGCCCGCTTCAAGATCACGCTGAACCGTCACGAAGGCTTCCTGCACCACCCGCACAACAGCAGCACCTGCTCGCGCACCGACATCAAGGCGCTGCGCGAGGTGCTGACCCATGCCGGCGTCACGCTGGCTCGCTACGAAGCAGGCGAGTAACAGAGAGTCCGCAAAAGAAAACGCCCAACCGAGAGGGGTTGGGCGTTGCATTTTGGTGGCCAATCGCGGAATCGAACCACGGACACGCGGATTTTCAATCCGCTGCTCTACCAACTGAGCTAATTGGCCAAAAAGAGGGCGCATTATAGCGAGGCTGTGCTGCTGGCGCAACGGGAAAAGCACCAAATACGGGATTGCCGGCCGACTTACGGACCAAGCGGCGGCAGGCGACGGAAGGCTTCCGCAAGATCACCGGCCAGAGACGATGGCGCCGCCGGCGAATGCCACGGCGGAAAAACAACGCGGGCAATCGCACCGCTGCCTTTCGGGTTGGGCTTGAGACTGGCGCGGGCGTCGTGTTGGGCGGCGATTTCCTGGACGATGGCGAGGCCGAGGCCGCTGCCTTCGGTGCCGGCGTCGTCGACCCGATAGAAGCGCTCGAACACCATCTCCGAGTGTTCTTCGCTGATGCCGATACCGTCATCCTCGACTTCGAGGCTGATGCCGTCGCTGGTGGCGACGACCCGGCAGGTGACGTGACCACCGGCCGGGGTGTAGCGCAAGGCATTGTCGATCAGGTTCTTGGCCAGCTCACGCAACAGGAAATCGTTGCCGATGATCATCGCCGGCCCGGCCGCTTCGTACCCGAGATCGATGTTCTTTTCGATGGCGACCATGACCCAGTCTTCGACGACATCGCGCAGCAGCAGAGCGAGGTCGAGCGGCTCATGGCGTTGCTGCGCCGGTTCGCCGCTGCTTTCGGTGCGTGCCAGGGTCAGCAGCTGGTTGACCAGGCGGCCGGCGCGGTCGACCCCGGTGGCGATCTGCCGCAGCGCGTGGCGTAGCGATTCCGGATCGGTCTCGCGCATAGCAAACTGGGCCTGCGTCTTCAGGCCGGTCAGCGGCGTGCGCATCTGGTGCGCGGCATCGGCGACGAAACGCTGCTGCGCTTCGACGTTGCGCTTCATGCGCTCAAGCATTTCATTGAAGACCTCGACCAGCGGTTCAAGCTCTTCCGGCACGCGGCGCGTGGCGATGGGCGACAGGTCGCCCGGATCGCGGGTCTCGATCGTCCGCCGCAGCCGATTGAGCGGACGCAGGCCGCGCGACAGGCCGAACCACACCAGCACCACGGCCAGCGGAATGATGATAAACTGCGGCAGGATCACGCTGGCGACAATCTTGTTGGCCAGTTGATTACGCTTCTCGGTGGTCTCGGCGACTTCGACCAGCACCCAGTTCTTCTCGTTCAGCGCCGTCTCGGCCAGGAAAGTATAGGCAAAACGCAGATCCTGGCCCTTGTATTCGCCGTCGCGCAGATAGACTTCTCCCGGCACCGGCGGCTCGTCGGCGGCGAATTCGGGCATCGGCAGGTCGCGGTCGCCAGCCAGAAAACGGCCGCCGCGGGTGACGACGTGGAAATAAACGCTGTCGGTCTCGTCGGTGCGCAGCAAGGCCCGGGCCGATGCCGGCAACGACAGCAGCGGCTTGCCATCGACCAGCTTGACTTGGCGGGCGATGGCGGCGACGTGTTCACGCAGCGCCTGATCGTAGGGAAAGTTGGCGACGTTACTGGCGAAATAGTGGGTGAAAGCAATCGACAGCGGCCAGACGAACAGCAGCGGCGCCAACATCCAGTCGAGAATCTCGCCGAACAGCGAGCGCTCGGTATCGCCGACCGTGCCGACCATTCAGTCGCCCTGCGGTCGTTCGAGGCAATAGCCAAGGCCGCGCACCGTGGCGATCTTGACGCCGCCGACCTCCAGCTTCTTGCGCAGGCGGTGCACATAGACCTCGATGGCGTTGTGGCTGACCTCCTCGCCCCAACCACACAGGTGGTCCACCAGTTGGTCCTTGCTGACCAAGCGCCCCATCCGTGTCAGCAGAATTTCCAGGAGGCCGATCTCGCGCGCCGACAGATCGAGCGGCTGGCCCTGGATCTGAGCGACGCGCCCGACCTGGTCGTAGGTCAGTTGACCACACTGGATGGTCGGCGTGGTGCCGGCCGAGCGCCGGGTCAGCGCACGCACGCGGGCTTCCAACTCGGCCAGCTCGAATGGCTTGACCATGTAGTCGTCGGCCCCAAGATCGAGTCCCTTGACACGGTCACCGGTGCCATCGAGAGCAGTCAGGATCAGCACCGGCACCTTCGCGCCGCGCGCCCGCAAGCGCTTCAATACCTCCAGGCCGGGCAGCTTGGGCAAGCCGAGGTCGAGAATCAGCAGATCGTAAGAAACGGTCAGCAACGCCGTCTCGGCCTCAATACCATTGGGCGCCCAGTCGACAGCGTAGCCGCCTTGGCGCAGCGAACGACTCAACCCATCGGCAATGATGGAATCGTCTTCAGCAATCAGAATGCGCATAGCAACAGCATCCCCTGCGGCGTAAGAATTTTGTAAGCCAGCGACACTAGCCTGAGTGCGCTGTTCTCCTTTTTATGGTCTTCGGAGTACGCGGCGCAAGCTGCGACTCGGGGGGTGGTCCGGTCCTGCACTGGGCAACCCCCTACCGTTTTTTTCCGAAAAACTTTATTAGTCTAGCAAATAAAGCCTGCGTCTTTTCGGCGCGCGCGGTCGATTGCCACTCAGCACAGCCGGGTGCTAATGAGGTCGATACCGGTTTCGGAGCGGCTTCCTAATCGCAGAAGGCCATCGCTTGCCGGCCGAGCACCGGCAGGACCAGTACCCAGACAAAGAAAAAGCCCCGCCAAGGCGGGGCTTTTTCAGCAAAGCAACGGATCGAGCCGGGCTTACATGCCCATGCCGCCCATACCACCCATACCGCCCATACCACCCATGTCGGGCATACCGCCGGCCGCCTTGTCTTCGGCCAGTTCGGCAACCATGCACTCGGTGGTCAGCATCAGGCCGGCGACCGAAGCAGCGTTTTGCAGCGCGGTGCGGGTGACCTTGGTCGGATCGAGCACGCCCATCTCGACCATATCGCCGTACTCGCCGGTGGCGGCGTTGTAGCCGTAGTTGCCCTTGCCGCGGACAACCTTGTCGACGACCACCGACGGCTCATCGCCAGAGTTGGCAACGATCTCGCGCAGCGGGGATTCGAGGGCCTTGAGGATCAGCTTGATACCAGCGTCCTGATCGTGGTTTTCACCCTTCAGGGTCTTGAGCGCGGCGCGGGCACGCAGCAGCGCAACGCCGCCGCCCGGCACGATGCCTTCTTCAACGGCAGCGCGGGTGGCATGCAGCGCGTCTTCGACGCGGGCCTTCTTTTCCTTCATTTCGACTTCGGTCGCCGCGCCAACCTTGATCACGGCCACACCGCCGGCCAGCTTGGCGACGCGTTCCTGCAGCTTCTCACGGTCGTAGTCGGAGGTGGCTTCCTCGATCTGGATGCGAATCTGCTTGACGCGGGCTTCGATGGAAGCGGCATCGCCGGCCCCGTCGATGAGGGTGGTGTTTTCCTTGGCGATCTCGACGCGCTTGGCCTGGCCCAGATCCTTCAGAGTGGCCTTTTCCAGCGACAGGCCGGTCTCTTCGGAGATGACGGTACCGCCGGTCAGGATGGCGATGTCTTCGAGCATGGCCTTGCGCCGGTCGCCGAAGCCCGGCGCCTTGACGGCAACGGTCTTCAGGATGCCACGGATGTTGTTGACCACCAGGGTGGCCAGCGCTTCGCCGTCGACGTCCTCGGCGACGATCAGCAGCGGACGCGAAGCCTTGGCGACTTGCTCGAGCACCGGCAGCAGGTCACGGATGTTGGAAATCTTCTTGTCGAACAGCAGCACGAACGGGTTGTCGAGCAGGGCGATCTGCTTGTCCGGGTTGTTGATGAAGTACGGCGACAGGTAGCCGCGGTCGAACTGCATGCCTTCGACGACATCCAGCTCGTTGGCCAGGGACTTGCCGTCCTCGACAGTGATGACGCCTTCCTTGCCAACTTTTTCCATGGCATTGGCGATGATGTCGCCGATGTCAGCATCAGAGTTGGCCGAGATCGAGCCGACCTGGGCAATTTCCTTGGAGGTCGTGCACGGCTTGGAGATGCCTTTCAGTTCCTCGACGGTGGCGGCAACGGCCTTGTCGATGCCGCGCTTCAGATCCATCGGGTTCATGCCGGCGGCGACGTACTTCATACCTTCGCGGACGATGGCCTGGGCCAGCACGGTGGCGGTGGTGGTACCGTCGCCGGCGATGTCGGAGGTCTTGGAAGCAACTTCCTTGACCATTTGGGCGCCCATGTTGGCGAACTTGTCCTTCAATTCGATTTCCTTGGCGACGGAAACGCCGTCCTTGGTCACGGTCGGACCGCCGAAGGAACGCTCGAGCACCACGTTGCGGCCCTTGGGACCGAGGGTGATCTTGACCGCGTCGGCCAGGATGTTGATGCCCTCGACCATGCGGGCACGGGCGGAATCACCGAATTTGACTTCTTTTGCTGCCATTTGATAGCTCCTGAAAAATAGTTCTGTTGAGATCGAGCGAAGCGATTACTTCTGCACGACACCCATGATGTCTTCTTCACGCATGACCAGGATTTCCTGGCCATCGACCTTGACGGCCTGACCGGCGTACTTGCCGAACAGCACGCGATCGCCGACCTTGACGTCGAGCGCGATGCGGTTACCAGCATCGTCGCGCTTGCCCGGGCCAACGGCCAGGATTTCGCCCTGATCGGGCTTCTCACCAGCGGAATCGGGGATGACGATGCCGGAAGCGGTGGTGCGCTCGGCTTCAATGCGCTTGACGATCACACGGTCGTGCAAAGGACGGATATTCATATAGCGGACTCCTGAACAATGAATAGAGAGTTACAACAAACTGAAATGGGTCGGACCGGATAGAAGCGGCTCCGAGACCGGAACGGGAACGGTTGTTAGCACTCCCCGTCGGCGAGTGCTAATAATAGGGGCCACCCTGGGCGATTTCAAGAGCCGGATTACAATTTCGTTGCCGGCCTCGGCTCAAGGCGCCGTGCATACAGGTAGCCGGGCAATATCGGCGGCTTGCTTCCGGCCGCCACCGGGTTATACAAATAGAATTTTGTCTGGGCTCACATCCGTTCCTTGCCAAAGGTTTCACGCTGTTTCGCCGATTTCGCTCTTGGCTTAGAATGGGCCGCTCCATTTCCGTCAAGCTGAATGTTCCCCCACTCCGGCTTGCATTCCGACATCGGTGATCCCATGAAAAACAATCAACCCGTCACGCAGCGCGAGATTCCATTCCCGCCCAGCACTTGTCCGGTGTCGCGGACCGATCTCAAAGGCATCATCACCTATGCCAATGACGCCTTCGTCAATCTCAGTGGCTTCTCCCGCGAGGAGTTGATCGGCAAGAACCACAACATCATCCGTCACCCGGACATGCCGGAAGCCGCTTTTCAGGATCTGTGGACGACGATCAAATCCGGCCTGCCGTGGCGTGGCTTGGTCAAGAACCGCTGCAAGAACGGCGATTTTTACTGGGTTGAAGCCCTCGTCGCACCGCTGAAGAAAAATGGCCAGATCACCGGCTATGTGTCGGTACGCGCGCCAGCCCCGCGCGACAAGCGTAGCGCCGCCGAAGCCGCTTACGCGGCGGCCGGCCAGCACGGGGCGCTACCGACCAGCGGCCGGCGCAGCCTGACGCTACGTCTCCGCCTGTGGTCGGTGATGCTAGTCCTGGCCGCCTTGGTGGCCATCGTCGGTTTCGTCGGCCTGGCCGGCCAGAAGAACGCCAACGACGAACTCAATGCGATCTACAACAACAATATGGGACCGGCCAATGCCGTCAACCGGGCCATGTTCCTGCTGGCCGACAACCGAGCGCAGATCATGTTGAGCCTGCAGCACGACCCTACCAATACCGGCTCCAGGCTGCACGAGCATCCGGTGTCGATGCACATGGACAACATTGCGAAAAACCGCACGGAACTCGATAGCCTGCTCCAAACGCTCAAGGCAGCGGCGCTCACCGACAACCAGAAAACCCTATTCGAGAAATTCCAGGACACCCGCGCCCGCTTCGCCAATGAAGGCATCGACGGCACCCGCGATCTGGTCATGGCAGGCAAGTACAACGATGCCTATGTATCCCTGCAGCGCCACATCAACCCGCGCTACGCTGAAATGCAGCGCGACGGCCAGGCTCTGATCGACGATCTGGTCAGCCAGGCCAAGGTCCGCTACGCCGAGGCCACGGCGAATTATCAGCGCGGCCTCAATCTGAACATCGGCCTGCTGGTTGTCGCGCTGCTGCTCGCCATCGGCGGCGGCGCCTATCTGGTTGCCGCCATCGTCGGTCCGCTGCGTAAGGCCATGGCCTGCTTCGAGGCCATCGCCGAGGGTCGCCTGACCGACGACATCGATATCGGCGGCCGTGACGAAACCGGACTGCTGATGTGCAGCCTGGCGACCATGCAGGGCACCCTGAAGGCCATGCTTTACGAGATCGGCGGCGCCTCGAAGGCAATTGATGCGCGCAGCCAGCAATTGGATGAACAAATGGCTCAGGTCACCGCCCAGTCCGAACAGCAGCAGGCCAGCGTCGAGGGCGTCGCCGCAGCGACCGAACAATTCAGCCAGTCGGTGCACGAAGTGGCGGCCAACGCCCAGGAGACGGCGACGGCGGCCCGAGGTTCGCAGGACAAGGTCACCGCCAGCAATGCCAACATCAACCAGAGCATGGAGGCGACGACCCGCGTCGTCGAGGCGGTAACCACCTCGAATGCCACCATCAACCAGCTGAACCAGTCGATCGCCAAAATCGGCGACATCACCCGCGTCATCGCCGACATCGCCAACCAGACCAATCTGCTCGCCCTCAACGCCGCCATCGAGGCGGCCAGGGCTGGCGAACAGGGGCGCGGCTTCGCCGTCGTCGCCGACGAGGTGCGCAAGCTGGCCGAGAAGACGACCGCCTCCGCGCAGGAAATCACCGGCATGGTCGGATCAATTCAGAACGACTCCAGCGCGATGACGACCCAAATGGAAACCACTGCCCAACGGATGCAGGCGGGCATGGATCGGGCGCAAAAGGCGGGGGGCATGATCGGCGAGATTGATACCGGCGCGCAAAACGTCGTGCATATGATCGACGAAGTTTCCAACGCGCTCAAAGAGCAAGCGGATGCCAGTCAAGATATTGCCAGCCGGATCGAGCAGATTGTGCATATGGTCGAGGAAAATTCCAGCGCCATCGGTTTTGTGGCCCATTCCGCCGAACAGTTGAACACACTGGCGACAACGTTAAGCAGCGGCGTCGAACGTTTTCGGATACCCGCCGACTGATGCGCTCCGAAGTTCCTGTTTTTGTTGATACCTTCCCGGGCTTTCGCTCACAGGCAGGCGAAAGGCCGGGAGAATTTTGTTCAGGGTTTATCAGCAAGCCGTCTTCCTGATCTATCCTTTATCTTTTCGATCAGGCTTTTTCCCTTGTGATCTCGCTCTCCTCCTCCGAACTCCTGCGCGATGTTCATCGCCGCCGCACCTTCGCCATCATTTCCCACCCGGACGCGGGCAAGACCACGCTGACCGAAAAACAGCTGCTGTTCGGCGGCGCGATCCAGCTTGCGGGGACGGTGCGGGCCCGCAAATCCGCGCGTCATGCCACTTCCGACTGGATGGAAGTCGAAAAACAGCGCGGCATCTCCGTCACCAGTTCCGTGATGCAGTTCGAGTATCAGGGACACACCGTCAACTTGCTCGATACGCCAGGGCATGAGGACTTCTCCGAAGACACCTACCGTGTGCTCACTGCCGTAGACGCGGCGGTAATGGTGATTGACGCCGCCAAGGGCGTAGAAGCGCAGACCATCAAACTGCTCAGGGTCTGCCGCCTGCGGGACACCCCGATCATCACCTTCATCAACAAACTCGACCGCGAAGTGCGCGCGCCCTTCGATCTACTGGCCGAAATCGAAGAGGTGCTCAAAATTTCCTGCGTCCCCGTCACTTGGCCGATTGGCATGGGCAAGGCCTTCCGGGGCGTCTATCATCTGCTGGCCGACCACATGCTGGCCTTCACACCAGGCAAAGAGCACAGAAGCGAAGGAGAGATCATCGCGGGCCTCGGCAATTCGGAACTTGACAGCCGCTACCCGTTTGAAATCGGCCAGGTACGGGACGACGTGGCACTGCTCCACGACGCATCGCCGCCCTTTGAACTTGCGGAATTTCTCGCAGGACGCCAAAGTCCCGTGTTCTTCGGCTCCGGCATCAACAACTTTGGCGTGCAGGAAATCCTCCAGGCCCTTATCGACTGGGCGCCGCCGCCTCAGACAAGAATCGCTTCCACTGGCGGAGGCGATGGCAAAACGCGCATGGTGCAACCAGCAGAGGCAGATTTCTCCGGCTTTGTCTTCAAAATCCAGGCCAACATGGATCCCAGACACCGCGACCGCATTGCTTTTTTCCGTATCTGCTCGGGGCGTTATGTTTCCGGCATGAAAATACGCCACGTGCGCGACAGGCGCGATATGAAACTCGCCAACGCCCTCACCTTCATGGCAAACGAGCGCATCCTGAAAGAAGACGGCGTTGCCGGAGACATCATCGGCATCCACAACCACGGCCAGTTGCAGATCGGCGACACGCTCACCGAAGGCGAGGCGCTGTGTTTCAAAGGAATTCCTTACTTCTCGCCGGAACTTTTCCGCATCGCGCGCCTGCGCGACCCGCTCAAATCCAAGCAATTGCAAAAAGGGTTAAAGGAACTTGGCGAAGAAGGGGCCATTCAGGTTTTTGAACTCGAAAGCGGGCAGATGCTTCTGGGCGCAATCGGCCAACTGCAATTTGAAGTCGTCGCCCAACGCCTGAAAAACGAATACAAGGTCGATGCCATCTTCGACAACGCCGACATTCACACCGTGCGCTGGCTTACCTTCCCTGACGAAATCACTCGTCAAAACTTCGAGCGGGAACAGGCGCTGCGGCTTGGCCAGGATGTTGACGGCAACCTCGTCTATCTTGCCAGCAGCCGTTACAACCTGGAAGTAACCACGGAAAAATGGCCGAAAATCACCTTCCATGCCACCCGCGAACACGGTCAGGCGTTTGCCTGATGGCTTGGCATTGATGAGTACCCCGCAGCCCGATGAAGAAAAAGACCTGGTGCGCCCGATGGGCCGGGGCATGGCCTGGCTGGCCGCGCTGGCGCTGATCGGTGTGCTGTGGCTCTTTTTCGAAGGGGTGCAGGACAGGCGCGCCAACCCCAACCGACATCTCACCGTCGCCCCCGGCGCGGCCTCCGAGCTGGTTTTGAAGCGTAACCCTGACGGGCATTACTTTGTGCCCGGTGCCATCAACGGCCAGCCCGTCACCTTCATGCTCGACACCGGCGCGACCCAGGTCGCTTTGCCCGCAAGGCTGGGCAGACGGCTTGGCCTGCAAGCCATTGGCCCGGCGATTCAGATCAGCACCGCCAACGGAATCGTCGAAGGCCGGATGACCCTCATCGACGAACTTGCTTTTGGGCCTTTCGCACTGCGCCAGACACAGGCCACCCTCAACCCCGGCATGGACGGCGACGAGATCATCCTGCTGGGCATGAACGTGCTCAAACGACTGGAACTCGCACAGCGCGGAGATACGCTGGTTTTGAGAAAGTCGGAGCGGTGAAATATTTATCGTGCAACCTGCTGCGGTGAGTATAACATATTGATTATCACTAGGGGAATATGCCTTGATGACATGCCGGTGTTGTATGTTTTTGACGCAGCAGACCACTCAAGAGAGGTCATGAAAAATGTTGAAAGATCAACACACGCAAAAAGAAGATTTGTTCGAAAAATATATTCAGGCTCTCGTAGGTGTATTTAGCTATTCTGTTTTATTGGATCGTGACAAAAAAATCCTCTATTTCAGCGACAGTCTTTACAGTTTATTAGGAATAGAGGATCATAACATATTTACCGGCATGTCGGTTTATGATGTATATAAATCATTAAACGATAAAGAAATTGTCGAAAAATCATCACGCCGATTTTCGCGTATCCTGTCTGGTGAAAATGAGTTTATTGAGGAGGATACAATAACTTGGCCGACTGGAATAAAACGCATATATCGGATTGCATTTAGACGAATAGCAGATAAAAAAAACGATTTTGCGGGTTTAGTTATCGTAGCGCAAGACATTACCTATTTACGATTAGAAGAAGCCGAACGGCGCATGAACGATATGTTGAATTCGATCATGTTGCCATGTGTGGTATGGGATATGAAAGGTAATTTTATTGCGTATAATGATGAGGCCTTTCATGTTTTTGGAAATACAAGAATTACATCATTAAAAGATTTTAGTGAACATTTCTTTTCAATCGCACCAAAAAAACAACCCAATGGGAAAAAAACAGAGTCTTTAAGACAAAGTGTTATTCGTGAATCTTTAAAGAAAGGTTTTGCACAAACCCGTGTGCTGTTATCAAAAAATGATGGAACGCCTACATATTTTATGATAAGTATTTATCGCATTTCATGGGTATTTAATTATCGGCTTGTTGTAAACTTTCATGATATGACCAGCCTGATAAAAAAGGAAGCTGAAGCAAAAGAAGCCGAACAACGCATAAGGCTTATGTTGGACACTAATCCAATGATGTGTATATTACAAGATGATCGAAACAATATCATCGACTGTAATCAGGCCACGTTGAATATATTAGAATTTTCTAACAAAGCAGAGTTTTGTAAACAATTTTATAACTTGTTCCCGGAATTTCAGCCAAATGGAATAAAAACCACTAACATGAAAGCGGAAGTTCATCGAATTTTAGATGAAACTGAAACGGATTCTATTACTATTGAACGTTCATTCAAAAAATTGTCAGGAGAACTTATTCCGGTAGAAAGCAAAATCGTACGGATTCCGTGGAAAAACTCGTATTATTATTTATCTTTTTCACTAGATTTACGCGAAAAAAAGGCCAATGAACAAAAAATTTTAGAAATCGCCGAAAGAGAACGTGAAGCAGTGCTTCAAAGAGAAGCTGCACAGGCTGGCAGTGAAGCAAAAAGCCAGTTTTTAGCCAATATGTCGCATGAAATCCGTACCCCGATGAATGCAGTATTAGGAATGTCGGATCTGCTGCTACAAGAAAATTTGACCCATCGACAGCTTCAGTACGTGAAAGATATAAATGTATCTGCTGCGATACTTTTGGACATCATTAATGATATTTTAGATGTTTCAAAATGGCAAACAGGAAAATTAAGCCTTGTACCCGTCCATTATTATTTTAGTGAGTTTATTGATAAAGTTAACTCAGTAGCAAAATTTCTGATCGAAGATAAAAATATAGTTTTTGATATGATTATACAAGAGAATGCTCCCGTGTGTTTATATGGTGATGATGTACGCCTCAGGCAAGTGCTTTTGAATTTATTGAGCAATGCAGGCAAGTTCACAAACGAGGGTAGCATACAGTTGAAAGTCACCTTTACAGACAACTCTATAAAAATCACCGTCAGTGATACAGGCATAGGTATACATCCGAAAGCTATTGCTATTCTCTTTGACGCTTTTGAACAAGCTGATGTGAAAAGAAACCGAAATATAACAGGAACAGGACTTGGCCTGACCATTGCAAAAGCTATTGTTGAAATGATGGGCGGACAAATAACTGTAGAGAGCGTATATGGGCAAGGGACATCATTTCATGTCGAAATCCCGAAGATTTTAGGTAATGAAGCATTAATACATCATGTCGATAACCATGAAATCGTGCTTTATGCGCCTGATGCGAAGGTATTGGTTGTAGATGATAATAAAATCAATTTGGACGTTGCGTGCGGGCTTTTGCAGCTCTGTCAAGTAACGACGGATACCGCTTTATCTGGTAAACAGGCGATAGATCTGCTTCAACAAAACACATATGATATGGTATTTATGGATCAAATGATGCCAAAAATGACCGGCATTGAAGCAACTAAAATAATCCGTGGAATGGGCATAACCACACCGATCATCGCACTTACGGCAAGCGCAGTCACCGGTGCAAAGGAAATGATGCTGAATGCCGGTATGGACGGTTATCTGTCAAAGCCTGTTTCAATGATAGATTTTAAGCGTACATTAAAGCAATGGATTCCTGCTGAAAAGTTTTTAAATCCGCCGCCCGTCACAACCATTCCAGTCGAGGTCAAGGACGAAAAATTCTGGAATAAAATTGAACAAATCCAAGAACTTTCCGTATCAGAATGGATGAGCAGGTTTGACAATCAAAAGGATTTATACGAAAAGATGCTGAGGTTAATGATACAAGAAATCGAAAAATGCAATAAAAATTTGCCCGAATTTTTATTGGCTAATGATATGAATAGTTTTCGTATAGAAGTACATTCTATGAAAGGCGCATTAGCCTCTATCGGCGCAATGAGTATTTCCGCAAAGGCGCTTGATCTTGAAGTTGCATCAAGTAATATGGAGATCGACTTTTGTGTTTCACATCTACCGGTACTCTTAGAGAGATTATGTAATTTGAGTCTAAATCTGAAAGATGCATTTTCTGTAAAAGATCAAAATAATGACCCAGTTGAAATTCCGCCGGAACTACCGCTTATTTTTGAAAGAATGATAAATGCCTTTGAAGAAATCGATTTATTGCTTATAAATAAAGAGATAGAGAATTTGAATGAGTTAAAGTTGAGTAGTGCATTGAAAGAGAAAGTAGAGCAGATAAAACACATGGTGATAATGATGGATTACGACAAAGCAAAGAAGAAAATACATGATTTAAATTGCAAAATGCCGAGTAATAATAATGCATGATGACCGAAGAGGCATGTGAACATGGAAACTGAAAACACCGAGTATTTCGATCTGCCGGTCCTATTGAAACAGGACAGCCTTAATATACGGCATGTTATCAAAGCCGAGCCTTCGATATTGGTCAATGAATATTTTGATACGTTGTCAAGGTTTTTAAAACTTGTACCGGATATTTCGGGTGCCTTAATTAAGTTTGCCAACCTCGATGCTGATAAAGACGCCTACAGAAGCTTAGATAGCGCGATAACCTTATTAGAAAAATTGAAGTGTGACAAGTTCATTCTTGACTTTCATTCCATACTGGATTCTTATGGAAAAAAAGGAAACTGGAGAGAATCTGCCGTTTACGCAAAACGAATAGTGAGCGACTTTGAAAAGTTTTATTCATCTATTATAGCGGCAAAAAGAAAAGGGAATTTTGATGCACAAAACCTTAATGACCCCTCCTTTAAAAATATCGCCGCCCAAAGTAAAATGTCTTTGAAAGAACTTGTTAAACATTTAGACGAAGAAGAAGCCAACCGTAAATTGTTGATTCTTGCCGTTGACGATTCACCAGTTATTCTTGAAGCCCTGTCACATGTGTTGGCGGATACGTACAAAGTATTTGTATTGCCTAAGCCAACAAAATTAATAAATGTCTTGCAGAAATTAACGCCTGAATTATTTTTGCTTGACTATCAAATGCCGGAACTAAACGGATTTGAACTTATCCCCATTATAAGGAGCTTCGAAGAACATAAAAAAACTCCAATCATTTTTTTAACCTCCTTAGGAACAGTTGACAATATATCGACCGCTCTCGCTCTCGGAGCCTGTGACTTCATAGTAAAACCGTTTAAGCCGGATATATTGCTCGAAAAAATTGCAAAGCATATTGTCAAGAAAAAAAGATTTTAGAGCGCTTCCAGGGTATTTTCGGTTTATTGACCCGGCAATCAAAATTTCGTGTTTTTTCCTGCGTCGCCTGGCCCCCACCCTAACCCTCCCCCGCAAGCAGCGGAGGGAATCACCGCGTTCAATACAAAACCATACATATCGGCCGACTGCCGGATTCTATACTGCTATTTTCCAACCGGAAGTCTCGCAATGAAACGGATCAAGTGGATTTATGGCGTATTGTTTGCCGTGCTGACGGTATTGTGGTTGTTCGCCGAACGGCCTTGGGCACAGAGCTATAGCTTTTTCGACCTGCGCCACACCGTAATCGATTACACAGGCTTTATCGCAATGGGGGCAATGAGCGTTGCGATAATACTGGCGATTCGCCCGGTGACGCTGGAACCCTGGCTCGGGGGGCTGGACAAGAGCTATCGCCTGCACAAGTGGCTGGGTATTGCTGCGTTAGTGGCGGGCGGGGTGCACTGGCTGTGGGCCACGGGTGTGAAGTGGGCGGTGGGTTGGGGGTGGCTGGAACGCCCGCCGCATGGACATCCGGTGATCGATGGGCCGATACAGAAAACGTTCCTGGAGCATCTGGAGATGCATTTTCAGGGAATGCGCAAGACAGCAGAGGTCGTGGGCGAGTGGACGTTTTACGTAGCGGCAGTATTGATCGTGCTGGCGCTCATCAAGTGGTTTCCGTACCGTCATTTCTTCAAAACACATCGCATCCTTGCCGCTGCTTATCTGCTGCTGGTGTTCCATTCGGTCTTCCTCATCAAATTCTCCCACTGGACATCTTTTTCCCCGGTGGCCTGGGTTTCTCTTTTGCTGATGGCAGGTGGCACGGTGGGCGCGGTATTGAGCCTGACGCGCCGGATCGGCCATCAGCGGCGGGCGCTCGGCGTGGTGGAAGCGCTTGAGCATACTGCCGGCGACGGAGTGCTGGCGGTAAGTATCAGGCTACCCCGTGATTGTTGGGAAGGACATGACGCCGGGCAATTCGCGTTCGTAAGATTCACCGGCAATAACGGCGAAGAGGCGCATCCGTTCACGATTTCCTCGGCCTGGAAGAACGACGGCTTGCTGCGCTTCCATGTGAAGAATCTCGGCGACTATACCGCCCGCCTGCCTGTGACACTGAAAGCGGGAGACCGTGTAACGGTAGAAGGGCCTTATGGGTGTTTCCGCTTCGAGAACGGCACCCGGCAAATCTGGGTAGCGGGCGGTATCGGCATCACGCCTTTTCTGGCGAGGATGGAAGAACTCGTTCACCGTGAATCAGCAAAAGTCGCAGTAGATCTGTTTTATTGCGCCAGAAATCCAGATGGCGCTTTTGCCAAAAACCTGGAGCAGCTTGCCAGGGCGGCCGATGTGGCCCTGCACATGATCGTCGATGGGCGTGACCGCCGGCTGGATGCCGAACGTCTCTGTGGCGAAGTGCCAGAATGGAAAAATGCCTCGCTGTGGTTCTGTGGCCCCTCGGGATTCGGCCACGCCCTGCGTCAAGGGTTAGTGTCGCGCGGCTTCGAGGCAAGGCGATTCCAGCAGGAGTTGTTCGAGATGCGTTGACCACGAGATCGTCGGCATCGCCCTCGCCTGCAACCTCAACCCCATCTTTTTTCCGCAGCCCCATCGCGCTCAGGCAGAATAGACGCCCGCGCGTGATGAGTGTGATGGAAAGGTTCCGGTGCACTCCCGCGCGGCTTGGTTTTGGTTTCACGGATCGCTACATGACCGAATCGCAATCTACCTGCCAGTCCATCGGAATCGTCGCGCCGCAGACGGCGCACTTCGAAGAGGTGCTGTCGTTGCGTAGCGGCGCCCGCCTGGACGGTTACGAACTCGTTTTTGAGACATATGGCACGCTCAATGCCGCGCGCAGCAACGCCGTGCTGGTGTGCCATGCGCTGTCTGGCTCGCACCATGTGGCAGGCCGCCATGCCGGCGAAAAAGAGGATTCCGGCTGGTGGAACAACCTCGTCGGCCCCGGCAAGCCGCTCGATACAGGCAAGTTTTTCGTGATCGGGGTTAACAACCTGGGTGGCTGCCACGGTTCGACCGGGCCGCGTTCGATCAATCCTGCCACGGAGTGTCCCTGGGGGGCGGATTTTCCTTTCATCACGGTCGAGGATTGGGTGGATGCCCAGGCCCGGCTCGCGGACAAACTCGGTATTGAGAGTTTTGCGGCGGCCATCGGCGGCAGCCTGGGGGGGATGCAGGCGCTCTCGTGGACCCTGCAATACCCGGAACGGGTGCGCCATGCGGCAGTCATTGCCTCCGCGCCCAAACTCACCGCGCAGAATATCGCGTTCAACGAAGTAGCGCGTCAGGCCATTTTGACCGACCCCGATTTCCACGACGGCCACTTTTACGTGCATGGCACGGTGCCGGAGCGCGGCTTGCGGCTGGCGCGGATGGTTGGGCATATCACTTATCTTTCCGATGACGCGATGGGCGAAAAATTTGGCCGTAGCCTGCGCCACGGCAAGGCGGCGTACAGCTATGACGCGGAATTCGAAATCGAGTCTTACCTGCGTTACCAAGGGGACAGGTTTTCGCGGCAGTTCGACGCCAATACGTACCTGCTGACGACCAGGGCGCTCGATTATTACGATCCCGCCCTTTCGCATGCCGGCGACTTGACGGCGGCGCTGGCCGCTGCGCGGGCGGGCTTTCTGGTCGTGGCGTTTACGACGGACTGGCGTTTTTCGCCGGAACGTTCGCGCGAGATCGTCTATGCGTTGGCGCACAACGGGCGCGATGTCGCTTATGCCGAGATCGACTGCGCCGCCGGGCACGACTCCTTCCTGCTCGACGACCCGCAATACCATGCGGTGCTTGCCGCGTGGTTTGGCCGCATCGAGGTGTGAAAGATGCCCGCCTATCGTTACGATTATGATGTGATCGCGCAATGGATCGAGCACGGTGAGAAAGTGCTCGACCTCGGTTGCGGAGATGGAGGGTTATTGAGTCACTTGATCGAGACGCGGCAAGTGCGCGGTTACGGGGTGGAGAACGACCCGGAAAAAATTCTCGTCTGCCTGAAGAATGGCATCAACGTGATACAGGCGGACATGGATCGCGGCCTGACCGGCTTCGATGATGGCTTTTTCGATCATGTCATCATGAGCCTGTCGCTCCAGGCCATGCACAATACGCAGGGCATCCTCGCCGAGATGCTGCGGGTGGGGCGCGAGGCTGTGGTGAGCTTTCCGAATTTTGGTTACTGGCGGCATCGCCAGAGCATTCTCAATGGCCGCATGCCGGTATCAAGGAGCCTGCCGTACGAGTGGTTCAATACGCCGAACGTCCGTTTCTTTACGATCGACGACTTCGAGGCGCTGTGTGCGCAATCCGGTATTGTCATTCACAAGCGGCTGGCGTTCGACGATGGCAGGGTGATCGTCGATGATCCGAATTTCCTCGCCAGCGTGGCGGTATACCGGCTTGGCCGGCATTGAGTCCGTCTTGCTTTTACAAAATGAAAGCCTTGACAAACAATGCCTTGGCTGGCCATAATCAAAAATTAAGTCTTTAGCGACGCAAACACAAAAAACCATGAAACGCACTTATCAACCTTCAGTTGTTCGCCGCAAGCGCACGCACGGCTTCCGTGTCCGCATGAAGACCCGTGGCGGCCGCGCGGTCATTCGCGCCCGCCGTGCCAAGGGCCGTCATCGCCTCGCTGTTTGATGAGGCCATGATTCCGGGGCTTCCCGGTCAGGGGTTTTGCCGTGCTTGCAGATTGCTGGAAACGGATGAGTTTTCATCCGTTTTTGCTTTTCGGCGTTCACTTCGTGGCCGGTTCTATACGCTCTACTACCGGCCAAACGAACTCAGTACTGCCCGCCTGGGCGTGACAGTGGCAAAAAAACTGGTCAAGCGCGCCAATGGCCGCAATCTGGTCAAACGTATCGTGCGCGAGGTTTTTCGGCGGCAACGGGAAAACCTGCCTGCCTGTGACCTGGTCATTCGCCTGCATGCGCCGACAAAGGCTGCACGCCGCGCGGAACTCAACATGGATATCAAGCAATTGTTGGGCCGTCTCCCCGGGAACCGGGTATGCGCCGCTGCCGGTACCGTTGTCTGACCCACAGGAACTGAACCAGTGTTTTGTTAGGACGCGGCGCACCATTCACGGGTATCATTATTGTTTTTGTGCGCAGAGTACCGCGCTTTTTCATTCTCGCCTTCCGCAAGACTTTCTTCTCCAATGGAACAACGCCGCCTTATCCCGCTCGTTATTTTCGTCATGTCACTCGTGATACTGTGGACTCACTGGGGCGAGTACAACCGACCCGCAGCCACAACGCAGCCCGCAGCCGTTTCTTCCGCTGCTTTCACGCCAGAGCCTCTTGCCGCTGATGATTCGGTGCCGACTCCCGATCACGCCATCACATCCCCGGCGGCAACCACGAACCTGCCCGCAGTGCCACGGATCAAGGTGGAAACGGATATGATCCGCGCGGAAATTTCCGCCGAGGGAGGCAACATCGTTCGTCTCGAACTCTTGAAGCATCGTTCTTCCGAGAACCCGGAAAATGCTTTTATCATTTTCGACGACGGCGCCGCGCATGTGTTTGAAGCTGAATCCGGTCTGCTTGGCGCGAATTTGCCCAATCATCGCACTCTGTTTGAGTTGCCCGACGGTGACCAGACGCTTGCCAATGGCCAGGACAAGCTGGTGCTGCGACTGAAAGCGCCTGTTGCCGGTAATGTGTCCGTGACCAAGGTAATGACCTTTACCCGTGGCAGCTACCTGGTCGATGTCGCGTATGAAATCCGCAACGAAAATGCCGACCCGCTGGCTACGCAGGCTTATTTCCAGTTTCTGCGTGATGGCAATCCCATTGAAAAGTCCGGGGGTTTCTTCGGGGGCGTGCGGACTTTCACCGGCCCGGCCTTCTATACCGATGAGGACAAGTTCCAGAAAGTATCGTTCGGTGACATTGACAAGAACAAAACCAAATTTACTGCCGATAATGGTTGGGTGGCAATGGTTCAGCATTACTTTGTCAGTGCCTGGCTGCCGCCGCAGGGGGTCAGCCGGGAATTTCGTACCAGCAAGACGGCCGGGGGGCTCTACACGGCAGGTGCCGTTCTTGCTCCAGTCACCATCGAGCCCGGCGCGACGGAGCAGGTCGAGGCACGTCTTTATGTTGGCCCACAAGATCAGAACAAACTCGAAGAAATTGCGCCCGGCCTCAAACTGGTAGTCGATTACGGCGTCCTGACGCTCATTGCCGCCCCGCTTTTCTGGCTGCTTTCGCTACTGTATTCGCTCACCGGCAACTGGGGGTGGGCCATCATCCTCGTGACTATCATCATCAAGGCAATCTTTTTCCCGCTTTCGGCGACAAGTTATAAATCGATGGCCAGGATGCGCATGCTCGCACCCCGTATGCAGCGGCTGAAAGAGCTATATGGCGATGACAAGGCCAAGATGCAGCAGGAGATGATGAATATTTACCGCACCGAAAAAATCAATCCGCTCGGTGGCTGTTTGCCCATCGTCGTGCAAATTCCGGTTTTTCTCGCCCTCTACTGGGTACTGCTGGGCAGTGTCGAAATGCGGCAAGCGCCGTGGCTTGGCTGGATACAGGATTTGTCGGTGCGTGATCCTTATTTCATCCTGCCGCTCATCATGGGAGCTTCCATGCTGATTCAGACCAAACTGAATCCAAGCCCGCCTGATCCCATGCAGGCCAAGATCATGATGGCGATGCCGATCGTCTTCACGTTTATGTTCCTTTGGTTTCCCTCCGGGTTGGTGTTGTACTGGGTGGTCAACAATCTTCTTTCCATTGCCCAACAATGGCAGATTACGCGCATGATCGAGCATGGCGGCAAAAAATCCGCCAAGCCTGCAAACGATCCAAAAATCTGATTTTGGGTCCCCCCGGCCTGAAGGCCGGGGATTGCTCGATGCGTGTTCAATAAAGCAAAAAACCGCCGTGAGCATACCTCCGGCGGTTTTTTATTTTATTGTCGATTCAAATACGCTGTTTGCGCAAAGAGGACAGCATCCTAGTATGGTAAATTTCCAAGTCAGCCGAATTGTATAACTGTATTGAGGGACTACCGGTTGAGAGAATCGGGCAGCCTAAAGGGAATTTTTTTATGAACAAGCGTTTTCGTTCCATTCTCGTCTTATGGATGCTTGGTTTTGTTGTGCTGTTTGCCGGATGTGCCAGGGAATTACAACAGCGTCAGGCTTTTGTCAGTTTCCTGCAAAAAGAAGTGATCCCGCGCAATAGCGGCATCCTTATTCCGAACAAGTCAATGCGCAATAAATTCGGCATCTACGCGACGCATTACGATGTTATCGTCGAATACAACAAGGCCATGCTTGAAAAGGTAGGCAGGCCACTGGAAAAGTTGCAACGAGAGTATCAGGAAGCTTTAAAGCCAGAGGCAACTGTGGAGGAACGTCGGACTGCCATCATCAAATATCGTGAGGCGCTTCAGATGATCGAGACAACGCTTGACAAGGTGCTTGCCACGACCGAGTCGGAGGTTGCGGCACTGGATCAACCGGATGAGCTGAAAGATGTTTACATTCTGGCAGTTGAAAAGCATGTACGTGCTCCGGCCAGGGCCGTTAAAGCCATGATTCCCGCAACCGGGGAAATGATGGACAAAAACCTGGACTTGCTTGATTACATCACTGCCAACAGGGGTAAGGTCGAAATCAAGGATGGCATGATTCAGGTCGACAGGAATAAAGACAAGGATCATTCGACGCTTGCACGCCTCAATGAAATGCAAGCGGAAATTCTCAAAAAAGCCCAATCTATTCAGTCGCAACATGGTGAATTTACACGGCAGTCGGTGGGAAAATGAATATGTCCTGCCGTGCGAAAACAACCCCCTGATGGCTTAAATCGGAGGTTTGCTGCAACGGAATTCTGGAATGTTTCACGTGAAACATTCCATCAAGGGATAAGTTGAGATCATGAAACAAGCCGGATGCCGCAAGACGACGGAAGTGTCGCCGTTAAAACCGGACAGCCTTGCCTATGCATTGTTTCATGCAGCAAGATTGGTCGCGGCCGTGCTTGAGGGAGCAAATCTCACCGGATGTTATGAACGCGCCTTGCATGAAAATACCGACTGGGATGCCGCCGCCCGTGGCGCGATTCGTGATCTGACATGGAACACGCTGCGCGATTATGGACGTGGTGATGCCACGCTTTGCCACTTCCTTGATAAACCTCTTCCCAGGCCTGTTCACGCCTTGTTGCTGATAGCGGTTCACCGTCTTGAACAACGTCCCGGGCAAGCGCATACCTTGGTGAATCAAGCAGTGGACGCATCCACCCATTTGGCTCCGGGACTCAAGGGGGTCGTCAATGGAGTGCTGCGTAACGTTGTACGCCAAAAAGCATCCCTTATGGTGTGGCGTAACGAGGACCCTACAGCTCGTTACGCTTACCCCGCGTGGTGGATCGAGCGTATCCGGCGCGAGTATGAGAACGAATGGGAATTGATCCTTGCGGCAGGGAATCTGCATCCGCCAATGAGTTTGCGGGTCAATCGCCGTCGTGCCACGGTAGAGAGTTATCTACAAGAATTGGTCGATACAGGCATTGCCGCGAGGAGGCTCGATAATGAAGCCTTGCTCCTGGAACATCCGCTGCCTGTGTCGAAGTTGCCCGGTTTTGCCGAGGGCAATGTTTCGGTGCAGGATGCCGGTGCGCAATGGGCCGCCCCGTGGCTGTGCGCACGCGATGGTGATCGAGTGCTTGACGCCTGCGCCGCGCCCGGTGGCAAGAGCGCACATTTACTGGAACTTGCTGATGTTGAACTCACTGCGCTCGAACTTGATTCCGTGAGAGCTGATCGAATGCGCGACAATTTCGTCCGTCTTGGGCTGTCTGCCAAGATAGTAGTTGCCGATTGTCGTGCTTTGGATACCTGGTGGGATAAACGGCCCTTTGACCGCATCCTTGCTGATGTGCCGTGTTCAGCTTCCGGCGTCGTGCGTCGCCATCCCGACATCAAGTGGTTGCGGCGCGAGCGCGACATTGCCGGGTTTGTTGCGCAACAGGTCAATATCGTTGATGCACTTTGGCAGACACTGGCCGATGGTGGCACAATGCTCTACGTGACATGCTCGGTTTTTGACGACGAAAACCACCGTCAAATCGAGCATTTTCTTGCGCGTCACCCGGATGCCGAAAACTTCATGCCGAAAACTTGCCGGATACATCCTTTGTTGCCGACAACCGATCATGATGGCTTTTACTATGCCTGCCTGCGTAAAAAACCCGGGCATGGTTGAGCCCTTGCGTCTCCTGCTGATGCTTGTCGCGTTTCTGGCGCTTGCGTCGGTTTCCGCGAGAGCCGACGATGCCGGCATTACCTATGCCAGGATTGCTTCGTCCGAAGAAGGATATGTGCTCAATGCAGACTTCAAATTCGATCTCAATCAAAAACTGGTCGATGCCTTGGCGCATGGCCTGGCATTGCATTTCGTTACCGAACTGCGGATTGAACGTCCGCGCTGGTATTGGTTCGACAAACTGATCGTCCATCGTCGGCTCGAATATCGTCTCGCTTACCACGCGATGACTCGCAGTTACCGGCTCAATATCGGGAGCCTGCACAGAAATTTCGACTCGCTGGCAGATGCCGTGCATACCATGGAACGCATCCGCAATCTGTACGTAGCGCCGCCCGATGCGTTTGACAGTAAAGACAGATATGAAGTGACACTGCGTTTTTTCCATAATACAGCCCTGCTTCCCAAGCCTTTTCAACTCTCTGCCTTGGCAAATGGCAGATGGGAACTTGACACGGGCTGGACAAAGTGGTCATTCACACCTGAAACGGTGACCCCTGAAGAGGCAACAGAGGAAACAGTGCCGACAGAAGAAGAACCAGCAGAAGAGGCGACACCGGAAGTAATGGCCACAGAATGAAAAACATCGCAGTTGCCATTGCCGCCATCCTGGCGGCCATATCGCTTTATCTCCTGGCTTCGGCCAGCGCAAACACCGGATTGTTCAGTCATTCTTACCCCTACCTGCTCGCGGTCAATGGGGTAGTCACGGTAACGCTGGCAGCAACGGTCATTTATCAGCTTATCCGCCTGTGGCGCGAATACCGTAACCGTCGCTTTGGTTCAAGGCTCAAGTTCCGGATGGTCATGATGTTTGCATTTATGGCGATTTTGCCCGGCCTGGCGGTATACGCGGTGTCAATCCAGTTCGTCGTGCGCAGTATCGAATCGTGGTTTGATGTGCGGGTCGATTCCGCGCTCGAGGGCGGCATTGCCCTCGGCCAGAACGCGCTCGACTATCTTACCGAGCAACTCAAGGGCAAGGCCGCTGCCATGACCCTGGATATTGAAAATCAGACGAGCATCACGGTAGCCCAGATCAATCGTTTGCGTGAATGGGCGGGGGTCGGCAGCGTGACCGTGTTTGGTGTAAATGGCCAAGTGCTGGTCAGTGCGATTGACGGTGATGCGGTCCGCCTGCTTCCCGATACGCCGCAGCCCCATGAACTGCGCCGTGCCTTACAGGAACGCGGTTTGAGCGTAATCGAAGATGGACCCGACGGGCAGTTGATTATCCGTGTCCTGGTTCCGCTCGAAGGGCGTGGCCTTGCCAAGGCATCCCGCTTGCTGCAACTGACCCAGCCCGTCCCGGAAACCTTCAGCCGACATGCCGGTGCCGTGCAGGAAGCCTATCGTGACTATCATCAACTGACCTTGGCGCGCACCAATCTGAAGCATATCTATTCACTGACCCTGACCCTGACCCTTCTAATGGCGTTGCTCACTGCCATTGCAGTGGCTTTTATCCTTGCCCGGCGGCTTGCCGCGCCGCTGCGTATCCTCGCCGAAGGCACCGAGGCTGTCGCCCAAGGCGATTTCAGCCCGCGCCGGGCTTCGCCTGCCCGGGATGAATTGGGGATACTGACCCATTCCTTCAACCAAATGACCAGGCAGCTTGAAGAAGCGCGCGCGCAAGCCGAGCATGGCCGGGTCGAGGTTGAATCCGCACGCGCTTATCTTGAGAGCGTATTGACCCATCTGTCGACCGGAGTCCTGGTTTTCAGCGCAGAAGGCGTGCTGCGCGCCGCTAACCGTGGCGCTTATGACATACTTGACGATGAACTCGGCAGCTTCGAGGACATTGCGCTCGACGGCTGGCCACGGCATAGGGTGTTGCGCGATACGCTCCTTGAAGGCTTTGCCTCCCATGAAGGAGACTGGCAGACCGAACTGGAAATTCCGAGGCCGGACAGCACGCCGATGACCCTGCTGATACACGGCTCGCGCCTGCCTGAAAACACAGGAGGGGGGCTGGTAGTGGTTTTCGATGACATTACCCGGCTGATCGAGGCACAGCGCACGGCGGCCTGGGCCGATATTGCCCGGCGGCTTGCGCATGAAATCAAGAACCCGCTGACCCCGATCCAACTTTCTGCCGAGCGGCTGGCGATTAAACTTTCCCCCGGACTCGATGACGTGAAGCGGCAGATGCTCGAACGCTCGACCCAGACCATTGTGAATCAAGTGGAAGCCGTCAAGAACCTGGTCAACGCTTTCCGTGATTACGCGCGCTTGCCTGCGCCAACGCTTGCGCCGCTCGACCTTGGCGAACTCATACGCGAAATCCTGATTCTCTACGAAAGCACACCGGCGAAAATCTTATTGCAAATTCCTATTGGTTTACCGCAAGTCATAGGGGATGCCTCGCAGGTTCGCCAGATTATCCACAATGTGTTACAAAACGCGCTGGACGCATTAACGGACCGGGCCGATGCGGAGGTCGTGCTTGAATTACGCAACGAAGGTGATTGGGTGCTTTTGTCATGTCAGGACAACGGCCCGGGATTTCCGCCGGAAGTGCTGGCTCGCTCATTTGAGCCCTATTTCACGACCAAGGCCAAGGGAACGGGGCTGGGTTTGGCAATGATAAAAAAAATTGTCACTGAACACGGCGGTGATGTAAAAATAGCCAATCGAGATGGCAGTGGCGCGGGATTGCGCATCCGCTTGCGCACGGTTATGACACGGACAGTGAACACTGAAAATGGCAAAAATACTCATCGTTGACGACGAAATCGGTATCCGCGAATTGCTCTCCGAGATACTTCGCGACGAAGGGCATGATGTCGTTCTGGCCGAAGATGCCGCAGCCGCAAGGGGGGTGCGCGGCGCATCCTGTCCTGACATGGTCCTGCTCGACATCTGGATGCCGGATACCGACGGCATCACCCTGCTCAAGGAGTGGGCAGCAGCCGGGCAATTGACCATGCCGGTGGTGATGATGTCCGGCCACGGCACAATCGATACCGCTGTGGAGGCGACCCGCATCGGCGCGATCGACTATCTCGAAAAACCCATTGCTCTGCAAAAACTCCTTTCCGCGGTCAAGCGCGGGTTGCAGCGCCAGCCAGCCATACCTGTGCCTACAGCGCTCTCCCTGGCGGCATTCCACGATTCCGCGCCCCTGCGCGACCTGCACCGGCGCCTGCGTCAGGTTGCCGGGCAATCGCGCCTGATTTTGCTTCAGACCGGGCCCGGGCATTTGGCTGATCTCGTTGCCCGCAGCCTGCAATCGCCCGGTACCCCCTGGCTCGATCTGGGTACGCTCAGCGGGGTGTACGATCTGGCCCGACTGGCCACGTTACAGGGGGGGCAGCTTTATCTCTCTGCCCTGGAACAGTTGTCGCGTCCTCAGCAAAAGAGCCTGGCTTCCATCGTCGACCGTCTTGAGCGGTATGACCTCCGGCTGTTTGTTGCCAGTAGTTCGAATCGTGAAGAACTGTTGGCCGCCGAATGGGATCACGCCCTGGTCGAGCGGCTTTTCTCCCACATGCTGATGGGCATACCGACGCTTGCCGACATTCGTGACGAATTGCCCGGGCTGGCTTGCCGTATTCTGCGCCATCTTGTCGATACCAAGGAAGTGCCGTTACGCCGTTTTACGCCCGCAACCCTGTCCCAATTGCGCCGTCGTGACTGGTATGGTGGCTACAGCGAGCTGTATGCCACGATCCGTAATCTGGCACAAACCTCGACGGAAGAAGAAATCAATCTGCCCGACGGTGGCCTGCCTGTTCCCGATGCCATGGTCAGCCCGGTTTCGTTCGATTTGCCCCTGCGCGAAGCGCGCGAGGCATTTGAGCGCATGTATTTTGAACATCACCTGCGGCTGGAACGGGGCAATATCACCAGACTGGCGCAAAAAACCGGCCTCGAACGTACCCATCTTTACCGCAAGCTCCGGCAACTCGGGCTGCACGGCGGACGGCATCACGAAGAAAGCTGACCACAAGCCCGGCGTGAACGGGGTGATTGCCATGGCCGTTTGCCGCGGCGCAACATCCTGTTTCCTCCCCGCCTTCGGTGCGCGTAGAATCGGCCCTTTCTGCTCCATGCGGAAGCTTTTGTGAACATCATCATTCTTGGTGCCGGGCAGGTCGGTTCATCCGTTGCGGAAGGATTGGTTTCCGAGGCCAACGACATCACCCTTGTCGATACCGACGCAGAAGAACTAGCCGAGCTGCGAAACCGTTTCGAGGTGCGCACCGTGTGCGGCAATGCCGCATCGCCTTCGGTGCTGCGCGAGGCAGGCGCCGACAATGCCGACCTGCTGATTGCCGTAACCCAGTCCGATCAGACAAACCTGTGCGCCTGCAAGATTGCCCGCACACTTTTCAACCTGCCGACACGCATCGCCCGCCTGCGCTCGTCCGACTACGCTGAACACCCGGAATTGCTGGATAACAGCAATTTCGCGGTAGATTTTTCCATCTGCCCGGAACAGATCGTCACCGATTCCATTCGTCGCCTGATTGATTTTCCAGAGGCGCTACAGGTGCTTGATTTTGCCGAAGGCCTGCTCAGCCTCACCAGCGTCGTCGCGCGTGAAGGCAACCCGCTGGTTGGCAGTCCGATGGTCGATCTGCACGCCCGGTTGCTCCAGATGAATGCGCACATTGCGGCAATTTATCGTGAGGACCATCCCATCGTGCCTTCCGGCAAGACCGTCATCATGCCGGGCGATGAAGTCTTCTGTCTTGCCGCAAAGCATCATATCCGCGCTCTCATTCAGGGCCTGCGTGGCGCATCTCTCCCCATGCGGCGGATCATGATCGCCGGCGGCGGCAATATCGGCTCCCGTCTGGCGACTTCGCTCGATAGCGATTTCAACGTCAAGCTCATCGAAATCGATGCCCGCCGCGCCGAGAAGCTGGCAGTCAGCCTGCAAAACACATTGGTTCTGCACGGCAACGTCACCGACGAAAAATTGCTCGAAAGCGAAGGGATCGACGAAACCGACTTGTTCGTTGCGCTGACAAATGATGAAGAAGACAACATCATGTCGGCCACGCTCGCCAAGCGTATGGGGGCGCGCCACACATTGGCGCTCGTCAACCGCAAGAGCTACGTTGGCTTGGTTGAGGGCGGCCTGATCGATATCGTCATTTCACCCGCGCAGGATTCCATCGGCGTATTGCTGGCCCATGTCCGCCGGGGAGATGTCGTCGCCGTGCACAGCCTGCGACGTGGAGCGGCAGAGGCGCTCGAAATCGTCGCGCATGGACAACGCAAGCATTCCAAGGTGGTCGGGCGTACCATCAGAGAGATTTCCCTGCCCGAAGGGGTCACGATCAATGCCATCGTGCGCGAAACGCCTGATGCGGATGAAGGCCACAAGGTCATCATTCCAGACGATGAATCGGTGATCGAAACCGGGGATCATGTCATTGTCTTTTGCCCGAGCAAGAACCTGGTGAAAAAAGTCGAGAAGCTGTTTCAGGTCGGCTTCACCTTTCTTTAGATGCCGCGCATTCCGATCCGCGCCTATTGCGCGCCGCTCAACGCTCTTGGCCTGATCATCGCCATTTTCGGGTTGCTGATGCTGTTCCCGCTTCTGGTATCCAAATACCTGGAAGATGGCGCGGACAGAGCCTTCGATCTAGCCCTTCTCGTAACCTTTTTCAGCGGTGTGGCGCTCTTTGCCTTGACCTTTCGTCACCGCCGTAACTTGAGGGTGCATGACGGCTTTTTTCTTGTTGCAACGACCTGGCTGGTACTGCCCGTATTCGGCGCCTTGCCGTTGTTGGCGCAATTGCCCGCACTTCCGGTCATCAAGGCATATTTCGAAGCCACCTCCGGGCTGACCGCCACCGGCGCAACCGTGCTCACCGGGATCGACAATCTGCCCGTGTCGATCAACCTGTGGCGCACCTTCCTGCACTGGATTGGCGGAATGGGGATCATCGTCCTGGTGGTGGCCATCCTGCCGTTGCTGGGCATCGGCGGGCGGCAGCTTTTCAAGGCCGAAATCCCCACACCGATGAAGGAGAGCAGCCTTACTCCCCGTATCACCGAAACCGCCAAGGGGCTATGGGGCACTTACATCCTGCTCACCCTGGGATGTGGCTTGGCGCTGTGGCTGACGGGGTTGGGCGGGTGGGATGCGCTCATCACGGCTTTCTCGGTCGTGGGGCTGGGCGGCTTTTCCAACCACGACGCTTCGCTGGCCTGGTACGACAGCGCCACGGTCGAACTGGTGATTATGGTTTTCGCGCTTGCCTCGGCGTTGAATTTTGCGACGCATTACCTCGCGCTCTCACGGCGCTCGTTCGCGCCTTACCGGCGCGACCCTGAAATCCCGTTTTTCTTTGGCGTGCTGGCGTTCAGCATCATTTTGCTGGTGGCTTACCTGATGCGGAGCGACATCGATGCCGGTACAGGGTTTTTCAGCCTTCTGCGCCGCGTGAGTTTTCACGTGATCTCGATGTCGACCACGCTCGGGCTGACCACGACAGACTTTACCCTATGGCCGGTGTTCGCGCAGCTCTGGTTGCTTTTCCTTGGCAGTTTCATGGCCTGTTCCGGTTCAGCGGGCGGCGGCATCAAAATGATGCGCGCAATCATCCTCTACAAGCAGGTATGGCGTGAATTCATCCGCGCACTGCACCCGAACGCCGTGCGCCCGGTAAGGCTCTCCGGCCAGCCCGTAGGAGAAGGGGTGCTACATGCCGTGCTCGGTTTCAGTTTCATGTACATGATAAGCATTGCCGCGCTGACCCTGCTGTTGACGGCAAGCGGCCTGGAACTCGTCACCGCCTTTTCAGCCGTCGTCACCTGCCTCAACAATACCGGCCCCGGCATCGGCTCGATTGGCCCTTCTTCCACTTTCCAGAGTTTTGGCGATTTTCAAACAACCGTCCTCGCCTTCACGATGATCCTGGGGCGACTGGAAATCTTTACGTTACTGGTGGTATTTACACCGGCATTTTGGCGACGGTGAGCGGGCCAGGTTATTGCCATCCCGCCATGTTGAGGGCTGCGGCCATGCTTTCCGGTTTTTTTTTGAACCGGAGGAACAGAAATCGCTCAATCAAGCGTTTTTTTTCTGGAATTGTTATTACCACTCTCCCGATACGGTGCACCATTATTCGGCAATATTGATACAATCAGCGAAGATAAAAGACAGCGCAACGGCCACCAGGTTGCGACTTTCGCGTAAGGAGCCCCCAACATGGAACACATCGAACCCCTTGTCCACCCGCAAGTTCAGACGCTGGCAACGAACCGGCTTATCCGCAACACTTACACCCTGCTTGCGCTGACGTTGGCGTTCTCGGCCATGATGGCCGGCGTGTCGATTCTCTTCCGTTTCCCGTTCATCAGCCCGTGGGTCACGCTGCTCGGGTATTTTGGGCTACTGTTTCTGACCACCAAATTCCGCAACAGCGGCATGGGCATCGTATGCGTGTTCGCGCTTACCGGCTTCATGGGTTTGACGCTGGGGCCGATCCTGTCGCTCTACCTCGCCACGGCACACGGTTCTCAGTTGGTCATGCAGGCGCTGGGCGCGACCGCAGTCATCTTTTTCGCGCTTTCCGCCTACGCGCTCGTTACCCGCAAGGATTTTTCCTTCATGGGCGGGTTTCTTTGCGTCGGCGTGCTGGTGGCATTCCTCGCCGGACTGGCTGCGTTTGTCTTCAACATGCCTACATTGTCGCTGGCGGTATCGGCGGCTTTTGTTCTGCTGAGTTCGGGCATCATTCTTTGGCAGACCAGCGAAATCGTCAACGGCGGCGAAACCAATTACATCATGGCTACCGTTACGCTTTATGTACAGGTCTACAACCTCTTCATGAGCCTGCTGCACCTGTTGGGCGTATTCAGCGGCGACGATTGATCCGGCGTTTCACAGCGTTTTTTCCATGATGTAATCATCCATCACAAAGCCGTTGCCGATATCGGTAACGGTTTTGTCGCGTACACGAAAACCGTACTGTGTGTAAGCGTGGATGCCCTGTTCGTTTTGTTTGTTGACGGCCAGGATCATGGCGGAAAAGCCCCGCTCGCGGGCGAGCGTGGCGACATGGTTGACCAGCGCCGCGCCGATGCCCTTGCGCTGCATGTCCGGGTGAATGTAGAGCTTGTCGAGTTTGAATTCGCCCTTGTGAATTTCGCAGGCGGCAAATCCGGCGAGAATGCCGTCCAGACAAGCCTGGCGCAGCCATTTTTGCGGGTCTCCGGCCTCAGTGCGCAGGCGCGCATGATCGTAACGTTGCGCCAGCATGTAGTCGATTTGTTCGGGCGAGAGGATATTGGCGTAGGCATTGAGCCATGTCGTTCTGGCGAGGCTGGCAATGGCGGGAACATCATCCGGTGTGATGGGACGGATGTCGATGGACATGAGGCTCTCCGTAAAAAGCAAAAAAAAAGCAGCCCGGGCCGCTTTTTTTAAAAAACCCCTTGCTCGCGGGCGGTTTATTTGCCCGGGCGCGTGATATTGCCGTATTTCTGCCGGAAGCGTTCGACGCGGCCTGCGGTGTCGACGATCTTCTGCTTGCCGGTATAGAACGGGTGGCAGGAGGAGCACACTTCGACGTGCAGTTCGGACTTGCCGAGCGTCGAACGGGTCACGATCGTATTGCCGCAGGAGCAGGTGATGGCAACGTCCTTGTACTGGGGGTGAATGTCCGCTTTCATGGTAAATCCTGGCTTGGGCGGCGATTGTGGCCACCCTGTTAAAATTGAGGTCTATCATTATCCCCAAACGTGCGCCCTTTTGCAATAAACGCATGGAGAACCTGTGAGCTATGCCAATTCACGCATTCCGGTGAGTGCCCAGCAAGGTGTGCACGAACATCTGACGGAGCGGGTGCGTACCCATCTCGCCGATCCGTTCCGCAAACCGATTGCCGACGTCAACCGCGTGGCCCGCGACCATGCGCTGGCTGGATGGGACGGCCGTGCGCCTCTGATCCTCGATGCCGGTTGCGGAGTGGGACACAGTACGATTGAGCTGGCGCGTACATTTCCCGGGCATTGGGTAATGGGTGTCGATCAGTCGGAAGATCGCTTGCAAAGGCGCAAACCTTACCCGGAGGCGCTGTTGCCGACGAACATGGTTTTTGTGCGCGCCAACCTGATTGATTTCTGGCGACTGCTTGTCGATGACGGCTTGCGGCTGGCGCGGCACTACATTCTTTATCCCAATCCTTGGCCAAAAATCGGGCATCTTGGACGACGTTGGCCCGCGCATCCGGTATTCCCGTTCATTCTCCGTCTCGGCGGTGTGCTCGAATGTCGCAGCAACTGGCCGGTTTATGTGGCCGAGTTCGCCCTGGCCCTGGAACTGGCGCTTGGCCGCCCGGTGGCGTGGGAGACGTTCGAGGCCGCGCGTCCACTGACACCGTTTGAACGCAAATATAATGATTCGGGGCAACCCCTGTATCGTTTGGGTATCGATATCGATGAGCAATCCTGACCCCTCTCCCTTGTTACTCAGTGATGAAGAAATGGATGCCCTGGAGGCGATCCTTGTCTCGGAGGCCGTGCCGGAAGACTGCATGGATCTTGAAGTGCTCGATGGTTTTCTGGCGGGCGTGCTTCTGTCGCCCGCGGTGATCGGGCGCGAACGCTGGTTGCCGGAAGTCTGGTCGGCACACGGAACCGCAGATTTTGGCGCGGGCGATGGCGTGCGGCGTGCAATCCGGCTCGTGCTGGCCTACTACAACGAGATGGCTACCACGCTCGGGCGTGAAAGTGAAAATCCCGGCACGAACGGGCGTTGGGAGCCGTTTTGTTTTGCCGTCGAAGAAGGCGATGACTCGCCGGGAATCGGCGAGGGGTGGATCGACGGCTTCATGAATGGGCTCGAACTGTGGCCCGAGGATTGGCAGGCAGGGCTTTCCATCGAAATCGCCGACGACGTGCAGAATACCTTGCAGCGAATTATCGCTCCGTGGGAAGGTGGCGAAGCCGACACCGCCGACAACGAAACGCGGCTTGGCTGGCTGGAGGCTGCGGGCGAGGCGGTCAACCGCATTTTTTTGCGTTGGCGCTCCATCGGTCTGTCGGCGCCCAAACCGGTTGAACCGGGAGCGCCATCTTCATCCTCGCCAAAAGCGGGACGGAACATCCTTTGTTCCTGCGGCAGCGGAAAGAAGTACAAAAAATGCTGTGGAGCCGATCATGGTTAAGCGCGGATCAAGCACAGAGCGAGAGTTCGAGATGATTCACAGCGAGAGCCGCTGATGCCCTCATCGACAACATTCATCCTGCGGGCAGTACTGCTGTCCCCTGCGTATGTCGGAACCATCGCGCCCTGCGATCTTTTCGATGGAAACGGGAGCCTGTTGTTGCGCGAAGGCGCACTTATCAGTGAAAACATCCAGAAAAAACTGGGCAACCGCCGTCTGTTCTGCAATGCCCAACAAGCTACGGCAATCTTGACCGACAATCCCTTGCGCGCGCTGACGGTCATCGGCAAGAAATTATCCGTGGCCGATACGGCGCTAAGCGCGAATGGCATTTTCAGTGTCGAGGCGTGCGAGGAACTCGCCGAATCTGTCTATTTGAACTGGCAATTTGACCCCGATGCCTGTATCGGCTTCATGCGCTTGGCCAACCCCGGCACACCGAGCGTATGCCAGGCAATTCTGGCGGCCCTCTTCGTTGCCGAACTGGGTGTCGCGCACGCGTTTACCCGTCATGAAGTTGTCAGCCTGATTGGTTCGGCGCTGACGATGAACCTGGGAAGCATGACGTTGCACAACGAAATGGCGGAACTTGCGGGGCCGTTGCCCCATTCGTTCCGACAGTTGGTCGTGAAGCACCCGAATCAGGCTGCCGAAATCCTGCTGGACATCGGTGTTCCCCAAGTCTGGTCACGCGCGGTGCTGCAACACCATGAGAACCTCAACGGCAGCGGCTATCCCAACGGGCTTGCCAGGGGCAATATTACCCTGGAAGCGCGCATGTTGCGGCTGGTCGACATTTTCGCCGCCCGCCAGCGCGTGCGTCGGGGACGCGGCCCCCTGTACTGGAGCATGTCCCGTGCGCGTAGCCTGCCCGGGCTGACCGAGCAGATTTTCGGGGACGATCTCGATGTGCTCGACATCAGTCTGGCGCGCCTCCTGATGGGGCGGCTTGGCCTGTTCCCGCCCGGCAGTGTCGTGCGCCTGTCCAACGGCGAAATGGCCATTGTCAGCCGTCGTTCCTGCGATCTCGTGCGCGACATGACGCTTGCCCCGCGCGAAGTCTGGACGTTCCTCGATGCCAACGGGCATCCATGCCCTGTCCCGCGAGCGCGCCGCATCAGTCGCGTGGGTACGCACGATTTCCGCATCCTTGCCTATGCCCACGATGATTTACCCCGCCTGCCGCCCTATGATTGGCCCATAGTCTGGGGCTACCAAAGTCAAGCGTAGCAACGGCTCCCGGCAGCGTCTTCGATGCCGGCCCGTCCCATTTCGCATGTATTTTCGCATGTATGTTTCTTGCGGGCTTGTCGCTACTTGCTCACAGAACGTTGACTCTGGAAGCCGTGTGTTATACCCTCCTCCTCCTTTTGTGGTTGACAAACCGCAGTTGGCGCAGTTGGCCACAATCTGGAATCAATCGCCGAAGCGGCCTGTGGTAGGCTGCCCCGGTTTTTTTGGAATCTTTAAGTATGCCGACAATTAACCAGCTCGTTCGCAAGCCGCGACAGGTGGAAGAGATCAAGAGCAAAGTACCCGCGCTCGATGCGTGCCCGCAGAAGCGCGGTGTTTGCACCCGTGTCTATACAACGACGCCAAAAAAACCGAACTCCGCGCTGCGCAAGGTTGCCAAAGTGCGCCTGACCAACGGCTTCGAGGTCATCTCCTACATTGGCGGTGAAGGCCATAATCTGCAAGAGCACTCGGTGGTGCTGATTCGTGGTGGCCGCGTGAAGGATTTGCCGGGCGTGCGTTACCACATCGTGCGCGGTTCCCTCGACCTGCAAGGGGTGAAGGACCGCAGGCAGTCACGTTCCAAATACGGCGCCAAGCGTCCGAAGAAGGCCTGATCTGGCCGACGCATTTATCTGAGAGGTTGTTTCCATGCCGCGTCGTCGCGAAGTCCCCAAACGTGAAATCCTGCCCGACCCCAAGTTCGCGTCGCAGGATGTCTCCAAGTTCATCAACGTCATCATGCACTCCGGCAAGAAGTCGGTGGCCGAGCGCATCGTCTATGGCGCGTTCGAGCACATCACCTCCAAGGCGGGCAAGGATCCGCTGGAGGTGTTCTCCACTGCGGTTGCCAACGTGAAACCGGTTGTCGAGGTCAAGAGCCGCCGCGTCGGTGGCGCGAACTACCAGGTGCCGGTCGAGGTGCGCCCGTCCCGCCGCATGGCGCTGTCGATGCGCTGGCTGCGTGAAGCCGCGCGCAAACGTGCTGAAAAATCGATGGCGCAGCGGCTGGCCGGCGAACTGCTCGAAGCGGCGGAAGGCCGTGGCGCGGCAATGAAGAAACGCGATGAAGTGCACCGGATGGCCGAGGCCAACAAGGCATTCTCGCATTACCGGTTCTGATCGTCCCGATCAGTAACGAATCGGGCCCTGTGAAGGGCTCGATTGTTTTGTAACGCTTTAAGACACATTCGCAACAGCGGTAATAAAAGGCAGGATAAACATCGTGGCTCGCAAGACACCCATTGAGCGATACCGCAACATTGGTATTTCCGCCCACATCGACGCCGGCAAGACGACGACGACCGAACGTATCCTTTTTTACACTGGCGTCAATCACAAGCTTGGCGAAGTGCACGACGGCGCGGCGACCATGGACTGGATGGATCAGGAACAGGAGCGTGGCATCACGATCACTTCTGCCGCGACCACATGTTTCTGGAAGGGGATGGATCTGAATTTCCCCGAGCACCGCTTCAACATCATCGATACGCCGGGGCACGTCGACTTCACCATCGAGGTGGAGCGTTCCATGCGCGTGCTCGACGGCGCGTGCATGGTGTACTGCGCCGTGGGCGGGGTGCAGCCTCAGTCTGAAACCGTGTGGCGCCAGGCGACCAAGTACAAGGTCCCGCGTCTGGCTTTCGTAAACAAGATGGATCGCTCCGGCGCGGATTTCTTCAAGGCCGTCGAGCAGATGAAGGCTCGCCTCAAGGCAAACCCCGTGCCCATCGTCATTCCCATCGGTGCGGAAGACAAATTCGCAGGCGTGGTCGACCTCATCCAGATGAAAGCTATCTACTGGGACGAAGCCTCCCAGGGGATGAAGTTTGACCGTCGCGACATTCCCGCCGATCTGGTCGATGAAGCCAGAACCTGGCGCGAACAGATGATCGAAGCCGCTGCCGAAGCCTCCGAGGAACTCATGAACGAGTACCTCGAAAACGGCGGCCTGTCCGAAGAAAAAATCAGGGCCGGCCTGCGTCAGCGCACGATTGCCTGCGAAATCCAGCCCGTGCTGTGCGGCAGCGCCTTCAAGAACAAAGGCGTGCAGCGCATGCTGGACGCGGTCATCGAATTTTTGCCTTCGCCTGTCGATATTCCGCCGGTTCAAGGCCTGGATGACCACGAAAAGGAAGTCATCCGCAGGGCCAGTGATGACGAAAAATTCTCCGCGCTCGCTTTCAAACTGATGACCGATCCTTTCGTCGGGCAATTGACTTTCGTGCGTGTCTATTCCGGCACCCTCAGTTCCGGCGAGACCGTGCTCAACCCGGTCAAGAACAAGAAGGAGCGCATTGGACGCATCCTCCAGATGCACGCCAATGAACGCGAGGAAATCAAGGAAGTGCTCGCGGGCGACATTGCCGCCTGTGTGGGCCTGAAGGACGTTACGACGGGCGAGACCCTGTGCGCCCCTTCCTCGCCGGTGATCCTTGAACGCATGGTTTTCCCGGAGCCGGTCATCCACGTTGCCGTCGAACCCAAAACCAAGGCCGACCAGGAAAAAATGGGCATTGCCTTGGGCCGTCTGGCGGCGGAAGACCCTTCCTTTCGCGTCCGTACCGACGAAGAATCCGGCCAGACCATCATCTCCGGCATGGGGGAATTGCACCTCGAAATCATTGTTGACCGCATGAAGCGCGAATTCAACGTCGAAGCCAACGTCGGCGCGCCGCAGGTGGCCTACCGCGAAGCCATTCGCAAGGCCGTCGAGCAAGAAGGCAAATTTGTCAAACAGTCCGGCGGGCGCGGCCAGTATGGCCATGTCTGGATCAAGCTGGAGCCGAACGAAACCGGCAAGGGCTACGAATTCATCGACGCCATCAAGGGCGGCGTGGTTCCGCGCGAATACATCCCCGCCGTCGACAAGGGCTTGCAGGATACCCTACCCAACGGTGTGCTTGCGGGTTTCCCGGTGGTGGATGTCAAGGTCACGCTGTTCGACGGCTCCTACCACGATGTTGACTCGAACGAAAATGCCTTCAAAATGGCCGCTTCGATGGCGTTCAAGGATGCGATGCGCAAGGCCGGCCCGGTCCTGCTTGAGCCGATGATGGCCGTTTCGGTCGAGACGCCGGAAGATTACATGGGCAACGTCATGGGCGATCTCTCAGGACGGCGTGGCGTCATCCAGGGTATGGACGACCTGCCGGGCGGAATGAAGGAAATCAAGGCCGAGGTGCCGCTGGCCGAAATGTTCGGCTACGCGACCCAGTTGCGTTCCCTCACACAGGGTCGCGCGACCTATTCGATGGAGTTCAAACATTACGTCGAAGCACCCAAGAGCGTGGCCGAAGCTGTCATCAACAATCGCAAGTAACAACGAATGAACACGAGGAACCAGCATGGCTAAGGGAAAGTTTGAGCGTACAAAGCCGCACGTGAACGTGGGGACGATCGGTCACGTGGACCACGGCAAGACGACGCTGACGGCGGCGATCACGTTGATCCTGTCGAAGAGGTT
>JAISPJ010000100.1 GCA_031274995.1 Azoarcus sp.
GGGGAAACTCTGGAACATGCGAGTTAGCTTATTGACCGACCCAAAAGCCTTCCACCCCGAAGAAACACCACTTGAACCAAGACCCTGATTCACTTCATAAGCTTTTTGCAGGCAAGAACACGCTTGAGGCTGCCCGTGTCCTAGCCGATATTTTTGTCACTCGCTTCGGTCAGGCTTGGGGGGTAAGGGGGGAAATTTTGAAGCGTTTGCTACCCAAAGGCAGGGCAAGCAGTTGGGCGGAACTGGATAGACACTTGAGCAGCTTTTGCCGGCAGTTTTACGGGTACGAAGAAAACGCGGAAAAAATCGAGTTTTTGGATAAAGCTCGCTTCGTCATCCAGTCCTTACCCCAAAGACAGGACTACAAACTTGACGAGAACAAAGAGGAGTATCCGACCCCGGAGGAAACTGCTTACCACTTCGCTACCTGCTCTCTCTGCTGGCGTGCAGTTATGAGGCGACCGCTAGAGAAAAAAACGCCCCTTTGCCACATCCATGACCTACCGAGTACAAACAGCGAGTACAGGAGACGGGCAAGGATGCGGGAGCAAGTGGAGCAAAGAAAACTAGAGCTTGTGAAAGCTTTGCCGGGCTTCTTTGGTTTAAGACATAGAGATAATGTAGATTTGGATAGCTATCTCTACGGGCTTTGTCTCAACCCTGACAGCTTGCTTTACCTTGCCGAGTACCTGCATTCCCTGAGTTGTCCGCCTCTTAGCTTACCTTTGCAGACAGCTAAGAATATCTTAGAAGCCCTTGAACACCCGATTTACCACAGGCTTCCGCCCCACATCAGGGAAGCTTGGGACTGCTACCTAGAGGACAGGGGCAAACATTTCAAGCTGAACTACGTAAAAATACTTAGTGCCGAGGCTTGGCTAGAAGTTGATGCCAAACGCCAACACGGAGGCAAGAGGCGCTAAGGGTGAGGGGGTTTGGGGGTGTTTTGTGTATGGGTGTTGCTGTTCTTCTCACATCTCCGCAGTATCCATTACAGCTAGGAAAATTTTTGCTCCAATTTTGCTCCACTGCCTACAGAAAAAAATGGGTAAGCGTGATTAAACAGGCTTACCCAATATCTTGAATTTTAAGGTGTTTTTTGGAGGCGCGAGCCGGAGTCGAACCGACCTACTCGGATTTGCAATCCGGTGCATAACCGCTTTGCTATCGCGCCACGACCCCGATAAACGTTGTATTTTATCACGATGGCCTGCGAAGGGCAATGCTGTCGGCGGCAAGGCGGATGCCGCGCTGTTTTTCTTCGCCTGTGGCGGTATCCAGCCCGTAGAACGCGGCCAGTTGCGCATAAACAGCGGGAAAATCGGCACGCAGGCTCATGGGCGCCTCGAAAAAGGCTTCGGACGCGACGGCGAAGAATTCGCCAAGGCTGGTTGTGGCGTAGGGGTCGAGGATGGTTTCGATTCCGCCCTCTTCCAGTTTGCACAGGCGCCCATAAGCGGCAGTGAAGGCTTGCGCCCACGCATTCCGGGACATGCCGGGCGGCAGGGCCGGGCAGCCATCGGCGTCGCCGCCGTTGCTTGCCATGTCGAGCTTGTGGACGAACTCGTGGATGACGATGTTGACACCGGAGGGCGGGCCGTTGTCGAACCAGGACAGCAGCACCGGCCCATCCTCGCGTGCTTCACCAAGGAGAATGTCCGCGTATTCATGCACCACGCCAGCCTCATCCATGACCTGCTGCGGGACGATGAAACCGCCTGGATACACCACGATGCCCACCCAGCCGTGATAGGCGGCCAGCCCACGGTGGTTGAGGACAGGCAGGCAAGCCTGTACGGCGACGGTGAGCATGATTTCGTCGTCGAGGCGCAGCCCGTGTGCGCCATAGAACTCTTTCTCTGCCAGAAAGTCTTCGCTCAAGGTGCGTAGCCGGGGACGCGCGTCAATGGGGAGCCAGGCGAGAAAAGGCAGGCGCGCTTCAACCCGCGCCCATAGTTCTTCGGGCACTGTCGGCTTATCGTGCCCGCCGGGCAGGGCAAGCCAACGTTTCCAGTGTTTCAGTTTGCCGAGCATGTTGACCTGCATCGGGTAAAAGGAGGAATAAAAGAGATGATACGGAACCTTATGGGATAATCACACGCATGGTTTCCGTCAAACACGCAGTTGACCGTGATGCGGTCACTCCACCCATCGACCTGCTTGCCGAAGGGATGACCCAGGAAGAACGTGTCGCCATTGAGCGCGCGCTTATGCTTGCCAAGGAGTCCTGCGCCGATCATGTGCTCGGAACCGGAGAATCGGTGTGGACGCACGCGCTTGGCTGTGCGCTGATCGTCTCTTCCCTGCGGCTGGATGTGGATACCCGCATTGCTGCTCTGCTGTTTTCCACCGAGGAATTTGCCGAGGATGCGCGTGACCGGATCGAAGCCGATTTTGGGCCCCCTGTCGTCAGGCTGGTGACAGGGGTGCGCAAACTTGACAGTCTGCGGTTGCTGACCCGAACGGCTTCCGTTTCTGCGCCGGATACACGCGTCCAAGCCGAAACCCTGCGCAAGATGCTGCTGGCGATGGTCGAGGATATCCGGGTCGTGCTGCTGTGCCTGGCTTCGCGCACGCAAACCCTGCGCCATTACGCCGATGAGCCGGACGAACAGCGGCAGTGCGAGGCGCGCGAGGTGATGGATATCTACGCGCCGCTCGCCAATCGCCTGGGAGTCTGGCAGCTCAAGTGGGAACTGGAAGATTTATCCTTCCGCTTCCTTGAGCCGGAAACCTACAGGCGCATCGCCAAAATGCTCGATGAACGCCGCTCCGGGCGCGAGGAATTCATTCAGAGCGCCATCGAGCGCCTGCATACTGAATTGGCAGCGATCGGCGTCCGGGCAGAAATTCAGGGGCGTCCCAAACACATCTACAGCATCTATAACAAGATGCGTTCCAAGAAAATTGACTTCTCGAAAGTCTACGATGTTCGCGCCCTGCGGGTGTTGGTCGATGAAGTACGGGATTGCTACACGGTGCTCAGTATCGTGCATCAAATCTGGCAGCCAATCCAGAACGAATACGACGATTATATTTCCCGCCCCAAAGGGAACAACTACCAGTCCCTGCATACCGCCGTGCTGGCCGGTGACGGCAGGGCGCTGGAAGTGCAGGTGCGCACCCACGCCATGCACCATCATGCCGAACTGGGAGTGGCGGCGCACTGGCGCTACAAGGAAGGCATGGGTATCGGAGGAAGCGAGTACGACGACAAGATCGCGCTGTTGCGTAACTTGTTGTCGTGGCGTGACGAAGTGGCGGGTTCAAAGCAGTGGGTCGAACAGTTCGAGCTCGCTTCCCTCGGCGATACCATTTATGTGCTGACGCCGCAGGGCAAGGTGATAGACTTGCCGCGCGGAGCGACGCCGATCGATTTTGCATACCGGCTGCATACCGACCTCGGCCATCGTTGCCGTGGAGTCAAGATCGACGGGCATCTCGTGCCGCTCAATACCGGGCTGAAGAATGGGCAGACGGTGGAAATCGTCGCTGCCAAAGAGGGCGGACCGTCGCGTGATTGGCTTGACTCCCGACAGTCTTACGTGGCGAGCGCACAGGCCAAGCGCAAGATACGGCAATATTTCGGGGCGTTGGACGAAGCAGAATTACTCGCGCGCGGGCGCACTGCCGTGACGCGCGAAGCGCAGCGTGACGGCCACGTGCATATCAACATCGAAGCGCTGGCGGCCCGCCTCGGCTTCAAGGACGCCGAGGCGCTTTATATTGCGGCCGGCCGCAGCGAACTCAGCGCACGCGCCCTGCAAACGGCGATACGTGAAATGGGCGTGGCTGTCGGCGTATCGGAAACCAAAAGCGATAACAAACCGGAAATCATCGTCAATCGCGCACGCGCAGGCAACACTTCCGGCAAGGTGCTGATCGTCGGCATGGGCGATTTGCTGACCTCGCTTTCACGCTGCTGCAAACCGGCTCCGCCGGATGCCATAAAAGGGTTCGTCACGCTGGGGCGGGGAGTGTCGATTCACCGGATCGATTGCAGTGATTTCCGCCATCTTGCCAAACAGCATCCCGAACGGGTCATCGTCGCCGAATGGGGTGATCGGGCTTACGACAAAGAGAAATCCGCCTTCCCGGTGGACATTCTCGTTCAGGCAATGGATCGCCAAGGGTTATTGCGCGACATCTCCGAAGTGCTGTTGCGCGAAAAACTCAACCTGACGGCGGTCAATACCCAGAGCAAGAGAAACGTGGCGCACATGCGCTTCACTTTGGAAGTCGATGGCATCCCCAAGTTGCAGCGGGCGCTTGTGCAAATCAGGAAAGTGAAGGGCGTGCTGGAAGCGCGGCGGGGGTAGGCAGGATATCCGCGCTGATCCGCCCCTCACCGCTGCCCTGCGCGGCGTGCGGAGGTGGCGAGCTTGTCGGCAATGATGCCGTTGCGGCCAATCAATATGTGCATGTATTCGGCAAGCGTGCCCAAGCGGGTGCTGGCCGGATCAAGCGCACGCGCCCGATCAATCAGGGAACGGGCCTGACCGGCAAGCGCATGGCTCCAGCCGCGATGCTCAATGTGGCGCAGCAGGGCCAGCGCGGCATTGAACAGCACAACCGGGTGGCCGGGCATTTGGCGCACGGCGTCCATCATCGCTTCGACCGCGCCGGCGTAGTTGCCGACGCGCGCATTTTCTGCGCCGGCCTTGATGAGGTTGCGGACTTCTTCCTGAACGTTTTGTTCGATGCTCTTCGAGAGCAGTTCCAGCCCGCGCGACTGGAGCAGCCCGCGCAGGGCGTTGACCGTCTGTTCGTCGCCGGTCACGCGCAGGATGTTGAAAACTACTTCACTGCCCGCAGCTCTCATGTCGTGGTCGAAACAGGCCTTCACCAGTTCGCGGGACAGCCCGGAAGAGAGAATCGCGCCCGCGCTTGCAAGACTGGCTGCTGCGCTGAGTTCCTCCTGCGCTTTTTCTTCCTCGTGCGTGCGCGCGTAGAGCATCGCGTTGGCAAGCGCCTTGCACAGCGCGGCATTGGGCAGGTTGCCGAGGCTGCGTTCGATGTCGCCGATGGTTTCGCGGGCGGCGTCGAGCTTGTTTTGTGCCAGTTGTGCTTGTGCCAGCCGTACATGGTCTTCGGGGTCACGGAAACCGGAACTCGCGCTCTGGCGGACGACTTCATCCAGGGCCGCTTCGGCGGCGACGGCATCATCCGCTTCCATTGCCAGTTCCCCGAGCCGACGCTGGCGGCCCAAGCGATAAGGTGAGTGTCCGATTGCCGTGTGCAACACCTCGCACGCGGCCTTGGCTTGCCCGCTTTCCGCACGCACACGGGCGAGAAGATCGTAAGCGGCCATGAAACGATCATTGTCGGCAATCAGGTCGGAGAGCAGGGCATCGGCATCTATGAAGTTTTTCTTGAACGCCAGGCAGCGGGCCAGTCCCAGTTGCGCCCAAGGAATGCGCTGGCTTTCAACGATCTGTCGATAAATCGTTTCGGCTTCGTCGAGTTGCCCCGCCGCGATGTATAACCCGGCTTCGAGCCGGTGAAAATCGATCAGATATTGCGGATAACTGATTTCCGCTTCTTGGCAATATTCAATTGCCCCGAGCCAGTCGCCGATGCCAGCCAGTTGCCAAGCCGGAAGAAAAGCGCCGCGCTTGTTCACGACCCGCGCCAAGCGCTCCTGAAGCGCGCTGGGAGACAGAGGCGTGAGGATGTAGTCGTCGGGCAGCAATTCAGCGGTTCCGACGACCCGCTCATAATTACGCTCTGCCGTAATCATCACGAACAAAGTTTCGTTCGTGATGATCTCGTGCTGTCGCAAGTCTTCAAGGAAGTGTTGCCCGTCCTGCCCGTCACCCAGCGCGAAATCACACAAAATCAACTCATAGTGGCGCACCCGCAGGTGACGCAGGGCGGTACGCGCTGCCACGGCAAAATGCACCACGCCGAATCCGAACGAAGACAACATACTGCGCAGTTGTGCGCGCAATTTTGAATCGCTGGCGATGACGAGAACCTGCAAGTCTTCAAATCTGGACATGACTGTACCATCCGAGGGCTGGATCGAGCCGCCTGAGTGGGGCATATGGCAGCGGTTTTTCTCCTGAAGGGGTTATTTCAGCGCGAAACCGCGCACGTTCAGATAATTGACCAGTTTGTCGCGCCCGGAGAGGGCTTCCGTCCCTGCGATGCGTTTGGATGAGTGCACCGCCCAAGTGCCGCGCACGTTCATCTTTTGTTGTTCGTAGAAACGTACCATTGCGGCGTTATAGGATTCGATGCCGGGTTCTTGTGCGCCAAGCGAATAACGCTCATGGTGCAACACCACTGACTGCGGCAATCTCGGCTTGATGCTGGCGGGGCGGGCCGGATCGGGTGTGCCTACGCACATGCCGAAAACGGCGACGGTTTTGGGCGGCAGATCAAGCAAATCGGCAACTTCCTGCGGTTTGTCGCGCATACTGCCGATAAAGACGATGCCAAGCCCGAGAGATTCTGCCGCCGCTGCCGCGTTCTGCGCCGCCAGCGCCGCGTCGATGACTCCCACGAGAAAGGCTTCGAGATAATCAAGCGCCCCGCTGGGGCGTTCTGTCATTCTGGCCAAGTGCTCCAGCCGCGCGAGGTCAGCAATCCACACCAGTTGCAGCGGCGCTTCCGCGACCTGGCCCTGCTCGGCGGCCAGTTCGGCCAGTTTTGCCCGCCGTGCCGGGTCACGCACTGCCACCACACTCCAGGCTTGCAGATTGGAAGAACTCGACGCTGACTGCGCGGCGGCGATGATGGCGGCGAGTTGATCGTCATCGACCGGATCGGGCAGGTAGGCGCGCACCGAGCGATGGCCGAGCAGATGTTCGATGACGGGCGACCATGCCGCCGGGGCGGGCAGGGAGTTATCTCCATAACGCTCGCTGATGAGTTGCCTGGATGTGGGCATATAAACTCTCCTCCGTGGATATTTGAATCAAAACGATGAGAGTATAAACAGCCTGCCGTGACAGCCCAAGCCGGAAACAACGCCCGGTTTTTCTTCTTTTTCGATAACGGCTACGGCGCCAGGCAGCGCACAGGCTGCCAAAAAGGCTACGTCGCCGCGCAAGCTTTTGAATATCCAGAAAAATTAGACCCAGGCGCGATCCAGGCAGCGGTTTCCTCGGGTATAGATACTTCTCCTGAAGCGACGGCGAACCGTATTCTTGTTGGCTCGACCGCATTTTTCGAAGGCTATGCCGCCCAGCATCCGGGGAAAGACCGCGACCAGTTGGCAACCGATTTCGTTGCCTTGATTCGTGGCGGCTTCGAAGCTCACTTCGTAAACGGGGAAACGCCCCCTCACCCGCTTGCGGGGTGAGGGGGCGTCATTGCCTGCCGGATTCGGTCGGGGCGTTCAGTCTTTCTGGATGACGGCGCAGGCGACGCGAGCGCCGGCGTTGCCGGTTGGTTGCGTGGTGTAGTCATCCGGGCTGGCATGGACGATCAGGCCACGGCTCACGATGCTGTGATCGCCCGTGAGCGTGATGCCGGTCAGCACGGCATTCAGTTTGGCATTGCCTTGGGCATCGGCTTCCAGTGAAGGCAGGTCGCCCGCATGGTAGGCGCCTTCGCCCGCCTTGCCGTGCGCTGTACCGTGAGGATTGAAGTGCCCACCGGCGCTGGTGGCGTCCGGTGCGCTGCAATCGCCCTTTTCATGGATATGGAAACCATGCGAACCGGGCGTGAGTCCACTGACTTCGGCAATGGTCCTGATGCCATCTGCTTCTTGCCTGAAGAGGACGGTTCCTTGAACGGTGTTGCCCTGCGTAGGCGCAAGCAGGGCGGAAGCTTGCAGCGAAGAACCGGATTTACCGGCAGTCTTTACCGGGGCGCTGTCTACACCGGCACAAGCGGAAAGCAGGACGGCAACAACAGATACGGCGAAGGGAACGAGCAATTTTTGCATTGGAAAACCTCCTTGTTGGTATGGAGACCGCGTACGGTAAAAAATTCCTGAAAACGGGAGCGTTTCATGATGTCACGTTTTCTTTATGCTCGTCAAAGCTTGGCCGATCACCACACCGCACGGTGCTAGTATTTGCGTTTGCCGTATCATGCTGTTCCAACCAGCCATTCATCCAGTATTTTCCCTGCATCATGATCTCCATATACCAGTGGAAATCCTCTTTTCAAGGGCTGCTGCGCCCGCTGGCGCGCCGTCTCGCGGCGGTCGGCGTGACGGCCATCTCATCAGGGAAAAGTTCATGACACGCATTGCGGAAAATCTCAATTTCGCCACGCATGACGGCGTTTCCCTCTTTTATCGTCGATGGCCTGCCACCGTTCCGGCCCGGCGCGGCGCGATCATGCTTTTTCATCGCGGTCACGAGCACGGCGGACGCATGGCGCATCTGGTCGATGAATTGAATTTGCCCGATTTCGATTTTTACGCCTGGGATGCGCGCGGTCATGGCCTCTCGCCCGGCGTGCGGGGCGACTCGCCCGGCATTGGCCATTCGGTGCGCGACATTCAGTCTTTTGTCGATCATCTCTGCAACACGTTTAGCCTCCAGGAGCCCGACATTGCCGTGGTTGCGCAGAGCGTCGGAGCGGTGCTGGCGAGCACTTGGGCGCACGACTACGCGCCACGCATCCGCTGCCAGGTACTCGCCTCACCCGCCTTCAAGGTGAAGCTCTACGTGCCTTTCGCGCGTCCGGGTCTCAAGCTTTTGCAAGCCTTGCGCGGCAACTTCTTCGTTAACAGCTACGTCAAATCGAAGTACCTGACGCACGACCCGGAACGCCAGAAATCCTTTGATTCCGATCCACTTGTCAGCCAGGCAATCTCGGTCAACATCCTGCTCGGTCTGTATGAGGCCGCCGAGCGGGTGGTATCGGACGCCGAAGCGATCACTATCCCGACTCAACTGCTGGTTTCCGGTAACGATTGGGTGGTTCACCATTGGCCGCAACATGCGTTTTTTGCGCGTCTGGGTACGACGGAAAAGGAAAAACACGTGCTGCCGGGTTTCTGCCATGACACCCTCGGCGAAAAGTACCGGTCCGATGCGGTCGGCAAAGCGCGTGATTTCATCCTGCGGCAGTTCGACGCGCCGCTTAACCGCCCCAATTTGCGCGATGAGCACAAGCACGGCCACACGTTTGAGGAAGCCAAGAACCTGACCGTGCCGTTTCCGCCTCTCTCGGCCAAGGGACTTTATTGGAGCGCTTGCAGGTTTCTGCTGAAACTCGCCGGACATTTGTCCGACGGCGTCAGGCTTGGGCATGACACCGGGTTTGATTCCGGCAGTTCGCTCGACTACATCTACCGCAATACGCCTTCCGGAAAGGGGAAGCTCGGACGAATCATCGACCGTACCTATCTCAACGCCATTGGTTGGCGTGGCATCCGTCGGCGCAAGTTCCATCTCGAAGAAATCCTGAAAAAAGTGATGAGCGACCTGGAACAGGAAAAGCGCCCCGTGCGCATTCTGGACATTGCTGCCGGGTACGGTCGTTACGTGCTCGACGCGTTGCAATACGGCATGCGCCCGGATGCCATTTTGTTACGTGATTTCAACGAAATGAACGTCGAAAAAGGTCGCGCCCTGATTGCGGAACGCGGCCTGCAAAACATTGCCCGCTTTGAGAAAGGGGACGCCTTCGATCATGAAAACCTTGCGGCAATCACCCCGAAGGCCACGGTAGGCATCGTCTCCGGTTTGTATGAGATCTTTTCCGACAACGACATGCTCGCGGCTTCTCTGGGCGGTTTGCACGATGCCATCGAGAAGAACGGTTACCTGATCTATACCGGACAGCCTTGGCATCCGCAGCTCGAAATGATTGCCCGCGCGCTCACCAGCCACCGGGACGGCGTGGCCTGGGTGATGCGGCGCAGGACGCAAGCCGAAATGGATCAGATGGTGCGGGAAGCAGGGTTTGAGAAAATTGCGCAGAGAATCGATGAATGGGGGATTTTCAGCGTCTCGCTTGCGCGGCGAATGGGTAAATGACCCCCTTCGCGGAAACGCGCGAAGATGTTATTGCTCCAGACTTCTACGAGTTATTCCATTTCGCGTTCAAAAGGATAAAAACTACCCCCGGAAACCGTCATTCCCGCGAAGACGGGAAT
>JAISPJ010000001.1 GCA_031274995.1 Azoarcus sp.
CAATAATGACGGCGTCGACGAACAGGGATCGCTTGGTATCAGACATCGCCCGAAGATACCGCAAGACACAATATCGCCGGTGCGACATTTCAGCGCACCAAGGCAATCGCATGAAGGAAATTATCATCAATGCGGCGCAAAATATGAGCCACTAAAACTCCGGATGGTCACGAACCCCATGAATCGTACCGAACGCTTCTACAAAATCGACCAGATGCTTCATGAACGGCGTGTGGTGCCCATTGACATGTTTCTGGAAGCGCTCGATGTGTCGCGGGCTACTTTCAAGCGCGATATGGAATACCTTCGGAGCCGCCTCCACGCCCCCATTGAGTGGGATCGCGATGCCAGAGGCTACCAGTTCAAAAAAGTCAGTACAACGGGGCCGGCCTATGAACTTCCGGGTCTGTGGTTTTCGTCCGGTGAGCTTTATGCATTGCTGGCAGCCCACAAACTGCTCGGCGACATTGAGCCGGGGATTTTGGCCTCGCACGTCGCGCCGCTTCAGGCGCGGCTGGCGGCTTTGCTGGAAGGATCCGGACATTCGGCGGCAGAGATCACTCAGCGGGTCAAGCTACTGTCGATGGCAAAACGCAAGGTCGAACTGCGCTGCTTTGCGGATATTGTCATTGCCCTGCTCGAACGCAAGCGCATTGAAATAGATGCCTGGAACCGGAAACGCAACGAGGTCAATACGCGGAAAATTTCCCCTCAACGCCTTATCCATTACCGCGACAACTGGTACGTCGATGCTTGGTGTCACCTGCGTAATGACCTGCGGAGCTTCTCGGTCGATGCGATCCGGCAGGTCAAGGTGTTGCGCGAAACGGCCCGCAATGTGGCGTCAGCCAAACTGGATGCGTACTTTGCTTCAGCATATGGCATTTTTGGCGGACAGCCCAAAGATTGGGCCACTCTGCGCTTTTCGCCTGAACGTGCCCGTTGGGTTCAACACGAACGCTGGCATGCCGAGCAGCAGTCAGAGGTGTTACCCGACGGCAGCTACCGCCTGCGCGTACCCTATGCCGACGAGCGGGAGTTGCTGATGGATATTCTGCGCCACGGTTGGCATGTGGAAGTCGAAAGCCCGCCCTCCCTGCGCCGCAACGTGGCAGACGAAGCGGCAGCCCTTGCGGCGATCTATGGTGATTCTCCTCATTGAATTTATCAGGCTCAGTATTTGAGCCACCCGTGCTGTAGGCTGATGTTGTCTTTGAATCGGGAGGCACCATGAACAAACGACTATTCCTCAAGCAAGTCGCCGCGCTGATCGGTTTCGGCGTTGCCACACCTGCGGTTCGCGCAGCAGTATCCAGAAAAGTGGAACTGCAACGGTCGCCCGTAGCGGGCTTTCAGTATCATCAGGGCGAAGCTATCTGGTCAAGGCTGACGGTGGGCGCTTCCCTGAGTCTGGCACGCGAACCCGACAATGCCTATGACCCGCGAGCGGTTCGCGTTGATTGGCAGGGTCAGAAGTTGGGTTACGTCCCGCGCATTGATAACGCGGCAGTAAGCCATTTGCTGGATACCGGCCATGTACTGGACGCCAAGATTGTGACGCTCCGAAATTCCGGTAATCCCTGGGGTCGGATCGAATTCGCAGTCTTTCTTTCCGGTCGCTGAACCGTGCGCGACGCTACCGATTTGGCTTACCGATACTTCGGCAATTTGTGGGCAGATTGCGTCGTGATCCCATATTCCGCGTGTAGCCAACTGGAGGGGTATCATGCAGCAAGGGTTGTGTGCCAACGAGGTGGCCTTAACGCACTTCTCGATAACCCCCAGCCAAGTGGACGTAACCGGCAGGACTCGAATTTGCATGGCTCATCTGGTGAGCTTCGTGACTGGAATAATGACTGTGTCTTAATTACTCTAGGAGAGAAATATGCTGAATAAGGATGCTGCAAAGGCTGCTAGCAATCGTTTACAGGCTGCTGTAGAGGAACATAGCAAGTGTTTAGAAGAGGCCATAGAACACAGCGAGCGGCTTTATGCGGTTCGTAAAGAGAGTAGTTATGGGATCGTCACAGATGTCGAGACCTATGTAAATTCATTGGCGAATACACCGAAAGAGTATGACCGCACCTTTGCAGAATATCGCGTTGAACGAACTGCTTTTGATGGACTGGTAGCCAAAGTTGATGTCCAGTTGTGTGATATTGCTATCAAAGGAGTGGGAGGAGCGGGAGCTGGAATTGCTACTGGTGCAGCAACCGCCTTCATGGGCCCCACCGCGGCTATAGCGATTGCGACAACCTTCGGTACAGCATCCACAGGAGCCGCTATTACAACCTTGTCAGGTGCGGCGGCAACTAATGCAGCACTTGCTTGGCTAGGCGGTGGCGCTATTGCCGCAGGGGGTGGTGGAATGGTGGCTGGCAATGCGTTATTGGCACTGGCTGGACCTGTAGGGTGGACTTTAGCTGGGCTTGCTTTTGCAGGCGGCGCTGTGTGGGTGGCCCATTCCAACTCAAAGGTTGCCGATGAGACGAATACTATCCGGCTAAAAGTTGAGGCTGCCATTCGTTCCTTAAAGGCTTCCACTCATTCCATTTCCGAGTTGTATAACCTGACCTATCAGCATGTCGCAGGGATGGAAAAAATTCTCAAAGAATTAGTGAAGCAAAAAATCACGGACTATCGAGAGATGTCGGAAAAGAATAAATGCCTACTTATTGCCTTGGTTAATCATATTCAAACATTGTCTTCGTTGTTGAACAAGACTATCGATATTGAACCTAAGACATGACTACCAATAAACCCTCTATCTCATCAGTTCCTGATCAAGTGGTGTCTAGTGTTATTGACGCCATCAATAAAGCACGTTGGGCTGATGAGTCCCGGCAGCTATTGAATCAACAAAAGGCCTTTGCGAAGGCTTTTGAGGAAACGGCAGAGATCCGAGAGTTTATCGGGAACCCCAGCCAGATTATAGGGAATCAAGATACAAAGCATGGTGAAATAGCCGAGGTGGTTGAAGTCGGTATCCGCCGAGCGCGAGACCTTTTGGATAGGGAAATTCCAAGCGCGACGTTTGATGGAGTCGGGCGTACGGCACCTGAGGACTTTAGGATTGATGGAGTTAATGTTCAGTCTAAATTTTACAACGGCGCAAAAAGCTCCCTTTCGGGAGTACTTGACCACATGGAGAAGTATAAGAATTTTGGCCGTGATGGAACAAGTATTTACCAAATTCCGAAGGATCAATATGAACAAATCAACCGTATTATTGATGGAAATAGAGGCGGGGTTGGATATAAAACAGCTCAAGCTATTCTGGTAAAGGTACAAGAGATAGAGGATGGTACTGGTAAGAAGTTTTCAGAGGTAGTTCGCCCTTCAGTTTCCGATTATTCTGAAGTTCAACAAGGAAAAATTGTTAAAACTATCGAGACACATGAAAAAGACTTTCAGAGCAGAAATGAGGCGCACAGGAAGCAAATTTTGAAAGACCACGAGCCTTCATTGGCAGAAGGAGTGAAAGCAACTGCAACAGCAGCTGCAGTTGGCGCAGCAGTCAGTTTTGCCTCAGCTTCCTATAAGAAGTACCAAAAAGAAGGGAAAAATATTTTCAAGGGCGACTTTACTGCTGAAGATTGGACGGAGGTTGGTGGTGATGCTTTAACAGGCGGAGGGCTGGGTTCTGTAACTGGAGCCACAGTCTACGCCTTAACAAATTATGCAGAGTTGTCTGCACCTATGGCGGGCGCATTCGTGAGTGCAGTGAAAGGCATGGCTCCGCTTATCAAAGATTATCGTTCAGGGAAAATCAATTTGGATCAGCTACTGGACGGAGGTATGTTTGTATGCTCAGATGCCGCATTGGTTGGTCTAGGGGCTGCCGCCGGTCAAGTATTGATTCCAGTTCCAGTCTTAGGTGCGGTTGTTGGGTCACTTGCCGGAAAAGTGTTATCCCAGATAGCGGCCGGACAAATTAAGGGTTTACAGGAAGCCATTGATGCACGGATGCGCCAAGCGATGGAAAAGCTTGATGCGGTATATCAGCAGGTGATGGAAAGGATTAATGCCGAATTTGAGAAGCTTGGTGAGTTGACGCAAGCAGCGTTTGATATTACTCGAAATGTGCAGCTTGTTCAGGCGAGTATTGATCTCGCCCGTGCGCATGGAGTGGACAAATCAAAGCTTCTTGGAAATTATGCGGATTTAGATTGTTACATGACCGGGTAATCTCCCCTCCCCCCAACGGCATCTCCTCCTCCAGCGTAGCAGACCATAAATTTGTGTGGCTCACCTGGTGAGCCACACGGCTGGAATAATGGCTGCGTCTCAACCAACCTCAAAAGGAGCCATCATGGGAAAGCTGATATTGGGCGTAGTGACTACGGCGGCGGTTGTTGTGGCCGGTGCTGTTTTGGCGGGCGTGGCCCTCGTGCATTACTCGG
>JAISPJ010000040.1 GCA_031274995.1 Azoarcus sp.
CGCCACGCAGGATGTTTCCGGCCGAACGCGGGACTACGGCGCCGGTAATCGGATTGCGGCCGATGATGACGGTGAACAATGTAAATCCGGGAATCAACGCTGCCTTGTCGGCAATGTAGGCCACTGCCTTGTCGGCGAGGTAGCGGAACGGATTGGGGAAGCGCTGCGCTCGCGTTGAGCTGCGTTCGCCGACGGCACCAGCTCCGCCATCGGCGGCAATGGTTTGCTGCGCCGCGCCCTGCTGGATGGTGTGGGTCAATTCGTGGGCCAGAAGTTCCCGTCCCTGACTGGTATCGGGGCGAAACTGGCCGGGCGCGAAATAAATATTTTCACCGATGGTGACAGCGTGCGCCTGCATTTGCTGAGTTAGCGCCGCAGCGTGTTCGTCGGTATGCAGGCGTATCCGGCTGAAATCTGCCTGAAAGCGCGGCTCCATATCCCGCCGGACTTGTTCCGGCAACGCTTTTCCAGCGCCAGACAGGACGGGCGCTCGAGACGCCTGCGGCGTTTTCGATGCCGGCAAAGCGGTCTTGGCGGTTGCAGCGCGTTGCGGAAGCGTGGGAGAGCGGCCGATACGCGAGGCGGAAGGCGCGGGCATCGTGACGATGCTACGCGCGACCCGGTGCGCTTCGACTTCGGCCGCATCGCCAGATGCTGAAAGAGTGCGGCTTTGGCGTTGCACGCCGCTGGCGCTATGCCGTATCTCTGGCGGCTTGACTGCCGCTACGGGGATAACCGGAGGCGGACGATTGACGAGACGGGACAGGTTTTCCATCGCGTTTCGGGTCTAGAGACTCCGTCCTTCCTTGACTAGCTCACGCCGGATACCGTGGGCAAGGTCTTCAGTGCCTATTTGCCGGTCACCGCGTGCCAGACTTTGCAAGGCGGCGTAGCGCACGATATTCATAATCGCGCCGCCGGACAGTTCATGCTGCTCGGCGAGCGCGGGCAGGTTGATCTGTGGGGCCAGGCGCGCGGCGGATGGCAGAGCTTCCTGCCATAAACGCAAGCGCTCTTCCGCACGCGGCATGGTGAAGGCGACAACCGATTGGAAGCGGCGAACAAAAGCTTCGTCGATATTGCGTTTGAGGTTGGAAGAAAGAATGACGACGCCGGGGAAATCTTCGATGCGTTGCAGCAGGAAACTGACTTCCTGATTGGCATAGCGGTCGTGTGAGCTGTCTATGCGCGTGCGCTGACCGAACAAGGCGTCGGCTTCGTCGAAGAATAGAATCCAGCCGCGCCGCTCGGCAAGCGCGAATACCCGCGCGAGATTTTTCTCGGTTTCGCCGATGTATTTTGAGACGACCATCGATAAATCGATACGGTAGACGTCGCGGGCGCACAGTTTTCCGAGAAGGCAGGCGGCCAAGGTTTTGCCGGTGCCCGACGGGCCATGGAACAGGCAAACGTAACCCGGACGCAGACGTTTGGACAGGCCCCAGCTGTCGAGCAGAGTCGGGCTGTGGTTCAGCCAGTCGTGAACTTCCTCAATCTGTTTTAGCGTGGATTCGGGCAGAACGAGATCACGCCATTCAAGGCCGGTGGTTACGCGTTGCGCCGGAAAGATTTCACCCCCTTCGGGCAGTGCTTCTTCGCCGCCGATGATTGTCGCCAGAATCCGGCGCGAAGGGCGTAGCAGCCCGGCCATCAGCGTATCGCCGGCAGGCGCGCTCAGGGGGGCGATGAGTTCGTTAGAGACGAGGCACTGGGTATCGGCAAGCAGACGCATGGCGTGCAGGCGGTTTTCCAGATTTTCTCCGGCAAGCAGAAAACAGGCTGTTTCGCCCGTCGGCAAGAAGCAGCCCGATTGTCCTCCCTGAATACCGCCGAATTCACTGAAGCCGCGTTGCGTGGCATCGTTGCGTGACCATAGAACGTCAAGCAGTTGTGATTTGAAGTGCGGAGCCAGCGCCAGCGCGAGAATCAGGCGCTCTGCGGGAGAGAGTTCATGGTGGATAAGCAGGCTGGCAAACGGTGAATCGCTTTCTTTCAAAGCCGGTGGCGGTATCGTTGCATCAGGCAGCAACGGACTGCCGGGCGGAGTGCCGAAATAACTGTTCAGGCGGCGTTGCAGCGCCGCCGCAAGCCAGGCGAATTCCGCCTCGCAATCGCGCGCGTTGGCGTTCAGCGCGAAGCCCACTCGGTGAAAATCGTTACCGGCATCCATGGCAGTTTTACGATACCGATCCCCCACGGCAAGGCATCGAGGAGCAGATCGAAAGATTTGTTTTCGGGATGTAATGACCAGCCGCCATCAACCGGCCGCAGAAAGCCGCGGCGCTGCAGAAAGGCGGTACGCAGGCCATCAATACTTGTGTTACGCAATGCACTCCAATGCTCGATTGCGGCGGAAAGCAAAGCGGCGCCCTCCTCCCGTTCGGTTGCGCCAAGGCAGCCATCGGCGGCGGGAAGCGGGTCTTCCGGACGCAAACCGAGCAATACTTTGATCAGACTGAATTCGAATTCATATGGTGTATCGCTACCGGTCGCCATCCAATGTAATAAAGCAGCGGCATTCGGCAGACGGGAGG
>JAISPJ010000004.1 GCA_031274995.1 Azoarcus sp.
CAGCGTCGGGACGTTGGGGTCGTACGACCCGTCGACGGAGATTTCCGTGGCGCCGTCGCCGGTCCTCACCTGCCAGACCACGTTCTGGACGCCGTCCTTGCCCTTCGTGATCCAGTCCTGCGACGGCTCGTCGTTGTCCATGACGTTGGCTTCGATGCGGAACGCCGCGTTCTGCTCGCTCAGCGTGTACTCGTCGTCGTGCGCCACCGGCACGGTGTCGGTGATGTCGATGTTGACCGTGACGGGATCGCTCAGGTTGCCGCTGGCATCCTTAAAGCGATACTGGAAGTGGTCGACGTCCGGGCCGTCCGTGTCAGTGCCGATGCCGCTGTTGTAGCGCACCGGCGCGCCGTACTCGAACGTGCCGTCCGGGTACATCCACACGACGCCGTTCAGTCCGGTCGTGAACTTGAACCCACCGTCGGGGACGTCGTGCCAGACGCCGTTCCAGAGGACCTGGCCTACCGTCGCGCCGGAGCCCGCGCCGTCGTTGGCCAGCACGCTGGACAGCAACTGCATCGAGCCTTCCACCACGCTGTAGTTGTCGTCCGTGCCGACCGGTTTCTCGAATTCGGGTACCGGAGTCACGGGTGTACCGACACCGCCCAGAGAAAGAGGGATAGGATTGTAGGGGCCTTCATTCGTCTGTGTGACGGTTTCGGGGCTGACAGACGCAGGCTCGACCGGTTCGAGGAGGCGTTCCAGCACAACGAGATTGTGCGGCCTGCTGCCGCCGCCGCCGCCTGCCGCAGGCGCTGGAAAATCTTCGCCATGCTTGAACTTGTCAATAAGCTCGGCAAGGGTCTCAGGATCAATCTCGGCATCGTCTGCCGGAATGTCCGTTGCCATGGCGAGTTGCATTGGCCCGCCGACATGATATGGCGGGGAACCGTCGCCGGGAGCCACCACGACTTCACTGCCTGGATCGGCAACGAGGATTTCACCATCATAAAGCGGGACGCCTGCCTCCAGGGTACGGAGCGCGCCATCCGGGTCGCGCGCGAAAGCCTGTCCATTCACTGAATCAACGGCTGCCACGATTTGATTCGACATTTTGTTTTCTCCTGAAATACTCTTGGAACACTCTTTTGTTATCTGCTCGATACGCCCATGCGGGCCGGAATGGATTCAGATGACGGCCATCGCCCCGGTCACGGCCAGCATGCGAAGCCCACAGTCATCCACGTTGATGCAAGCGTATAAAGTACCGGAAAAGAAGAACATTGTACTGACGTACAGACGCATAAAAAAACACGCGCGCCCCGTGTTTTTCAGCGCCTGGAGGATTATCAAACCAAAACACGGCCGTGCTCAGATCAAATCTTCGCCGCCAAGCAATTGCAGCCCCTGCTGTTGCATACGGCGGCCACGGCGTTGCAGCAGCTTTGTTTGCGCGGGCAACGGCAGATCGGTGAAACGGATGACAGAACGCTCGATCAGGAGATCGATGACGTCTTCGAGCACACGCACGAAGGGCAAATCGGAATCACGCAATATATCGTCCGCTCTCTCCTGCCCCACCAGTTCTTCAATGAACTCCAGCACTTCCGGCGCGTCATTCGGCAGGATGTTCCAGGCGTGGTCCGCAGGGTCGCCAGGGTTGCGGCTGAGCGCCACGATGTGTCCATCGGCATTCTTTCTGGCATAGATGCCTGTGCTCATTTTTCTTTGCCGCCTGTCAGACGCAACGCCAGTTGCAGGCGGTCGCGCACGTTGAGTTTGACGAAAATGGATCCAAGGTGCGCCTTGACCGTGCGCTCGGTAATTCCGAGAACACGGGCAATCTCCTTGTTGGATCGGCCGGCAACGACCTCGCTGGCCACTTCGGCCTCGCGTTCGGAAAGCTCTCCTGGCAACTCGTCCACAATGGGCTGTTTTTTTGTTATGACATTTATGAGTTTGGACATCAGGGCCTGCCCGACCCAGTATCCCCCCCGGCTCACGACCTGGGCGACTTCGCGCAGTTGCTCCGGCGACGACCAGGCGTGGCAATAACCGCGCGCTCCGTTGACGATTGCCGACTGAGCCTCGCGCTCGTCGGGCATGTTGGAAACCACGACCACGGCCACATCGGCAAACTGTTGCAACACTTTGGCAAGCAATTCTTTCCAGCCGGGGGCAACCGCGCTCAACCAGACAACATCGGCCTTTATCCGCGCAGAAACCGCCACGTCCCATGTGAAACAGACGCCATCAGCAAAAGCATCCCGCCAGCGCGGCGAGGGCATCACCGCGCCAGCCACGAGAAACAGGTTACGCATCATCGCTCCGTCATCGCGTTTGCCTTTGCCCGCAGCACGGGTTTGAGGAGATAGGAAAGCACGGTTTTCTTGCCGGTCTTCACATCAACTTCAGCCACCATGCCGGGCGCAATCGCTTTTCCGGCCAAAGTGGACTCTTTTGTCTTCACTTTTATGACGTAGAAGGTAACACCCTTTTCATCGGTGACGGTGTCCCCCGAAATATGTTCAAGCGTGCCGTCCAGACCACCGTATATGGAGTAGTCGTAAGCGGTGATCTTGACCAGTGTCGGCAGGCCCTGATGCAGGAAACCGATATCCTTTGGTTTGATCTTCGCTTCAATCAGCAGCGTATCCTCCAGCGGCACGATTTCGACCAGATCCTTGCCCGACTGCACCACGCCGCCGACCGTATTGACAAGCAGGCGGTTGACCGTACCCCGCACAGGTGAGCGCACTTCGGCATGTTTGACCCTGTCCTGGCTTACGCCGGCTCCGGCTGTTACCGTGGCAAGCCGGGACGATGCCTCGAAAAGCTCCCTGCGCCACTGGTTATGCTTGGTGAGTTCAGCTTCCCTCAGCTTGCTCTGGGTTTCGTCAATCGCCGCCTGCGCACGTCCAATCCTTTCTGCGGCCTGTTTGCGGTCGCCATCGAATTTTTCCACATTCTGTTTCAGCCTGATGATCTCGACCTCGGAAACCGCGCCGGATTCCAGCAGGGGCTCATTTTTTCCCAACTCTTCCATGGCAAGCCTGAGACCGTTGGCAGCCTGGGTATGGGCTGCCTGGACTTCCTTGAGTTCCTGCTGGCGCTGCGCGAGTTGCTGGCGGATACCTGAAAGCTGGTATTCAGCTTCGTCAAGCGAAGATCGGTAATGCTCCCGCTCCTGGGCGGCAATACCGGGGTCACTCTTGAGCACCTCTTCAGGCATGACGAACTCTTTGTTATCCAGCAACGCCTGCAAGCGCGCTACTTTTGCCATCAAGCTGAGGCGTTCGGCATCGGCAGCGCCCAGTTCGGACATGTATCGGGATTTGTCGATCCGCAGCAGCAATTGCTTTGGCGAAACTGTCTGGCCTTCCTGTACCAGTATTTCCTCAACCTGCCCCTGATCGACGGCCTGGATGACCTGTATTTGCGACGAGGGGATGACTTTGCCTTCGCCGCGTGTCACTTCGTCAATCTCTGACAGCTCCGCCCAAACCAGCAGCGATACCACGGCAGCAACAACAATCCGTATCAGCCACCTGGCGCGCAGCGGCTCTTGTTGCAGCCGCGCCCAATCGGCTTCGTCCCCCCAGTCCAGTTTATGGGAATCCGGCAAGGCGGGCAGCAACCGGTCAAAAAACCGCTCGAAAAAGGGTCGGGCGGGCGCTTTCATCCTGCCTATCTGCTCAAACGCCTTGCGGGTATGCCGCATGGGTTCATCGCGTGCCGCAGGCGTGTCCACGCCCGGCGGCACCTGCGTTTCGGACGACATGGTTTTCAGGGCATCGTGCGGCACAACCCGTCTGTCCATTTACCTGCTCCTCCCCACCTTGCCCTGGCGCAGAGCTTCGACGACTTGTTCCTTTGGTCCGTCAGCGACGATGCGTCCCCCGTCGATGACGATGATGCGGTCGATCAGCGCCAGCAATGGAGTGCGATGCGTAATGACGAGCATGGTTTTGCCCTGGCTGAATTCCTTCAGATTACGCTTGATTTCTTCTTCTGTCGTGTGATCCATCGACGCCGTGGGTTCATCCAGCAGCAGAATGGGCGGATCGTGGATGACGGCGCGGGCAATGGCCACGCTCTGGCGCTGCCCGCCCGAGAGCGACTCGCCGCGCTCGCTCACGATCATATCGAACCCCTGCGGATGCGCATTGACGAATTCGGTCAAACCGGCAATGGCGGCAGCGCGCAGCACCTCGGCATCCTCGGCGTGCGGCCTGGCAAGCGCGATGTTTTCGCGCAGGGAACCGTAGAAAAGCACAGGGTCCTGCGGAACGTAGCCGATGTGGCGCCGCAATTCCGCCGGGTCGAGCTGGCGGGCATCGATACCGTCAATCATCACTGCGCCGGACGATGGGCGATAAAGGCCAAGTATCATCTTTTCGAGCGTGGTCTTGCCGGAACCGACACGCCCGATGATGGCGACACGCTCGCCCGCCTTGATGCGGAACGACACGCCGTTCAGAGCGGAGACTTCCTGGGCCGGATAGTTGAAGGCCACATCGCGGAACTCGATCTCACCGCTCAGATTCTTGCGGCTGATGAAGTTCGCGCCCTGGGGGCGCTCGCACTCCCGGTTCATCAGGGCATCGGCCGATTCCAGCGAGGTAGAGGCCGTGTGATACTGGACGAGCAGCCCGGCAATACGCCCTATCGGCGACATGGCCCGGGCTGAGAGCATGTAACAGGCCACCAGCCCGCCGACGCTAAGTTCGCGCTCGCTGATAAGATAAACGCCAATGAGTATCACCGCCAGGCTAACCAACTGGATGATCCAGTTTGCCCCGTTGGTGGCCGAAGCCGAGAGCAACTTTAATTGCGTGCCGACCCGCGCCAACATGGCCGTACTCGTTTCCCACTTGTGTTGCACGGTGGCTTCCGCCCCCATCGCCTTGAGCGTTTCCACGCCAACCAGCCCTTCCACCAGGGTAGCGTTGCGCTGGGCGCCGGCGCGATAGGAAGACTGCGCCAAGTCATGCATTTTGCCTTGCACCGCCAGCGAATAGATCACCAGCACAACGATGCCGAGTATGAAGGGCAGCACCAGTGGCCAGGCAATCCAGACGATGACCACCATGAAAAGCAGCGCGAACGGCAGATCGACGAAAGCCGTCACGGTCGCCGAACTGATGAAATCCCGCACACTCTCGAAAGACTTCATGGTGGCGGCAAGCGAGCCAGCCGATGCCGGACGCGCTTCCATGCGTATGCCCAGCACACGCTCCATGATGTGCGCCGAGAGTTCCACGTCGACCCGGCTGCCCGCAAGATCGACGAAATAGCCCCGCATCGTGCGCAGTATCATGTCAAAGAGCAACACGACAAATACCCCGGCGGTCAGCACCCAAAGGGTCTCGATGGCGCTGTTCGGCACTACGCGGTCATACACGTTCATCACGAACAGGGGCATCGCCACCGCGAACAGATTAATGACAAACGCGGCCAGCAGCACGTCGTAGTAAATACGCTTGTTGGCAGCGATGACGCTCCAGAACCAATGCCCGCTGCGCACAACCTTGCTGCCTTGCGGCGCACGCGCATCGAACTGGAACTCAGGACGCACGTAAATCGCATTTCCGCTGTATTGCTTTTCCAGGCTTTCGCGCTCCAGCATCACCGCGGCATCGCTGAGTTCCGGGAAAACCACCTTCCAGCGATTACGGTGCGCGCTCATCTGCGTCACCACGCAGGCGCTGCCGTCATCGAGCAACAGCACCGCCGGCAATAATGCCGGATTGATGCTGTCGAGCGAAACGGCGACGATATTGCTGCGCATCCCGGCGCGGCGCGCGGCGCGCTCAAAAAGCGCGGGCGTGAGTTTGCCGTCTTTCAGCGGCAGGCCAGCCACAATTGCGTCGCGGGTCTGGCTGCCGCCAAATGCGCGCACCAATATTAACAAGCTATCGAGCAACGCGTCGACGGAGGATGATTGATGCGAAATTGAATCAGCTTGCCTGACTGCTTCTGCCACGGAAATCTCGTTCGTCCTTATATATCAGATGATGTTAATGTTATCGGACTCAATGCTGGAAAGTGAAAATGAAAAACTTTGTGAATTCTACACGTCCGCCATCACGATGTGGCGGGCATAGTGCTTGCGAATGACTGCTTCGAGGCACAAAATCCTAATAGCAAAAAGATTTTTCCGGAAATCCATATGAACATCGTTCAGCGCAGACGCTATTCGCGTATTCGTTTTCGCGGCTCCGCCGTTTTTCAGGCGGGCCTCGGCCAATGGGCGTGCGATGTGCTTGATTTGTCCCTGCGCGGCGCATTGATTGCCGCCGCGCTTCCCGACATCGCCGCCGGCACTTCCTGTCTGCTCGAACTGCATCTCAATGACGATGTCTGCGTGCGCATGGAAGGACATATCGCGCATCATTATGGCAACCAGGTCGGTATCGCCTGCGATATGACCGACCTCGACAGCATCAGCCACCTGCGCCGCCTGCTTGCCCTCAACCTGGGCGACGCGTCACTGCTGGACCGTGAGTTCTCGGCGCTGCTCGCAACGCGCGGCTGAAAGCAACATCATTGCAAAACTCCCTCCCGGGCGCTATTTTGTCACATTTATGCCGTTTCTGGCCGAAATGTACGCTCGGTACGAGGTATGAGCCTTCTGCGCACAGCCCATCTCCCCTCTGAACCTGAACCCGGTTCACCTTCACAGAGCCTTCTGTCAAGTGGCATCGGCGTACGTTTCGCCATTGCTGCCATAGCCTGCGGCCTGCTGTGGCTGGCCGTTTTCTGGGCATTGGCCTGAAACGCGATGCCACCCACACGACCCGCCTCCGCCCCCGTGATCCGTTTTGAAAACCTGACTCTCGGCTACGATCGCCACCCGGCCGTACACCACCTGAACGCGGAAATCTCCGCCGGATCGCTGGTCGCCGTCGTCGGCCCGAACGGCGCCGGCAAATCCTCTCTGCTCAAAGGCGTGGCCGGGGAGTTGCGCCCGCTCGAAGGCCATATACATATTGAGCCGCAGGGGCGCACCCGCGCCGCGATGGCCTACATGCCGCAGAGAAACGAACTGGACAGCAGTTTTCCCGTCGCGGTGTTCGACATGGTGGCAATGGGGCTATGGCATGAAATCGGCGCGTTCCGGGGGCTTGGCCACACAGGCCGAAACAAGGTACGCGCCGCGCTTGATGCTGTGGGACTCACCGGATTCGAGTCCCGGCCCATCGGGACACTCTCGGGAGGGCAACTACAACGCGCGCGCTTCGCCCGCCTGATCTTGCAGGACACGCCCACCATCCTGCTCGATGAACCTTTCGCCGCCATCGACGCGCGCACAGTCGACGATCTCGCGCATCTGATTCTGCACTGGCATGCCGAGGGGCGAACCGTCCTCGCCGTAACACACGACTTCATGCAGGTACGCCGTTACTTCCCAACCTGCCTGCTGCTGGCGCGGGAACTCGTCGCCTTTGGCCCCACCGCGGAAGTGATGACCGAACCATTGCTCGCCCGCGCCCGGCAATTGTCCGAAGCGTTCGATGAACACGCCGGAACATGTCCGCTGCCGGAGTTGGCATGAATCTTTACGATTTCTTCATTTCGCCGTTTGCCGATTTCGATTTCATGCGCAGGGGGCTGGCGGGTACGCTGGCGCTGGCGCTTGGAGCCACCCCCGTCGGTGTATTCCTGCTGCTGCGGCGAATGAGCTTGATGGGCGATGCGGTCAGCCATGCCATTCTTCCCGGCGCGGCGCTGGGTTATCTCGCCTGCGGCCTGTCCCTGGGCGCGATGACGGCCGGCGGCATCATTGCCGGGTTGGCCGTGGTTTTTGCCGCCGGGCTGGTGGCGCGCGCATCCAACCTCAGGGAAGACGCAAGCCTGGCTGCCTTTTACCTGCTCTCGCTCGCCACCGGGATAACGATCGTGTCGCAGTCCGGGCGCAATCTCGATCTCCTGAATGTGCTTTTCGGATCGGTACTCGCCCTCGATGACGCTTCCCTGCTGCTCATCGCCGTCATTGCCAGTATTTCGCTTTTCGGTATCGCGCTGCTGTTCCGGCCATTGACGCTGGAGTGCCTCGATCCAGCCTTCCTGCGCGCGGTCAGCCGCGCGTCCCCGGTCGCGCACTACGGCTTCCTGCTATTGGCCGTGCTCAATCTCGTGAGCGGTTTTCACGCCCTCGGCACGCTGATGGCCGTCGGAATCATGATCCTGCCCGCAGCCTCCGCACGGCTCTGGACACGCAAACTGACCGCCATGCTGGCGCTCGCGGCGGGGCTGGCACTCACCGGGGGTGCCGCCGGGCTGCTGCTTTCCTTTCATACCGACGTCCCCGCCGGCCCCGCCATCATCCTCGTGTGCGGGCTTGCGTACTTTATTTCCCTGCTTGCCGCGCCCGGCGGACTCATCGCCCCCCGCTGGCCAAGCCAACGGCATTTGAGTTCATGATGCGCTTCCCTTTCCGGTTCCTGCTGCGCCACGCATGGCAAAGAGTGTTTCTTGCGTTCGTGCTTTTCATTGTTCCCGACGCGCACGCGGCAGAAGTCGAAATCATCACCAGTTTCAGCATTCTCGCCGATCTGGCCCGCCAGATCGGCGGCGGGCGGGTGAGCGTGCACACCCTCGTCGAACCGGGACAGGATGCCCATGCCTATGAACCTCGTCCTTCCGATGCCCGCCGTATCAAACGCGCGGGACTTGTTGTGCTCAACGGCCTCGGCTTCGACGACTGGCTGCCCCGGCTGGCGCGCGCTTCCGGCTACCAGGAAAAGCTGGTCGTCGCAAGCGACGGCATTCATCCGCTGGCGATGCATGGCGAAGGCGGCAATGGCGAGCATGAAATGCGCATCGACCCCCATGCCTGGCAGGACGTTGCCAATACCCGAATTTATGCCGCCAATATCGCCGCCGCCCTGATCGCCGCCGATCCCGCCGGGGCGGAGACTTACCGCGCCAACACGACCCGTTACCGCGCCGCGCTCGACGCGCTCGATGACGACATCCGGGCCGCCATTGCCAGCCTGCCGCAAAAACGGCGGCGGGTCGTGAGTTCGCACGATGCTTTTGGCTATTTCGCCCGCGCCTATGGCCTGACCTTCCTTGCGCCGGTAGGCGCCGCCGGGCATAGCAACCCCGGCGCACGCGATGTTGCCCGTCTCATCGAGCAATTGCGAAACGAAAAAGCGCACGCCGTATTCATCGAAACCATCCTCGATCCCCGCCTCATCGAACGTATCCGCATCGAGTCCGGCGCGGCAATGGGCGGTACGCTCTATTCCGACGCGCTCTCGCCCCCTGACGGCCCCGCGCCCACCTACATCGCCATGATGCGGCACAATCTCGGCACGCTCATGGTGGCGCTCGCCACGCATTCGCATTGAACATGGAAGAACACACAATGCTTGCTTTCTCACTTGCCCAACTCGATTTCATCATCGGCGATCTTGCCGGCAATGTAACCCGGATGGTTGCCGCTGCCCGAAAGGCCGCCGCAGATGGCGCACAGATCATCGTTTTTACGGAACTGGCGCTCACCGGCTATCCGCCCGGCGACCTGCTCGGCGAACCGGATTTCCTCGCGCGGGTTGACGCGGCGCTGATGAAACTCTGCGATGCCAGCCGTGTCACACCCAGTCTTTACTGGATCGTGGGCACGCCTACGCGGCGCAGGCCAGGCAAGGCATTGGAAAACAGCCTGCTCGTGCTGAAAAACGGGCAACTCGTCCTCCAGTGCGCAAAGCGGGTTTTGTCGGCTTGCGGCATGTTCGATGAACGGCGCTATTTCGTGCCGGGGCCGGATGGCGCGGCATGTCTGGAAATCGGTGGCACGCGGGTTGGTTTTCTGATCGGCGGGGATGCCTGGGACGACGACGGCAAGGACGGTTCCCTCAATCCGCTCGGCCAGTTGGCAACGGAAAAGCCCGACCTCGTCATCGTCATCAACGCCAGCCCGTCACACATCAACATGCGCAGGGAACGCCACGCCTGCATCACAGCGGCAAGCCGCCGCCACGGGTTTCCAATGGTGTACGCAAACCAGACCGGTGGCCACGACCAACTGGTATTCGATGGCGCATCCTTCGTGGCCACACCGGAGGGCATCGTTTTCGAAGCGGCGCGTTTTGAAGAAGCCGTGACCACCTTGCGCCTGCAAGATGGCACATTTCTGGGCGTGGACGGCGGGGCGCTTCCCCCGGTTCCCTCCGCCGGGTTGCCGCTCATGGAGTTTTTTCGCCGCCAGATCGTCCTCGGCCTTTCCGATTACACCCGGCGTTGCGGTTTCAGCAAGGTCGTGGTGGGTTCCTCCGGCGGTCTTGACAGCGCGCTCGTGCTGGCGCTGGCCGTCGAGGCGCTCGGCCCCGAAAATGTCATCGCCATCACGCTTCCCTCCCGCTTTTCAAGCCTGGGCAGCGTCAGCGATTCCGTCAGCCTGTGCAAAAATCTCGGCATCAAACTCTTCGAGCATCCCATCCGCGATCTCGTCGCCACCTGCGAACAGGGGTTTAACGCCGCGTTCGGCGAGCCGCTCAAGAAGCTGGCGCTGGAAAATCTGCAAGCCCGCGTGCGTGGCACGGTGTTGATGGAATACGCCAACCAGTTCGGGGCCTTGCTGCTGGCTACCGGCAACAAAAGCGAAATATCGGTTGGCTTTTGCACGCTTTACGGCGATACAAACGGTAGCCTGGGGCCGATTGGCGACCTCTACAAAACGCAAGTCATCCAGCTCTCCCGTCACATCAACGAGGCCGCCGGGCGCGAACTGATTCCCGAGGCCATCATCAACAAACCGCCTTCCGCAGAACTCGCGCCGGGGCAGAAAGACACCGACAGCCTGCCGCCTTACCCGGTACTGGACATCATCCTGAAAACCCTGATCGAAGGCGAGTGCCTATGTACAGAAGAACAGGATGAAGTCAGGGCCGCCTGGGCCAAGCTGGCAGAAACGAAAGAAGGCACGGCGCTCATCGCGCGAGTCCGGAAGATGATCTGGAAAAGTGAATTCAAGCGCCGGCAGGCCGCGCCCGCCCTGTATTTACGGCCCCGGCCACTCGGGAGCGAACGCCGGTTTCCCATTGCGGCGAAGTACGAACACCTGTCGAGCGCCATCCCCGCCTTTTATGGCGGAGATGAGTAAGGCAAACATCAATCGTTTTACGAATGAACAACGCAAACGCACGCTTCGACGCGGCAATCCTGATCGGCCGCTTCCAGCCTTTTCACAACGGTCACGCCGCGCTGCTTGAACAGGCGCTGGAAATGGCCGATCGCGCCCTGGTCGTGCTCGGCTCTTCGTTCAGGGCGCGAAACGCCAAAAACCCCTTTACCTGGGAAGAACGCGCCACGATGATCGCCGCAAGCTTCGATGAATCCGACGCGCGGCGAATCAGTTTCGTCCCGGTCCGGGACTACTACGACAACGCACGCTGGGCGGCTGCCGTGGAAGAAGGCGTGCGCACGGCAATGGCAAGGTCGGGATACATTGCGCCACGCCTGGCGCTTGCCGGTTTTCACAAGGATGCTTCGAGCGCCTACCTGGGATTGTTCCCGCAATGGCCGTTCATCGCCTTGGAGCGGCAAGGCGACATCGACGCGACCCCGCTTCGCGGGTTTTATCTCGATGGCAACGAGGCAGCATGGGCCACGCTACGCGCCCGGGTTCCGCCTGCGGTCGTCCGGTATCTCGAAGACTGGCGGGTACAGCCCGCCTTCGACGCCATGCGCGAAGAACACGAAACCATCGAAACGGATAAACAAAAATGGGGAACCGGCCCATTCATCACGCTGGACGCGGTGGTAACGGTTGCCGGGCACGTCCTGCTGGTGCGACGCAAGTACCCGCCCGGAAAAGGCTTGTTGGCCATTCCCGGCGGCTTTCTCGAAGGCCGCGAACGATTGCTCCAGGGCGCGATCCGGGAATTGAAAGAAGAAACCGGGCTTGCCATCGCAGACACGGAGCTTGCGGAGACACTCCGCTCGGTGGCCGTTTTCGACCATCCCGACCGCAGCCAGCGGGGCCGCGTCATCACGCACGCGCACTGGTTCGACCTGCCGCTCCCGGCGCTCCCCGCCGTGACTGGCGCGGACGATGCCGCCGAGGCGCGATGGTTCCCCATTGCCGGGCTGCCGGGCATGGAAACGGAACTGTTCGAGGATCATTTCGTGATTCTCGACAGGTTTTTGAACATTTCCGGCTCCGCGTCACGTTCCACCAAGTAAAAAAGGGGGCTTGGGGCTTATATGTGGCGGCTTGCATTTGAATCCTGCCCGGCCCGCAATCAGCGCACTTTCCGGCCAGAAATCATTGCAAGCAACGGTACTGTCTGGACTGCGTTGCAATGCGTCCTGCCAGGATTATTTGCGACCGAAGTCAGCTCGCCCAATTCTCAACACGCAACCCTGCCTCTTTATATATTTCAAAATCGGCTGTGTTGTTTGTGACAAGGGCTACACCAAGACTGATCGCATGGGCGGCAATCATCCTGTCGAAGCTGTTTTTTCTGTTTGGAAATTGCTGTGAAAGCTTGCCGAAAATTTCAGCGGCTTTCATATCAAATTCCCGTGGGGAAAGCCTCCCGAACAGAGCCACCATGTCATCTTTCTCGTTGCAGGTGTCCATCCCGCAGCAAAGCTCTGCCCAAGTGATTGAACTCAAGGCGACCTCGCCCGTTATGCACTTTGCAAACCTTGCGATCACTTCCGCAGGACGTTCTTCCATCAGGTAAATGCAGATGTTGGTATCCAGGAGATATCTGAGCTTCACCATTTCCGGTCGGCCTCGATAAATTCCGGGCGCCTGCGCCTATGTCGTTTGCCTATTTTTGCAAACAGCGCCGGAATGCCCTCCAGCGTTTCCACCTGTGGCTCGACAATAATCCTGTCTCCCTCTCGAATGACGACCAAGTCCGTTTTGTTCGGGAAAGCCATGTCCATTGGGATTCGGACAGCAGGCGAGTTTCCGGCCATGAACTGGCGTGTGTAAAATACTTTTTGCATGATTTCTTTCTCGCCTCAACTGTTACAACTTCATGTTATAACAACTGCCCGCCAAAATCAAATATTCCCTCACCCGCTTGCGGGAGAGGGTCAGGGTGGGGGCTTGGTGGCGCTGGAAAGAACATGAAAAAAAGGGCGCCGAAGCGCCCTTTTTGAGACTGCATCGCGGAGAAGCTGCGATCAGAAGTCGTGGCGGAAGCCAACGACGAAGCCACGGCGATACTGGCTAGGATAACCATCAACACCGGGGCCGTTGCTGGAAGTGACAGAACCCACCGCACCGTCAGTGACGAAACTATTGAAACCATAGTCCTTGTACGCGCCGTTGTGGCTCTGCATCGCAAACTGCGAGTACAGAACAGTGCGCTTGGTGAGGGCATGCTCGTAGCCGATGGCCCACTGGCTGATCCTCGGCCTGCCATCCTGCGCATCAAAAACCTTGCTTTCGCCAGCGCGGGAGTAGGAAGTCAGGATCGAATCGTTGGGAGTGACCTTGAAGGTCGCGCCGATCATCCATTGCGTGAGCTTGGCATCCTTATCCCAGCCAAAAAGCCCTTTCTTGGTCGTGCGGCGGCCAATCGTGGAACCCACCTTGACAAAGCCAAAGTCATACGACGCATACAGGTCAAAGACATTGAAGACACTTGCCGCTTTGGCACCAGTGGCATTATCACGGTTCAGCCTGGCGTTGTGGTAGTTGGCCCCGACAAACAGCTTGTCCCAGGTAAAGGACGGCGCAATCGCCCAGACACGGGCGTCTGAATTGTTTTCAATGGCTTCCTGGGCAAGACCATTCCA
>JAISPJ010000069.1 GCA_031274995.1 Azoarcus sp.
CTCACTATCGGCATCTGTTTCGGCATCTACTCCTCCGTACTCGTTGCCAGCCCGCTCGCAATGTGGCTCGGCGTGTCGCGCGAACAATTCGCCAAGGTAAGGACGCAGAAACAGGAAGCAGTCGTGTAACCTGCGTAACTCAGTAACCCCTTCCCCCCAAACGGGGAATAGATGTAACGTGTATTTGCTTAGAATTATCTATGCGTAAAAGAGAATGCTACAAACCGGTCAATGAAAAACGTTCTTATCGTTTCTTACTCTCAAAGCGGCCAGCTCTCCAATATTGTCGCTTCGCTGGCGCATCCGCTGGAAACCGAAGGAGTCAGGGTTCACCACGAAGTGCTGCGGCCCGAGACGCCTTTTCCGTTTCCCTGGCCGTTTTTTGCTTTTCTCGACGTTTTTCCGGAGTCGGTGCGTCTCGACCCACGTCCCAACAAGCCCCTTTCGATCCCGGATGATACGGCGTTCGATCTGGTGATTCTTGCCTGGACGGTCTGGTATCTGTCTCCCTCTCAACCCGTGACCGCATTTCTGCAAAGCGCCGAGGGAAAACGGCGGCTTGCCGGCAAGCCGGTTGTCAGTGTGGTGGCCTGCCGCAACATGTGGTCCTCCGCCTTCGACACGCTCAAAACGCTGGTGAGGGAAACGGGAGGACGACTTGTCGACCACGTCGCATTGACCGATGAATCCCCTGCGCTCGCGTCGTTCATCACGACGCCACGCTGGATGTTGACCGGGCGGCGCGATCGCTTTCTCGGTTTACCACCCGCCGGAATCAACGCCAGACAAACCAAAAGCGTCGCAAGATTCGGATCGGCGTTAGCCGAGGCGCTCTCCCTCAATGAAGAGAAATCCGGGCAACCCATGCTGAGCGGCCTGCACGCCGTCAAAATTACGCCCCATCTGGTCATGTCCGAACGCACTGGCCGACGCGCCTTCCAAGTGTGGTCGGGGGTCGTCCGCCTTTTCGGACGCGCCGGGCAACGGCGACGGATTCCGGCGCTCGCGCTGTTCGCGCTCTATCTCATCGTAGTCATTATCACCATCGTTCCCCTTCATATCATCCTGCAACGTTTGACCGCGCCGCTGCTGGCCCGCCGCGCCGCTGCGATCATCCGTCATTATGAGCAGCCCTCCGGTACGGATAGCGCACGCATAGCCCATGAGTGAAGCCTTCATCACTGCCACGGCCGCGTCTCTTCCCAATGCGCCGGTCGACAACGAATCCATCGAAACCGTTCTAGGTCAGATTGGTGGCAGGCCCTCACGCGCCCGTGCGATCGTCCTGCGTCAGAACGGAATCAAAAGCCGCCATTACGCCATTGACCCGATCAGCGGTTTGCCCACGCATACCAACGCCAGCCTCACCACCGAAGCGATCCGCTTGCTTGCGCAGGACAGCGGCTTCGCGCTCGACAGCCTCCAATGCCTCGCCACCGGAACCTCCTTGCCCGACCAGATCATGCCAAATCACGGCGTCATGGTGCATGGTGAACTGGGCAACCCTGCTTGCGAGGTCATTTCTACCGCCGGAATCTGCCTGTCAGGTCTCGCCGCCCTTAAATACGCCTGGCTCGCGGTAAAAGGAAAGGATGCAGAAAACGCGGTGGCCACCGGGTCCGAGTTGTCCTCAAAAATTTTGCGGGCGGAGCATTTCTCGGCGGAAAGCGCCGCCCGTGTTGCGGCACTTTCCGTGCATCCGGGCATCGCATTCGAGAAAGATTTTCTGCGCTGGATGCTCTCCGACGGCGCAGGCGCCTTTCTCATCGAACCCCGCCCCCGTGCCGGACAGGTCAACCTGCGCATCGACTGGATCGAACTGTCTTCCGCCGCGCATCGGCTGCCCGTATGCATGTACGCAGGCGGAGAGCGCAACCCGGACGGTGCGCTCTCCGGCTGGGCGCAGTTCCCCCCTGCACAATGGGCGGAAAAATCCATCTTCGCAGTCAAACAGGATGTGAAAGTGCTGGACCGTCACATCGCCGAAGCGACCCTGGAAACGCCCTTGGCCGCGCTCGTCACACGGCGCAAGCTCAAGCCCGAAGACATCGACCGGTTTCTGCCGCACATGTCGTCATATTACTTCCGCCAACCCGTCGCCGACGCGCTGACACGGGCCGGGTTGCCCATCCCGTTCGAGCACTGGTTTACGAACCTTGCAACCAAAGGCAACACGGGTTCGGCGTCGATCTACATCATGATTGACGAATTGTGCCGCAGCCATCGCCTCACGTCTGGCGAACGCCTGTTGTGCTTCGTGCCGGAAAGCGGGCGCTTTTCAAGCGGATTCATGCACCTGACGGTGGTTTGAGGCAATCTGAAATGAATGCCGCTGACGTTCCCCAGGAAAGCAGTTCCACTTATGGCGGCTATCTCAAGGCCGTATATGCGCGCTCTGGTGACGGTCGGATGACGCTCGTGCAGTCGCGCGGTTGGGAAGCCGAGGAGACCGTTACCCGGCAGGCGGTTCAGGCATTTGAGGCATTGGCCGCAGCTGCGCGCGAACGCGTACGCGCCGGTCAAAGTTCCCCGCTCGAAGTCCATATGTACCGCGCCCGCATGGACGTCGCCCTGCTCGCACAGACAAGCGGGCTTTGGCGCTGGCAAGTACGCCGCCACATTCAACCGACCGTGTTCGCTCGCCTCTCGCAGGCACACCGCGCACGCTACGCAGAAGCATTGGGCATCCATCCCGATCAGTTGGACTCGGTAGACTGAAATGACAACCAGCCGCTTTGTCCACCAGCAAGCGTCCCACTGTGAAAGCGGGGTCATGAGCGCCATCGTGCGCCATTACGGCTTGCCGCTTTCCGAGCCAATGGCTTTTGGCCTGTCTTCGGCGCTGGCGTTCGCATTCTTTCCCTTCATCAAACTCTCCGGGCTACCGCTGGTGTCTTACCGCATGCCACCCAGGACGATCATTCGTGGCCTGCAAAAACCGCTCCGGTTTTCGATGCGTACCGAAACGTTCCGCCGTCCCGAAGATGGCGCGGCACGGCTCAATACCTTGCTCGACAACGGGCAGGCTGTCGGCTTGCAGGTTTCGGTTTTCTGGCTGCCGTTCATGCCGCCGGATTTCCGTTTTCACTTCAACGCCCATAACCTGATTGCCTATGGGCGAGATGCAACAAGCTGGGAGTACCTGCTCTCCGATCCCGTGCTGGAAGAGCCTGTGCGCTGCGCGCCGGTCGATCTGGCAAAAGCGCGCTTTGCCCGTGGCCTGCTTGCTCCAAGGGGGCTGTTGTACTACCCCGGCAGTGCGCCCCAGGAACCGGTGTGGGAACAGGCAATCCCGGCGGCCATCAAAAAAACCGTTCGGAACATGCTCCGCCCCCCGTTGCCTTTCATTGGCGTCAAGGGGATTGCACGAATCGCCCGCGCAGTTGAACGCCTGCCTGCCGCCTCGGCCCCACAAGCCGCCAAGCTCTACATTGGGCATCTGGTACGCATGCAGGAAGAAATTGGAACGGGAGGCGGGGGCTTTCGCTTCATGTACGCGGCCTTTCTCGAAGAAGCCTCCACCCTCATTGCCTCCCCTGCCCTCGCCGAACTGGCTGAAAAACTGGTCGAAATCGGCGACCTCTGGCGCGAATTTGCTCTGGCTACCTCGCGCATGATCCGCGACCGCGACCCCCTCGACCTTGACCACCTTGCGGTGCTGCTGCGTGCACAAGCGGAACGCGAAAAGACGTTCTTTGCATCGCTGTACAAAGCCGTGCGCCCCTCATGATCCGCCTCGAAAACCTTCGCTATCGTCATCGCCCCGAAGGTCCCCCGGCACTCGATGGCGTTTCGATCAACATCGCCCGAGGAAGCATCCACGGGCTGCTCGGCCCTAACGGCGCAGGCAAAACCACGCTGATCTCGCTGCTGGCCGGTTTACAGGCGCCTCGGGAGGGCCGCATCACCATTGATGGCGAATTGCTCGATGTCTGGCGAAGTGCGCGACCCAATGCAATCGCGCAAATTCCGCAAGATTACGCCTTCTACCCGATGCTGACCGTGGACGAAAATCTCGCATTCTTCGCCGGAGTGCAAGGGTTGCCACGTCGGAAGCGAAAGAGCCAATGCGCCAAGGCGTTGGCTTTTTCCTGCCTTGAAGCCGTCGCCAACCAGCAAGCGGGCGAACTCTCCGGCGGATTGCGGCGGCGACTGAATCTGGCAATCGGCCTCACTGGAGAGCCGGACATTCTTTTGCTCGATGAGCCCACCGTGGGCGTCGATTCGCAGTCACGCAACTTTCTGCTCGAAGCCGTCCGGCAGTTCGCCCTGAGCGGAGGCACCGTGCTCTATACCAGTCACTACATGGAGGAAGTGGAAGCGGTGTGCTCTGACGTCTCGATCATCGACCACGGCAAAGTGCTGCTGGCAGGGCCCACGGCGGAAGTGAAACGCGGCAGGACGCTGGAGCAGGTTTTCGTGGAACTGACCGGGCATTCGCTTCGGGACTAAACCTGATGAGGAGAACCCAACTGTTCATCCGGCTTGCGGCTCTATGGAAAAAAGAATGGCTGACGCTCGCGCGTGACCGGCACGGGCTGGCTGCGCTCTTCATCATGCCTGCCATCTTTATCCTGATCATGTCGCTTGCGCTTGCGGATTCGCTTTCGGTACAACGGGAAGCCTCCCTTGCCTATGCGGTACTGGATCTCGACGGCACTCCGGTTTCCCATGCGCTCGATGCCCGATTGGGCAACCTCGACCTGCTCAATAAAACCGCCTCCCCGTCCAGCGAGGCAGATGCCCGCCATCAGGTGCGAGATGGCGAAGTTGCCTTCGTGATCATCATTCCACGGGGATTTGCCCTCCAGATGGGCGCGAATCAGCCACCCGAACTGCGTCTTCTGATCGACCCTGCCGTGCCGGGCATGGTGCGCAGCGGCTTTCGCCAGCACGCCGAAGCGGCAGTGACCCGCGTCTGGTTGACGCATGCCCTCGAACGTCTCGGGCAAAACATGATGCTACCGGACATGGAGCGCATCGCCTCACCGGAAATTACAGTTGAATCCGTCGGCAAACAGGAAATTGCCGTTGCCGTGCCACCTTCCTCCGTGCAGCAAAACGTCCCGGCATGGCTCATTTTTTCGATGTTTTTTGTCGTTGTCCCGATCTCGACCGTTTTCATTGGTGAGCGGCAGCACGGGACCCTACAACGGCTCCGCGCCCAGCGAGTCTCTTTCGGTCTTGTGCTGACGGGAAAATTCATCCCCTTCGTGCTCGTCAACCAGATACAGGCAGCGGTCATGGTTGCCATTGGCCGTTGGCTCGTCCCTTTTTGCGGTGGCGAGGCGTTATCCCTTCCCGACAATGCGCCAGCCCTCGCGGCCCTGATGATGCTGAGCTTGGCCGTCAGTGTGGCGGCGGTTGGCTGGGCGCTTTTCATTGCCAGCATTGCGCGCAGTAGTGAACAGGCCACCATCCTGGGCGGCATCGGCAACATCCTGATGGGCGCCATCGGCGGCATCATGGTCCCCCGCTTCGTCATGCCTGCTGCGATGCAAGCCTGGACGAGCATCTCGCCAATGGGTTGGGCGCTCGAAGGTTTTCACGAAATCATGCTGCGCCAGGGCAGCATTACCGATGTTTTGCCCACCATCTGCGCGTTGTTATGCTTTGGCCTTGCCGCGCTTGCTGTCGCAGCTTTCCTCAACCGTCGTGCCACTTCGACATGAATGACCTGAACCTCACCCTCAAGACGCTGATCGTCCAGACTTGCGACAAGGATTACGACCCCGCCTCCATTGGCGATGACGAAGCTTTATTCGGCACGGGAACACGGCTTGCACTCGATTCGCTCGATGCCTTGCAACTGTCGATGGCGCTGCAAAAAAAATTCGGCGTCCGGCTGACCGACAGCAAGGAAACCCGTCTTATCTTTGCCAGCGTTGCCAGTCTCGGCACATGGTTGAAGGAACGGGGAAAAGCTGACGAGGTTGCATGAACGTGGCCCGTCCCGTTTACATCAACCGCGTCGCTCATGCCTCGGCCCTTGGACTTTCTGCCACCGAGGCAGCCGAATCACTGCTC
>JAISPJ010000027.1 GCA_031274995.1 Azoarcus sp.
TGCTCTTCCGATCTCACACGACGTGCGTCGACGCTTCGGCTATGCGCTGTCGCTGGCGCAGTTAGGTGATCGGGACGACGCCACGAAAGTGCTCAAGGGCTTCGGTGGTGCTGGTGTGCTGGAGGTTGTAGAAGATGATGCCGATGGTACGTATCGAGCGGTCTACACGGTGAAATTTGCAGAAGCGGTGTTCGTCCTGCACTGTTTCCAGAAGAAGAGTAAGAGCGGGATCGCCACGCCGAAGGTAGATATGGACATCATCCACGCTCGTTTGAAGGCGGCAGAGGCATTAGCAAAGGAGCTACGAAATGCAAAAACGAATCGTTGAAGGCATCGAGGTTGAACGCAGCTCGGGCAACGTCTTTGCTGACCTTGGGTTGCCCGATGCCGAGAAGTTGAAAATCAAGACTGGCTTGGTTGTCGAAATCAGGAAGGCAATGCGCACCCTCGGGCTTACCCAACAAGCGGCGGCCAAGCGCATGGGAATTCCGCAACCGAAAGTGTCTGGCATGATGCGCGGCGACTTCACCAACCTGTCCGAGCGTAAGCTGATGGATTGTCTGAATCGCCTCGGCTACAACATCGAAATCAAGGTACAGCCAGCGGCAGAGCCGATTGGGCATCTGACGCTCGCAACCGCCTGACTTATGCTACGGCGCGATCACTTGCAAATACTGTGAGCCAGCGGTGGTTGATTGCGAGCCGGAACGTCTGATTGCAAGCCCATTCGCAGTTAATGTGAGCCGGAGGGCTGTCTCAGTCGCAGTTAATCTGAGCCAGAAACCACGCTGATTGCGAAGGTGTCGACCTGCTGCCAGATCGAGCCAAAACTTCTACATCGAAGCTACTGCGGTTTTCATTACAGCATCTTTAGTACGAGAAATCACCGCTCTGTTCTTCGTGTCAATTTGTATTCTACCTTTTTCATCCTCAGTCGTCGTGCGGCGGGGGGACCGATCCTTCTGGGCCTTCTCTAGAAGTTCCTTGAGTATCTTCTCAACTGTTTCTCTTTCCGTTGTCGATACGACGCCGTACTGTCCAACACGCGCAGCCTTAACCCAGATTTCCTCCCGCATAGCAGAATCATTGGGATTCAGCACGGCCTTGAACAATACCACCTCCTCGCTCTGGGGATTTTTTTCGTCGTCCAGGACAATTGAAATGTCATTCGGATTGACCGACACATACTGGCTTGTCAATTTGTCTTTGCTCAATCCAAACGGAGGCTCTGGAATCTTCGGCGGCTTGCTACCTTTTCCAAGGACTTTCTCATCCTCAAAAGCCTTCGTTATTTCGTAGGCAATAGTATATAACTGGGTCTTCTTCTTGAACCACGGTACGTTCACGACAGGCTCAGGTTTTTTTTGCTTATCTGTTTTCGGGGCGATTTCGAAGAGGTCTTCCATCAAACCTTCCGAAAAAACGGACAGAGGCGGATATTTCAGTTTACGCTGAAAAGCGTCAAACCCCATGTCGTCGTTGGAGTTTGCTGGCTTCATCGGCAAGGGATGAATCACCGCGAACGGACGTTTTTGTTCTGTTAGCATCGTGACCATGCCGTCCGTATGTGCGGCCCCGACGTTCATGGCAACAATCTTGACGCTTGCGCCGTTAGCAATGCGGATGGTATTTTTCAGCATCGTCGTGCTTGCCGTAACGCGTCCTCGCCAGAATTTCTGCGCTTCGGCCATGGCTTTCCGGTCATCGGCGTCCAGCGGTGCGTTCTCCTGCTTGGCTCGTTGATCGATTTCCTCAATAGCCGTCAGCATTTTTTCCAGAGAGAGGTCTTTCATGGCGGCTGTCAATTCCTTGTCTTTCTTCGCCGTCCATGGGTCAGCCGAAAGGATAAAGTCCACGTATTTTTGCGCTGCCGCCTGTTTCTGGTTTTCGGGGGCGTTGTCGAGTTTTCTTCGCAGCCCTTCCAACTCCCGGCGATGAGACTCCTTGAGCGAAAGTTGCGCGATCGTGAGCAAATACCGAGATGGAGCACCCATAGCAGCCTCACTCAGTTCACTGCCACGATCCGCCAATACCTCAATAGGGTGCAGCTTTATGTCATCGAACACCAGCTTGATGAACTCTGCCGCACTGATCTCTCCATCATAAAGCCACTGTCCCGCGAGTCTCGCGCGATCAATGGTCTCTAGTCCGCTGGTGGTTTCTTTAAACCATTTTGTATCAACAGCATCCGGTCGTTCCAGCAGATAACCTTCAAGGGCAATATCGCGAAGCTGGTAGTCCCAGTAAAGTCGATTCAAGACTATGGCATGTTCGATCTGCCCGACGCGGAGCGTATGAGTTTCATCCAGAACGATGATAGGCACCCCTTTCACGACCGACGAAGTTTGCTTAACTGTTCCGACGTCTTTTGCTACGTTTTTTGCCACGTCTTTGGCGTTTATGATGTTCGCCGCATGTACGCCGACAGAGGGCATGGCCGTCACAATGAAAGCCCAGAGTATTCCAGCGAAGAGTGTTGGCTTCATTTTGCGCTCTCCCTAATTTGCAGTAGTTTGATTGTCCAGTCGTTTGTGACTGTAGTTTTCCATTGCTTCTTCAGCGCCGCGTCTCGCATACTCTTCCTTATCAGACAGGCCGATTTTGAGCAAAGGCTCAACCTCGTTTCCGCCGATTTCACCCAGAGTGATGTATACCCAGTATCGTTCGGTTGCGTCTTCTGTCAGAAGAGCCTTTTTGAGCCAGTCAAGAACTCCTGGCCTTTTCATGGGATTGCTTGCGAGGGCGACTGTATGTACGCTCAATCCGGCATCAAAAACGAAATTTGTGGCCTCAAGTATCTTCTCTGAGACTTCCACGAGCGCCTTCTGGCGTTCCCATTTTCTCAGCATGTCCAACGGCCTATTTGGTGGATGCAATGCCTGAAAATCGGCAAGCTCCGTATGCTTGTAGTTGGTTGCACTTATGGGCAACCAAAGGATCTTTAAAACTCCCTCATCGGCTGCTTTCAATAAGATTGGCAACTCTTTTTTAGTGATAAAGTCTGAAGCAAGAAAGTCTCGGCTGACGAGAAGAACGGCTACCCTGGCCGAGGAAAGGGCTTGCTCAATCTCTTGTTGCCACTGCTTACCTGGAGCAATCTCCTTGTCGCTCCAGCAGTCCAGGAGATCGAGTTCCTCAAGTGGCTTCAGATGAGACAGCAATTCATCTAGCAACTTCTGATCCGCATGGCTGTAGCTAATGAAAACTTTGGGTGTTTGCGGATGATGATTCGTTTCCATCGAGCGATCTCTTCCTCAATTGTGAACACTGCTTCAACTAGGCAACGTCTATGCTGACCGGCACACCAAAGCGAAACAAGCGGAGTTGAGTATGATGTTAGGATGTTATGGCAATGTTAGACACAAACCCAACTCAGCGTGAAATTCGTAAAACATACTACCTCCGCCTGTCAGAGCGGAATGCAACCGCGATGCTAAATGCTGAACAGACGCAACGCAAGAGACTGAAAGTGTCCTGGATATGAGCACGGATGCGGCGGCTGAGTACCTAACATATGTTAGGAGGCGAAAAGTGCCATTGCATGCTTCGGAAACGCTTTCAGAAGTTTTGCGTCCATCGTTACGAGCTTAACGCCAAGCATCAACGCTAGTGCGATGAATTCACAATCGTAGGCCGAGCAGTTGCTGTCACGTACAAGTTCCAGAACCAAACGCGAGTCCACCTCATATTCCGCACCAGCTAACAGACTTTCAGCTTCCAGTTGCAGGTCGCGTGCGACATCGAATGTAATTTCATTGCGACGCATGTAGCCAGCAAGGATATTGCGGAATTCGCTTCTCCAGAGCAGCGGTGCTGCCCAGTCGGGGTCTCTTTGGAGCAAGGTTTCAACTTGAGCGGTGTAGTCACCCGGCAAATACAGGTAAGCAATAATGTTGCTGTCCACGACGATCACGGTCGCTCCTCTTGTTTGTAGATACTAATATCTTTTGCCTGAAACTTGCTATTTGCTAATGCAACGCGCAGTGCACGCGCCCGCACAAGACGCTCGCTCGTAGAAATGCGCTTTGGCAACAGCACTGATTCCAGACACACAATGGCTTCGCTGTTCAAGCTACGACGATGGGTTTCAGCGGATACCTTAAGCCGCTCGTACACCTCGGCCGGAATGTTTTTCAACGTCAGAGTAGTTGACATGTTGGCACCTTAGCGATGGTTGCATAATGGTTTCATTATGGTTGCGTTATGGTTCTTTGTCAAGCTGGGCTGTAGCTGACTTTCAACCTCTTGCGCCACCTCCACTCGGCGTTTGGCTTCGCAACTGTATTCCGCTCTGCCAGGCGAAAGTGGTACGCTTCTCTGAGCACTATCCAAGCATCCTAACAGCCTGCTCAACCCCGCTCGCTTCGCTCGCTGGGCATCCCAGGGCCGCGCCTTGGTAGCATAAACATTAGGCTATCAACATGAGCACCATCGAATATCGCCACAATTTCCCGCTCGATCCGGTCGAGGTTGTTCGCGTCTTTAACTCCTCCGGCATCACTCGGCCCACCGGGGATTTGCCGCGAATCTCACGCATGTTTGCCGCCCCATGCCTTGTCATCTCTGCATGGCAAGATGGCCGCTTGGTTGGTGTCAGCCGAGCACTCACTGACTATAGCTACTGCTGCTACCTATCCGACTTAGCCGTCGATAAGGAATTTCAAGGCAAAGGTATCGGCAAGGAGCTTATCAAGCGCACGCAAGCAGTTATCGGAGAGGAGGTTTCTCTCATCTTGTTGTCTGCTCCTGGCGCAATGTCCTACTATCCAGCAGTCGGTTTTCAGCAGGCAGATAATGCTTTCGTTATCAAGCGCAAAAGGTAAGCCTAACTTTCCCCAAGGGACTTCCCGTCAACTGTTTTTTTCTGATCGGTTCCCGGTGATTCCCTCAGGGCGCTGCTTTCTCAGCCACTTCACCCCACGAGCGCCACGCCTCGGGGTTGTACGCCTCTGATGCGCTACGTACACTGGATACACTGGACAGTTTTTTGCGCGAGCATGGTTCACGCCCAAGAAAGACTCCCTGAGCGGGTTCGCGCAATCTGGATCAGCAACAGTCAGTCAAACTTAAAGCCGACGGCACGGACATTTGGCGTCATCCAGCGGTCACGATAACAGCAGACGGCAGGACTGGACAGTATCAGGTATTATTACAGGTTCAATTTACCTCCAAGAATACCGTTCAAATGATTCGCAAGCTGTTGCGCAGGGTTTTCAATATTCGCGCAGCGCCTTTTTCCGCTTCTGCCGAGCCTGCCCGCATCCCTGTCAGCCAGCATGGCGTCCACCGTGGGCAAGTCTCCCCCAAGGCCATCAAGGTCTGCGCCACGCTCCAGGATCACGGCTACCAAGCCTTCATTGTCGGCGGCGCAATCCGCGACCTGCTGGCCGGGTTTTCCCCCAAGGATCACGATGTCGCCACAAACGCCACGCCGGAGGAAGTTCGGGCGCTTTTTCGCCGCGCGCGCATCATTGGCCGCCGGTTCAAGATTGTCCACGTCATGAATGGGCTGGAAACCACTGAGGTTTCCACCTTCCGCGCCGCTCAGGACGCCGAAACGGACTCTCGGGGGCGGGTGCTCGCCGACAACAGTTACGGCTCCTTGGCAGAAGATACCGTCCGGCGGGATTTCACCGTCAACGCCCTCTATTACGATCCGCTTACCGAAACTATCGTCGACTACCATCACGGCGTCGCCGATCTGCAACAAAAAACATTACGGGTCATCGGCGATCCGCGCACCCGCTACCGTGAAGATCCTGTGCGCATGTTGCGTGCGGTACGGCTGGCGGCCAAGCTCGGCCTCATCATCGACCCCGCTGCGCGTGCGCCGATCCGCGATATGGCCATCTTGCTCGAAAACGTGCCGGCAGCGCGGCTCTTCGACGAGATACTGAAACTGCTCATGTCGGGCAACGCCGTGCGCTGCATCGGCCAGTTGCGCGAGGAAGGCTTGCACCACGGGCTATTGCCGTTGCTCGACATCGTTCTCGACCAACCCATCGCCGAGCGTTTCATCTGGCTGGCGCTGGAAAACACCGACGCACGGGTACGCGCGGACAAGCCCGTTTCGCCCAGTTTTCTTTTCGCCGCCCTGCTTTGGCCCGAAGTATCACGGAAATGGAAAGAGCGGCAGGCCGCCGGTGATCCACCCTATCCGTCGCTCTTTGACACGATGGACGAAGTTCTTGCCGTTCAGGCGCAGAGACTGGCGATTACCCGCCGCATCGCCGGGGACATCAAGGAACTCTGGGGGCTGCAACCGCGTTTCGACAAGCGCATGGGCCGTGCCCCGTATCGGCTGATCGAGCATCCGAGGTTCCGTGCCGCCTGGGATTTTCTTCACCTGCGCGCACAAGCGGGCGGCATCCCGGAGGATCTCGCTGCCTGGTGGGACAGCTTCGCCCATGCCAATCAGGACAAACGTGAAGAATTGCTGCGCACCGCTTCGGACAGCGGCACGGCTCCAGCGCACAAACGGCGACGGAGCCGCCGCAAGCCCAACAAGAGCGCCACGCCCGAACCCAATCCCGCATCATGAAACCGATGTCGGCGCGCACGTGCGCTTTCATCGGTTTCGGGGCCAATCTGGGCGACCCTTTCGCCACCATGCCCCGCGCCCTGGAAGCTCTCGCGGCCTTGCCGGAAACGCGACTTGCCGCCTGTTCCTCGTATTACCGTAGCGCACCACTGGAAGTCAGCGGCCCACATCCCGATTACATCAACGCTGTCATCGCTCTGGATACCGGCCTTTCTTCCCAAGCGTTGCTCGATGCCCTGCTGCGCATCGAGTCTGTCTGCGGGCGCAGCCGCAACGGCATGGTCGCGCCCCGCCCCATCGATCTCGACCTGCTCCTGTACGGTGAAACAGTGATGCAATCCCCAACGCTCACCCTGCCCCATCCCCGGATGCACCAACGCGCGTTTGTCCTCCTGCCGCTGGCCGAAATTGCCCCTGCCCTCTCCATTCCCGGCCACGGGCCGCTCACTTCGCTCCTTGAGAACGTGAAAGGACAGCGCGTTGTCCGGGTTCCGGTCATTTGCGCGGCGATGCAGGGCCAGCCTTTTTTCCAAACAGAATGCCCGGTGCGCCAAACTCCGATTTCCACCCGTTGAGCACGGCGTATCGGCACGGCGCCATCCCACACGCGCAAGGGAATGCCTTTGCGTTAGAATTGCAGGTCTTCCGCACTCGGCGGCAAGTGCTTCCGACTCATTCTCAACCAGTGGAGAACCCCAAAATGTCAATGGCTGATCGCGATGGCTTTATCTGGAAAGATGGCAAGCTCGTCCCGTGGCGCGAAGCGACCACGCACGTGCTGACCCACTCCCTGCATTACGGCCTGTCCGTGTTTGAAGGCTTGCGCGTCTACAACACCGCCGAAGGCCCCGCGATTTTCCGCCTGATCGAACACACGACGCGCCTGACTAATTCCTGCCGCATCTATTTGATGGACATTCCCTATTCCCAGGAAGTATTGGTGGAGGCGCAAAAGGAAGTCGTGCGCGCAAACAATCTCAAGGAATGCTACATCCGCCCCATCGCCTACTACGGCTCGGAAAAGATGGGGGTCTCCACCGTGGGGGCCTCTGTGCATGTCGCCATCGCCGCCTGGCCCTGGGGGGCGTATCTCGGCGATGAGGCCATTGAACACGGCATCCGCGTCAAAACGTCTTCATTCGCACGCCACCATGTTAACGTCACCATGCCACGCGCCAAGGTCGCGGGTGCCTATACCAATTCCATCCTGGCCAACCTCGAAGCCACGCGCGACGGTTATGACGAGGCGCTCTTGCTCGACACGCAAGGCTTTGTTGCCGAAGGCTCCGGCGAAAATCTCTTCATCGTCAAGGATGGCGTGCTGATTGAACCGGAAGTCGCTTCGGCGCTCATCGGCATCACCCGTGATTCGGTGATTAAAATTGCCAACGACATGGATCTGGAAGTGCAATCCCGCCGTCTGACCCGCGATGATATTTATCTGGCCGACGAGGCGTTCTTTACCGGAACTGCCGCTGAAATCACGCCGATCCGCGAACTTGACAACCGCCCCATCGGCGGGGGCTACCGAGGGCCGGTTACAGCGAAATTGCAGGCGAAATTCTTTGACGCCGTCAATGGCCGGGTACCCGAGTACAAACATTGGCTGACCAAGGTCTGAAGCCGGAGAGCGACATGGCGAACCTGCCTCTTCCCGCCGCCGAGATTTTCAAGGCTTATGATATTCGCGGCATCGTCGGTAAAACGCTCAGCACCGATGCCGTAAGAGCCATCGGGCACGCCCTCGGCTCCGAAGCCGCCGCTCGTGGCCAACAGGCCGTTGCCATCGGGCGTGACGGGCGGCTTTCCGGCCCGGAACTTGCCGATGCGCTCGCCGAAGGCATCCTGGCCGCCGGGATCGACACCATCGACATTGGTTGTGTACCGACGCCCGTCACCTATTTCGCAGCGCATCATCTCGGCGTGCATTCCTGCGTCTCCGTCACCGGCAGCCATAATCCGCCCGACTACAACGGCCTGAAGATGGTGCTCGGCGGCGAGACGCTTTTCGGGGAAAAAATCCTCGCGCTCCGCCAACGCATCAGTGACGGAAATTTCGCGCACGGCGCGGGGGTGCGGCGCAGGACCGATGTCGCCAATGATTACATCGCCCGCATCACCGATGATGTGAGGCTCGCCCGCCCGATGAAAATCGCCATCGACTGCGGCAATGGCGTGGCGGGCATAATCGCTCCGGCACTGTTCCGGCGGCTTGGCTGCGAGGTGACGGAACTGTTCTGCGAGGTCGATGGGCGCTTTCCGAACCACCACCCGGACCCAAGCAAACCGGAAAACCTTCGTGACCTGATCCGCGTCCTCGCCGAAACCGATACCGAACTCGGACTTGCGTTCGACGGCGACGGCGATCGTCTTGGCGTCGTCACGAAGGACGGCGAAATTATCTACCCCGACCGGCAATTGATGCTGTTCGCCGCCGACGTGCTCGGACGGATTCCTGGCGCCGAGATCATTTACGACGTGAAATGCACGCGCAACCTTGCGGGCTGGATAAACACGCGGGGCGGCAAACCGACAATGTGGAACACCGGCCACGCGCTCATCAAGGCAAAACTCAAGGAAACCGCCGCACCGCTGGCGGGTGAAATGAGCGGCCATATGTTCTTCAAGGAACGCTGGTACGGATTCGACGACGGCCTATACGCCGGGGCGCGGCTGCTCGAAATCCTCTCGAAGCATCCCGACAGCAGCAAGGTGCTCAAATCCCTGCCCAACGCAGTCTGCACACCCGAACTCAACATCAAGATGAACGAAGGCGAACCTTTTGAGCTTGTGCGAAGGTTGCGGAAAAACGCCGATTTTGGAGAAACAACCGAAATCATTACCTTGGACGGCGTGCGTGCCGAGTACGCCGACGGCTTCGGCCTTGCCCGTCCTTCCAACACGACCCCGGTTGTCGTGCTCCGCTTCGAAGCGGACAACGACATGGCGCTGGGGCGCATCCAGCAAGCGTTCCGCACAGCCATTGACAGTGTGTGGCCCGGTTTGCAATTGCCGTTTTAGGTTCCCGAATGGAATTGGAACTGAATCCAGAACTCATCGCCTCCCGGACGCTGTCTGCCGTGGAAAAGAGCCGTGGCGAATTGCTGCGCAAAGCAGCCGGCATGTTGCTCGGTTGGAACCGTCCTGTCGAGGAAATCATGGAAATCACCGGGCTGTCCAAAACAGACATCGAGAGCTTGCGCGACGCAAAAGCCGACACAACGAGCCAAAAATGAAAACCGGCATTCCCGGCATCGACAAACAGGACGTGGAATGACTTCTTCTGTTCCCCCCGCTGCCGCCTCGCCCGGCAGCAACTTCATCCGCAACATCATTGACGAGGACAACCGCTCCGGCAAGTGGGATGGCCGGGTCGCGACGCGCTTTCCTCCCGAACCGAACGGTTATCTGCACTACGGCCATGCCAAGTCGATCTGCCTCAACTTCGGGCTTGCCGAAACCTATGGCGGCATCTGCCACCTGCGGTTCGACGACACGAATCCTGAAAAGGAAGAGCAGGAATATGTTGACGGCATTATCGGTGCCGTGAAATGGCTCGGGTTCGACTGGCAACAACACCTGTATTTCGCTTCCGACTATTTCGACATCATGTATGCCTGCGCCGAATCGCTGATAAAGGCGGGCAGAGCCTACATCGATTCACAATCTTCGGAAGAGATGCGCAGGCACCGGGGCACGCTTACCGAACCGGGAACCGACAGCCCTTGGCGCACGCGCCCCATCGAAGAAAACCTCGACCTTTTCCGTCGTATGAAAGCCGGTAAATTTGCCGACGGGACGCATGTGCTGCGGGCGAAGATCGACATGGCAAGCCCCAACATCAACATGCGTGATCCGGCGATTTACCGCATCCGCCACGTATCCCATCACCGCACCGGCAGCAAATGGTGCCTCTATCCGATGTACACCTTCGCCCACCCCATCGAGGATGCCATCGAGAACGTCACCCACTCGATCTGCACGCTGGAATTCGAAGACCAGCGCCCGTTCTACGACTGGGTGCTCGATGCCCTGGCCGACGCCGGGCACTTTCCCCGGCCGCTGCCCCGGCAGATCGAATTTGCCCGCCTCAACCTCACTTACACGGTGCTCTCCAAGCGCAAGCTCATCGAACTCGTCGACGAAAAGCATGTCACCGGATGGGACGACCCGCGCCTGCCGACACTTTCCGGCGCACGCCGGCGCGGCTTCACCCCGGAGGGTTTTCGCTGTTTTGCCGAACGCATCGGCGTGGCGAAATCCGACTCCTGGATTGACATGAGCGTGCTCGAAGAATGCATGCGCGAGCACCTGAACGAAATCGCCCCCCGGCGCATCGCCGTGCTCGATCCGCTCAAACTCGTCCTCATCAACTACCCCGGGGACGCAACCGAATACTGCCAGGCGCCGAACCATCCGCTCAAGCCCGATCTCGGCAGGCGCGACATGCCTTTTGCCCGTGAACTGTGGATCGAGCGCGAGGATTTCATGGAAACGCCGGCCAAGGGGTTCCACCGGCTCGCCCCCGGCAATACGGTGCGGCTGCGCTACGGCTACGTGGTGAAATGCACCGGATGCGAAAAAGACGCCAACGGCCGGATCACAACCGTTTTCGCCGAGTATTTCCCGGATTCAAAATCAGGCACCCCGGGAGCAGACCAATACAAGGTCAAGGGCAACCTGCACTGGGTCAGCGTCGCGCACGCCTACAACGCCGAGGTGAGGCTCTACGACCGCCTGTTCGTTTGCCCCCACCCGGGGCAGCGGCGCGAGGGCGGCCTTGAGGGCATGGAGCGCAACTTTCTCGACGATATCAATACTGATTCGATCCGTGTCATCAAGGCGTTGCTGGAACCGGCTCTCAGGGCAGCCAAGCCGGAAGAGCGCTTCCAGTTCGAGCGGCATGGCTATTTCGTCGCCGACCGCCACGATTCCGTCGAAGGCGCACCAGTGTTCAACCGCACGGTGGCGCTCAAGGACTCATGGATGAAAACGGGATAAGGGGATAAAAATATTTCCTTAATCGAAATTTGCCAGGCCCATGAGCGTACACGGCAAACCTACGGGCCAGAGCGGCTGCGTTATGACGATGAATAAACCCGCTCATCCCGTCGGCATGAATGTTACGCGAGTGCTGGTTGCCGCTGGCAGGCGGAAGCTGTGGCCGCATGACATTTCAAAGTGAGACACTGCCGCCATACGCCATGCCTTGACCAGTTCACAGGACCTGCATACCATTAACAAATTTTCAAGAGTTGCCATCTTGCCTTTTTTGGAGATATTCGCGCCCATCGCCTCCGACATGAATGCGGTTGACGCGCTCATCCGCAAGAAGCTTCATTCCGACGTGGTACTGATCCGTCAGGTTGCCGAATACATCATCCATAGCGGCGGCAAGCGCCTGCGCCCTGCCCTGGTGCTCTTCTCTGCCAACGCGCTCGGTTACCAAGGTCGCCAGCACCATGAACTGGCTGCTGTCGTCGAATTCATCCATACCTCCACCCTGCTGCACGACGATGTTGTCGATGGATCCGACCTGCGCCGAGGCAACAAAACCGCCAACGCGCTGTTCGGCAACGCCGCTTCCGTCCTCGTGGGCGACTTTCTCTATTCCCGCGCTTTCCAGATGATGGTGGGCGTCGACAGCATGCACGTGCTGCAAGTGCTCGCCGACGCCACCAACATCATCGCCGAAGGCGAAGTGTTGCAACTGCTCAACTGTCACAATGCCGAGGTCACCGTGGCCGGTTACTTGCAGGTCATTCACTGCAAGACTGCCAAACTCTTCGAGGCAGGCGCCCGGCTTGGGGCCATTCTCGCCGGCGTTTCTTCGGAAATTGAGCAGGCAATGGCGGATTTCGGCATGCACCTCGGCACGGCCTTCCAGATCATTGACGATGTACTCGATTACTCTGCCGACGAATCCGAAACCGGAAAACATCTCGGCGACGATCTGGCAGAAGGCAAACCCACCTTGCCGCTCATCCACGCCATGCAGCACGGGACGCCGGAGCAGGTTGCGCGTGTGCGCCGTGCCATTGAAAACGGAGGGCGGGAAGACTTTCCCGCCGTGCTCGAAGCCATCCAGTCCACCCGCGCACTGGACTGCGCACGTAACCATGCCCGCGCCGAAGCCGAACTGGCGGTAACGGCACTCCAGCCCTTGTCTGCTTCCATTTTCAAGGATGCCTTGCTAAAATTGGCAAGATTTGCCGTTGCGAGGAGTTTTTAATCAGGTCTCGGGCGGATCAAGGGTTTTCGGGGAATAGCTCAGCCTGGTAGAGCACTGCGTTCGGGACGCAGGGGCCGGAGGTTCGAATCCTCTTTCCCCGACCAATAAAATCAAGGGATTAGATACGCATAGCGAGATCCTTTTCTCTTTTGGCGTGACCAGATCGCGACTTGCGATCCAGGTCAGGCCAAAAATGGCTATGTGCGTCCAATCCGTAGCGCGACAGGCCAGATCACCGATCGCTTGATCGTAAAGTCTCCCCAGACCTTTCCCATGTCCTCCGCAAAGCGGGCCAACAAGTCTTCTCTGCCGGCCTCGACAGCAGATCGCGCAGCCGACCAGGTGGAGACGTAGCCCAGCAGTTCCGGCAGGCTCCATTTGCGGGTAATGCTTATGGCGGGCGCCGGGAACTCAGTAAAAGGAAATTCCATGCCAGCGTAGCCGCTGTCCACCAAAGCCCGCTCCGCAGGCCAGAAACGCCCGATGACTTCCCGGTAGAAGTACCTGAAAACCGCATTGACCTGTGGCTCCAACTCCAGCGCCCCATATGTCACGAGCGCCACAACAGCGCCGGGGGCCGCAACCCTTCTTGCTTCGTGGAAAAAGGCTGGCAGGTCAAACCAATGTGCCGCCTGTGCAGCCGTCACCAGACTCACGGTGCCGTTTTGAACAGGCAACTTCTCAGCGGTCGCACATTCGTACCTGACGCGAGGATGCGGTGCCGCATTGGCGAGCTGATCGGCACTCGGGTCAAGGCCAATGACCTGGTCAAAATGCTCCCCGAGTTGCGCCGTGAGTTGGCCACTTCCACAACCGGCGTCTACGGCCAGCTTTGTGTCAGGCGCTTTCGAAGCGAGGAAGGCAGAAAGCTCAACAGGATAGGTTGGACGAAACCTGGCGTATGCGCCGCCCCCCTGGGTAAACCAGTTTTTCGAATGCATGTGCGCATTGTCCGACTAAGCAGGAAAAAACAGTTTAGCGTTAAAACTCCCAGCGGGCTTGCAGGCTGCCCGTCACGCCCTCCCTCTTCCCCACATAGCCCTGCACGCCCAAGTCAAAGGACAGGGGCAAATCTTTAGGGGGCTTCAGCGTCAGGCCAAGCTCTCCCATGCCCGTGCCGCCGATAAGATCAGGCGTTCCGATCTTGTGTCCGTACACGGTAGCCTTGGTGCGCCCGTCGAACTCGTGCTCATAGGCCGCGCCGATGTAGGGGGCTATGTATTCATTCACCGCATAGCTGAAGCGCCCGCCGAAGCGCAGGCGGTGGCTGTCCATGTCTTTGAAGTCAATGGGATCGCCGGCCACCTTCACGCTTTTGCCTTCCTGATGGCTCCAGAGGTATTTCGCATACACATCCAACGAAGTCTTTTCCGTAAAGTT
>JAISPJ010000088.1 GCA_031274995.1 Azoarcus sp.
GGGGAGAAAGCCGAGCGGAAAAGAAGCGGACTTTCGGGAAAGACTGGTACAGCACCAGCAAGACGAACCGCAAGCGCCCCGCGTGCCGCGCATGATCCTGGGCGACGAAACCCCGGAGAATCTTGCCTGGTCACTGGCAAGGATTTGGCCCTCCTCCGGGGTGATGACAAGCGAAGCCGGGACGGTTCTAGGCTCGCACGGCATGGGAAAAGATTCCATCATGCGCAGCCTTGCCCTATGGAATACCCTTTGGGACGGCAAAGACCATCACGTTGGGCGCAGGACTTCGGAGAGCTTCACAGTACGCGGCGCACGTTTGACGGTGGCGCTGGGGATTCAGGAAACGACCTTGCGGGAGTTCATGGACAAATCCAGAGGGCTTGCACGTGGCATAGGGCTTTTTGCGAGATTCTTGATGGCGTGGCCTGAATCGACCATTGGAAACCGGCCCTTCAGGGAATCGGAAAACTATCCGCACCTTGACGCATTCCATGTGCGCCTGACCGAAATCCTGAACCAGAAAGCCCCTATCGGAGCGGATGGCACATTGTCCCCGGCGCTACTGGCTTTCACGCCAGAGGCAAAAGCCGCATGGGTGGCGTTTTACAACACCATCGAAGCAGAACTCCAGGACGGTGGCGAACTCCACGAAGTCAAGGATGTGGCAAGCAAGATAGCGGATAACGCGGCGCGGATGGCCGCGCTGTTCCATGTGTTCGGCAAAGGCATGGGCGGCATCAGCCTTGAATGCGTCGTGTCCGCCTGCCAGATTGTTACGTGGCACTTGAGTGAATCCCGGCGCTTCTTCAGTGAGACAGCACAGTCCAAAGAAATCGCCGACGCGCTAAAACTCGAATCGTGGCTGTTGAGGTATTGCAGGAAGCAGGAAACGCACATGGTTGGAAAGAGCCACGTCATTCAATGCGGCCCCAACCCGTTGCGCGACAAAAAGCGCCTTGATGCCGCGATTACCGAACTGGAGGCGCTTGAGCGTTTGCGTGTCTTGCAAGAGGGCAGGCGGATCACCCTCCAGATCAACCCGGCGCTGCTGGAGGAGGCGTCATGAAGCTCGCGGAACTCATTCGCAAGGTAGATTTTACCAACGTCGCTAATCCCGCTAATTCTGCTAAAGATGCGCCGGAGATTAGCAGAATTAGCGGTATATCGAAAAACTGCTCGGCTGAGAAACCCGGCGGCGGGGTGTCGTACTGGTGGCGGGTGACGTTCCCATGTGGCAAGGCCGTGGAGGTCTTTACGCCCTCTGGCAATACGCGCGTGGGCATCCTGAAGGGCTACCCGACGGCGGTGGATGCTGAACCTTTCGAGTTGGAGCATACCCGACCTGTCGCACCGATGAACGCCGGGGAAGGGGCCGCAATCCGGGCGTGGCTTGCCAGCATCGGGGAATGCTCGCCGGAAATCATCAACGATGTGCTAGCGCAGTGCGAAAAGAGCGCCGAGGCACGGGGCTATTACCTGGGGTGGACGGGGGGGTGACAGACTGCAAGTGTGTTTCTGGCAGGGTTGCTAATCCCGCTAAAGTTGCTAATCCTGCCCCTGTCTTTAGCAGAATTAGCGGAATAAGCAGGGTAACGAAAAAGGAACTTTCTCGCTTGCAGTGGTTGTGTGTCGCGGCGGGCTGTTGCAGGAATGGCCTGAAACCCGCGTAAAGTCTGGCAGGTCAATGACAAGAGGGTATGCGGTCAGGGGAAAAACCCTCGCGGGTTGATGCAATTTGCCCTTGTTTGAAGCCCGCAGGTTAGACATATGTTAGATATTCTGAAAAATACAAGGGGTTGCATTGCTGCAACCCCTTGTATTTTTGGTGGGCCCCCAGGGAGTCGAACCCTGCACCAACGGATTATGAGTCCGCTGCTCTAACCAGGCATGAGCTAGGGGCCCCTGAATGTGCGTGGAATTGTGGTTTCTGTTTTTCAGGCGTCACTGTCGAGGAAGCTGCGCAGTTTCTCGGAACGGCTTGGGTGGCGCAGTTTGCGCAACGCTTTGGCTTCGATCTGCCGGATGCGCTCGCGGGTGACATCGAATTGTTTGCCGACTTCTTCGAGCGTGTGGTCAGTGTTCATTTCAATGCCGAAACGCATGCGCAGTACCTTGGCTTCACGTGCGGTAAGCGAATCGAGCACTTCGGCGGTAGCGTCACGTAATCCGGCGTAAGTGGCCGCCTCCGCCGGGGCGAGCGTTGCGGTGTCTTCGATGAAATCGCCAAGGTGGGAATCGTCGTCGTCGCCGATGGGGGTTTCCATCGAGATCGGTTCCTTGGAGATTTTCATGATCTTGCGGATTTTCTCCTCGGGTATCTCCATGCGCTCGTCCAGCGTGGCCGGGTCGGGTTCTTGTCCGGTTTCCTGGAGGATTTGCCGGCTGATGCGATTCATCTTGTTGATGGTTTCGATCATGTGCACGGGGATGCGGATGGTACGCGCCTGGTCGGCAATGGAGCGGGTGATGGCTTGGCGAATCCACCAGGTAGCGTAGGTGGAAAACTTGTAGCCGCGACGGTATTCGAATTTGTCCACGGCTTTCATCAGGCCGATGTTGCCTTCCTGGATGAGATCGAGGAATTGCAGGCCACGGTTGGTGTATTTCTTGGCAATGGAGATGACGAGCCGCAAGTTGGCTTCGGTCATTTCGCGTTTGGCGCGGCGCATCTTGGCTTCGCCCGTGGACATTTGACGGTTGATGTCCTTGAGTTCTTTGAGAGGAATACCGACCTTTTCCTGCATTTCGATGAGCTTTTGCTGTTCTTCGAAGATGGCGGGATGGATGCGGCTCAACGCCAGGGAGTAGGACTTGCTCAGGGCAATTTCGCCGGGCAGCCAGCCGAGGTCGGTTTCGTGGCCGGGAAAGGTCTTTATGAAGTGCTGGCGCGGCATGTGGGCGCGCTCGACGCAGAGGTTGAGAATCTGGCGCTCGTGGGCGCGCACGCGGTCAACCATCTGGCGCACGGAGTCGCACAGCCGTTCGATGGACTTGGCGGTGAAACGGATGCTAAGTAGCTCGTCGGAGATGGCGCGTTGGTGTTTGAGATAGGTTTTGCTTTGCGAGCCGCTCTTGGCGAGCACGCGCATCATTTTCTTGTAGTGTTCGCGGATGACTTCAAAGCGCAGGAGAGCGTCGGACTTGAGTTGGGCGAGGGATGCTGCGGTGGCGGCGGCTTCGCTGTCTTCATCGGCTTCGCCATCCCCGTTTTCGTCTTCGCTTTCTTCTTCGCCGCTCCCGCTTGCGTCTTCGCCACCTTTGGCTCCCGACAGGACTTTTTCGGTTTCTCCGGCAGAGACGACTGATCCCGCTCCTGATTCTTCTTCGCCTTCTTCAGGCATTTCCACCTCTGCTTCGACTTCCGCTTCTGCTTCTGCAATGGTGGCGGGGTCGATGACCGCGTCGATGATTTCGTCGATCCGCATCTCATCGCGGGCGATTTTATCAGCGGTTTCCAGCATTTCGGTAATAGTGGTCGGGCAGGCGGAAATGGCCTGCACCATGTGCTTTAAACCTTCTTCGATGCGCTTGGCAATCTCGATTTCACCTTCGCGGGTGAGGAGTTCGACCGTGCCCATTTCACGCATGTACATGCGCACGGGGTCGGTTGTGCGTCCGAATTCGGAATCGACCGTGGAAAGCGCCTGTTCAGCTTCTTCTTCGGCAACGTCTTCATCGACCGGGCTGGCTACGCCATCGGTCATGAGAAGATCGTCCGTCGCAGGCGCGGCATCATAGACCTGGATGCCCAAGCTATTGAAGGTGGTGATGATGTCTTCGATCCGTTCGGCGTCGGCAACATCATCGGGCAGGTGGTCACTGATTTCGGCATACGTAAGGTAGCCGCGCTCTTTACCGAGTGAAATCAGTGTCTTGAGCTGTGTGCGGCGCGCTTCGGCGTCGATCTGTGCTGCTTCGGGGCTTTGTGCGGCCAGGATGGATCTGTCTTTGTTTTTATTATCTTTTGTCCTGGTGCTGCGCTCCTTGGGGGAACTGGTCTTGCGGGCATCCTTGGCTTTTTCGCGGGCCATGACACTCCTCGATACGCTAAGAACTGAAACGGACGATTTTAATATAAGTTAGTAGTTCTAGTAAAGCCAGAACAACATGCTTTTTCTTTCAGGAGATCGGCGAGGCGGCGGCGTTCGGTTGGTGAGAGTGTGCCTGTCCGCGCTTGTTCCTCAAGTTCGGCAATCTCCTTGGTAATAATACCGGCTTGAAGTTTGAGCAAGGTATCTTCGAACAGGGGTTCGACGGCTGAGGGCTCGAACTCGGTGTCGTTCAAGCCGGGGGCGATTCGCTCCAGCGTCTCCCCGTGGGGTGTGCCGCGAAAACGCTCGCTCAGTGCGCCGAGGCTGATAACGGACTCGCCCGATTCGGTGAGGTCGATGATTGCGATCAGGACGCGCCCTTCGTCGGTATCGTCCGGGATCAGGCTAACCGGCAGTCTCGCGGCCAGTGTCGGGTGCTGTAGAACGAGCCGTAATAAGGTGGAAGCAGGTGAGGGCGGTGATCGGCGTGTGACAGGAGGTTTCCGCGAGCCGTAGGCGGTGTTTGGCGCCTTGGCGGCATGGCGGGCATCCGCGCGTGGCGTGGGCTGGATGCCGAGAGCCAGTTCGGTCTCGTTCTGGGTCAGCCGACTTGCGCTGGCGATGGTTTTTGCCATCTGAAGGCGCAGGATTGCGGCAGCTTCTGGAATGCGGGCGATGAGTGGCTTGGCGTCAAATACCAGTTTGGCACGGCCTTCGGCGCTCGCGGTGTCGCAACGCTGCCTGAGGGTATCGAGCAGGAAGGTGGCAAGCGGGGTAGCGTGCGCGGCGGCATCAAGCATGGCATCCAGCCCTTTTTCGCGGATGAAGGTGTCGGGGTCGTGCCCTGTGGGCAGGAACAAAAAGGCGAGGGTAACGTCGTCGCGTAGCGCGGCGAGCGCGTTTTCGAGCGCCCGCCAGGCGGCGAGCCGCCCGGCGGCGTCGCCGTCGAAGCAGAACACGACACGGCTGGTCTGGCGCAGCAGGGTTTGGATGTGGTGCGGGGTTGTCGCGGTTCCGAGTGTGGCGACAGCGTTTTCCATGCCAAACTGGGCCAGTGCGGCGACATCCATGTAGCCTTCGACCACCAGGGCGAAACCGGCGGCGCGAATCGCTTTCTGCGCAAGGGAAAAGCCGTAAAGTTCGCGCCCCTTCTCGAAGAGGGGGGTTTCGGGCGAATTCAGGTATTTGGGTTCGCCGCTGTCGAGTATCCGTCCACCGAAGGCGATGATGCGCCCCCGACGGTCGTGTATCGGGAACATGATCCGGTTTCGGAAGCGGTCGTAGCGTCGTCCCTGGTCGTTGTCGATGACCAGTCCAGCAGTGGCGAGGAGTTTGTCCCGGTAATTTGGAAAGACCTGTTGCAGCGAGGTTTGTGCGTCGGGAGCGAAACCGATGCCGAAGCGTGCGGCAATGTCGGATGACAGGCCGCGTTTGCGCAGATAGGCTCCAGCGGCCTGTGAATGTTCGAGCGCCCCGCGGTAGAACTTCGCTGCGGCGGTCATGATCTCGACGAGATGGTCGCGGCTGTCGTCCTGCTGTCTGGTGTTGCGTCTGTCGGCGGGAACTTGTATTCCGGCTTCCTGTGCGAGTTCCCGGATGGCTTCAATGTAAGTCAGCCCGCTGTACTGCATGAGAAAACCGATGGCGCTGCCGTGCGCGCCACAGCCGAAGCAATGGTAGAACTGCTTGGACGGGCTGACCGAGAAGGAAGCGGATTTTTCGGAGTGGAAGGGGCAGCAGGCGAAATAATTGGCTCCGCCCTTCTTGAGCGGCAAGTAGCGCTCGATGACATCGACGATATCGACCCTGGCAAGCAAATCCTGGATAAAGGACTGTGGAAGGTTCATCGGTCGCCAAAAGCATTGCGCCGGGGGAAGCCCCGGAGGATTCTCACCCGGCGTTGTCCGGTTGCGGGCGACCGGTATTCATCGGAATGCCGCCTGAAATCGGGCGAAAGGAGCGAATTCAGTACAGTTTGGGCGGCAGCATCTGGCTGCGCAGACGCTTGTGATTGCGTTTGACTGCGGCAGCGAGTTTGCGCTTGCGCTCGGCAGTCGGTTTTTCATAGAACTCGCGCGCGCGCAGTTCGGTGAGCACCCCCGTTTTTTCAATGGCGCGCTTGAAGCGGCGAATGGCGACTTCAAACGGCTCATTTTCCTTGACGCGAATTCCCGGCATTGCCTGTTTCCTTGGGGTTCTATTAGAGATAAAACCATAATTATATGCTGATTCGGGAGGGGTAGCAAGGCCTTTGTATGGGGGAATATCCCCGCAGCAGGTAGAATCAGTCGCTTGGGGTGAAGGGGCGGAATCGTCAGCCATGAAAGTGTTGGGAATCGAGTCTTCGTGCGATGAAACCGGGGTCGCTGTCTTCGAGGCCCGGCGCGGTGTGCTCGCGCAAACGCTGCATACGCAGGCCGATCTCCACGCTGTATACGGGGGGGTCGTTCCTGAGCTGGCTTCGCGCGACCATATCCGGCTGTTGCCGGTTCTTATCCGCCAGACCTTGCGCGAAGCCGGGTTGGATGTGTCCGATCTTGACGCAATTGCCTACACCGCCGGGCCGGGGCTGGCCGGGGCGCTGCTGGTCGGGGCGAGCGTGGCCGAGGCGATGGCGATGGCCGCCGGGATTGCGGCCTTGCCCGTGCATCATCTCGAAGGCCATCTTCTTTCGCCGTTGCTCTCCGATGATCCCCCTGCATTTCCGTTCGTCGCGCTTCTGGTGTCGGGCGGGCATACCCAGTTGATGCGGGTTGCCGATGTGGGCGATTACGAACTGCTTGGGGAGACGCTCGACGATGCAGCCGGGGAGGCGTTCGACAAGACGGCCAAAATTCTCGCTCTCGGCTATCCGGGTGGGCCGCAACTGGCTGCGCTCGCTGCGCGTGGCAAGGTTGGACGGTTCAGGTTGCCGCGTCCGATGTTGCATTCCGGTGATCTGGATTTCAGTTTTAGCGGCTTGAAAACGGCGGTGCTTAATGTGGTGTCGTCACCGGATTGGCGCCCGGAATTTCAGGCTGGCCTGGCGGCTGATTTCCAGCAGGCCGTGGTTGACGTGCTGACGGCCAAGGCAATGGCCGCGCTGGAACGCGGGAAGATGCGCACTCTGGTGGTGGCCGGCGGGGTAGGTGCCAACCGCGCCTTGCGCGCCGGGCTGGATGATGCCGCTGTCATGCTTGGGGCGCGCGTGCATTACCCGGCCCCGGAGTTGTGTACCGATAATGGCGTGATGATCGCGTTCGCGGCAGCGCAACGGTTGATGCGCGGGGAACGTCCGCTTGCCGATCCGGCGATCCGTGTGCGCCCGCGCTGGCCTTTGTCCGAACTCGTCCGTCCGTCCCAGGGCTAGCAGGTTGCTCTTGGGGATCGACCATTACATTACACGATCCGTCGGACTCCATTTTCTCCGACCGACCTCAGCACTGAAACGGGTGCAGCCTCAATGTTTGCGCACACCGCAAGGGTCGCCTTTTGGTTTATTGATGCGTTATGCTTTATGCTGCTTTCAGCCTTTCCGGCACCGTGCCGGAAAAACCACCACAAAAGGAGCATCGACATGCCGCGAGATTTTTCCGAAGTCTATCTTTACAACTTCGAAGACCTGAAAGTAGGCCAGAGCGCTTCCATCGCCCGCACTGTTTCAGAAGCCGACATTCTGGCGTTTGCCGGAGTTTCCGGTGACACCAACCCCGTACACGTCGACCAGGAATTTGCCGCCAGCACCATGTTCAAGGGCCGTATCGCCCACGGTATGCTTTCGGTCTCCTACATCTCGACCGTGCTCGGCACCAAGCTGCCCGGCCCCGGCGCGATTTATCTCTCGCAGTCGGTAAAATTCAAGGCTCCGGTGCGCATCGGCGACACCGTCGTCACCCGCGCTACCGTCACGGCTCTCGAACCCGAAAAGCGCCGCGTGACTCTCTCCACCGTTTGCACGGTTGCCGACGCCGAAGTCACCGTCGGCGAAGCGCAGATACTTTTGCCGAAACGCTGATCCGGCTGCCCCTTCTCCCACCTGCGAGAGAAGGGGCATCACCCATTACAGCCGGTTTTTGACGTAAGAGCCGGGAGCGTCCTCCAATACCTTCAACGCCCCTGTGGCCGGATCGCGTGCGCCGACTTGTTTGTCGCCGTTGTACCCCGCAACCCACTCCTGCCAATTGACCCACCACGATCCTTCGTGCTGCACAGCCCCGGAGAACCATTCGTCCGCAGTAGGAGCAAGTTTGGCGGCGGGGTTGATCCAGTGGCCGTACTTGTTGGCGGCGGGCGGATTGACTATGCCGGCAATGTGGCCGGAACCGCCCAGCACGAAACGCACCGGCGCATTGAAGCGGACCGCGCCCATGTAGGTGCTCTTCCACGGGGCAATGTGGTCTTCAATGGTGGAAATAAAGAAACACGGCACATCGATCTTGCCAAGGTCGAGCGGCACACCGTCAATCTCAATGCCACCCGGCTCGACAAGCTTGTTTTCCATGTACATCTTGCGCAGGTAAAAGCTGTGCATCTTCGCGGGAAGGCGGGTGGAGTCGGAGTTCCAGAACAACAGGTCGAACGGGAACGGGTCCTTGCCCATCAGGTAATTGTTGACGACGAATGACCAGACGAGATCGTTGGCGCGCAGCGCATTGAAAGTTCCCGCCATCTCGGAACCTTCAAGGAAGCCGCGTTTAAACATTTTCCTTTCGAGATTGTTGACCTGGCCTTCGTCGATGAATACGGACAATTCGCCCGGCTCGGAAAAATCGGTGAGCGTAGTGAGGAAGGTTGCCGAGGCGATGCGTTTTCGCTTTTTTCCCGCGAGATACGCCAGCGCGATGGCAAGCAGCGTGCCGCCAAGGCAATACCCGATGGCGTTGACTTCCTTTTCCCCGGTCTGCTTCTCAATGGCGTCGATTGCGGCAAAAAGGCCCTCTTCCATATAGGAGGCAAATGTTTTTTCCGCCAGATGTTCATCCGGATTGACCCAGGAAATGACAAATACGGTTTGCCCCTGATCGACAAGCCATTTGATGAAGGAATTTTTCTCGCGCAGGTCGAGGATGTAGAACTTGTTGATCCAGGGGGGCACAACGAGCACCGGACGCTTGAACACCTTGTCTGTCGTGGGCTGGTACTGGATCAGTTGCATCATGTCGGTCTGGAAAACGACTTTCCCCGGCGTGGTGGCAACGTTCCTGCCCAGTTCAAAGGCCGAGGTGTCCGTCATGCGCACGCGCAAGCTGCCGTTGCCGTCCTCGATGTCGCGGAGGAGGTTGTTCAGCCCCTTGATGAGATTCTGCCCGTTGCTGCGCACGGTTTCCCGAAAGACTTCAGGATTGGTGAGGGCAAAATTGGAAGGTGAAAGCGCGTCGATATATTGGCGGGTGTAAAAATCAACTTTCCTGGCCGTCTGCATATCCAGCCCTTCGACACTGTTGACGATTTCGTGGATATGGCGGGCGGTAATGAGATAGGACTGTTTGACGAAGTCAAACATGAAGTGCTCTTTCCATTCTTCATCACGGAAGCGTTTATCGCTGCGCGAGGGAACGGCTACCGGCGCAGGATGCATGCCTGCAAGGCGCAGCATGGATTTCTGCCACAGGGTGAAGTAATCCCACACCAGGCTCATCTGCGCTTGCACAAGTTTGTAGGGGTTGGACAACAGGCGGGACATCATGTCCATGAATGCCTGGGCGATGCCCAATTCGTCAGACAGTGGCTGGATGCCTTTCTGGAGTTGCCGCTGAATGTGTTCGCTAATCAGGTGCGAAGCCCGATGGGCAACCTCAGCGTAAGTGTTGGCGATTTCTTCGGGGTCGGGATGTGAATATTCAAGGACGACTTGTTCCGTAGCAACGCTCATAGGGAATTAACTCCTGATGGATGATTTTGCGGAAAAACGGTGAAGGTACACTTTTCTTTATGGACTCAGGCGTGAAAAGGCTTCAATGACTTCAGATGGAGCCTGGACGAGTTCAATCAAGACTCCTTCCGCGCCAATGGGAAATTCTTCGTTGCCCTTCGGGTGCAGAAATATGATGTCGTAACCTGCCGCACCCTTTCGGATGCCGCCGGGAGCGAAACGCACGCCTTGGGCAGTGAGCCATTCGACCGCACGCGGCAGGTCGTCGACCCACAGACCGACGTGGTTCAGCGGTGTGGTATGGACAGCGGGTTTTTTTTCGGGGTCGACAGGCTGCATCAGGTCGACTTCGACCTTGAATGCTCCACTGCCCATCGCACAGATGTCTTCGTCCACGTTTTCGCGTTCGGATACAAAATTGCCAGTTACATCGAGTCCGAACATATCGACCCACAAGGTACGCAGTTTCTGTTTGTTCTCGCCCCCGATGGCAATTTGCTGGACGCCAAGTATCTTGAACGGACGATTAGGCATGACGGGCTGGCTCCTGAAAGGGGTGCGAGTGAGTAAAACTTTTGTATTTTAGCGTGTTATCGTCACCATGTCGGTAGCGGCTTGCACTACATGACGGTGATGGCAAATTCCCGGGCTGCAGGCCGAAAAGGCAGGGTTTTCGGTTGCGGCGACGAGAAACAAAACGTCCCGGCACCCGGAGAAACACCGGGTGTCGGGACGTTCTTCGAGCCGCGAACCTCCCGCCATGCAAATGTACCCAGAACTGCCTGCCCGAAAAGGCGGGGCAGTCCGATGGCGGGGCTGCGGTCAATCCGTACTACTTGTCGCTGTTCGCAACCTTGCGCTTTGCGTGGGTTTTCGCATCGCTGGCCGCTACCGGCGCACTGGCTGCGGGCGCCTTCTTTTTTTCCGCTTCCGCCGCGCTGTTCATTATGGTCCATGGCCACAGGAACGGGTTGTTCCCGGCAGGGGCTGCTTCTTCACACTTTCCCCCTGCCGTCTGCCCGCCGCACTGTGCAGGCTGAGATAGCTGCATAGGCTGACTCATGGCATGTACCGCCGCAATGGCGGCACGCTGCATGTCAAGCCCCTGAATAGCCATTTGCAACATGCTGAGATTCATCTTCAACCAGCCTTCGACCGCCCGCATGTCGCCGATGCGCTTTTCAAGCTCACCAACGTCGAGCGTCGGCGTCACCATGCCCGGTAGCGTAAACCCCATCCGACCCCACATATTGCGTACGAATTCCAGCGGGTCGTGAACCATGTTATCTGTTGCCATAATCTCCCTCCTCCCTCGGGTTACATACCTCGCCATCTTAACTGAACTGGATGATGTAGGCACGCACGCATTCGCTCACGGGAAAAGAATTGAGTCACCCCGCCATAAATATGGCGGGGATTGCGCTCGATGCATGTTCATCCCCCATGCTTACACGTGGCGCAGGCGCATCGGCGTTTCGGCAACCGGCAAGCGCTCGATGTGGCAATCCGCGCTCTCTTCCTCGTTACTGTTGTCAATTTCGAGGATGTCCAGCACCTCGCGCCCAAGGGCACGGCAAGCCCGGAGGAGCGGGCTGGGCAGATTCTCCGGTATTTTTTTGTGCAACAGCAGTTTGGATGAAGACAACGCGATCACCGGCTTGAGGAGGCGGTCACGGAAATCGCACATCAACTGCAAAACGTTCCTGTCAGCAGCCTCGCGCTGCCAGGCATTGCTCGGCCATTGCGAGGGCACGCCGTAGGCACGGGGGAAAAGGTCGAGATCACGGACGACAGCGCGAATATCTTCGTGCGAATCCCTGAACGGCAACAGCACAATGTCGGCCAGCTCGTAGAGCTTATGATCCATGTCAGTCCGGTTTCCCGCGCCATCGACAACGCCGATCCATTCATCGAGCGTTCGCAGTTTGTGGATGACCTTGGCCAAGGCATCCCCATTGCGGGCATCGGCGGTAATATAGCGGCGGCCATTGGGAGAAAGCGGCTCGCGGGAAATGTCAGTCAGCACGCAGGCGGCACGGTATCCAAGCAAGCCAAGCCCCTGGCACAGCATGTGGGAGAGCGTGGTCTTGCCTGTGCCGCCTTTGTTGCCGATCACACAGATAATCCTTGCCATGATTCAATCCTGGAAACGCGCGGCGCGGAAAACGCAGCAGTTTGCCGATTGTGGCTCCGGGCGCTTCCATGCCAGCCGCGAAAAAACGCCCGTTCGTGGGGCTTATTCAGCGTTTCGCGCGGAAACCCGGCAATAGTTCACAACCCGCAAAGCCGCATCCGCGCTGACTTGGCATGAGCCTGCAAACCTTCGCCGTCGGCCAGGATGGCAGCGACATGGGCGAGTTTTTGCGCCCCGTTCCGCGAAATTTGCACGATGCTGGACCTTTTCTGGAAATCATAGACTCCCAACGGCGACGAAAACCGTGCGCTGCGCATCGTCGGCAAAACATGATTCGGGCCTGCGCAGTAGTCGCCCAGCGCCTCAACCGCCCAATGCCCCACAAAAATGGCCCCGGCGTGATGGATTTTCTCGACCCAGCATTCCGCCTGGTCAAGCGCAAGCTCAAGGTGCTCAGGAGCAATGTAGTTGGCAATCTCGCAGGCTTGCTCAAGACTTTCCACGTAAATCAGTGCGCCACGGCCCGTGAGTGAACGGGTGATCGTCTCGGCACGCGGCATCTCCGGCAACAGGCGGTCAATCGCCGCATGCACGGCGTCAATGAAAGCGGGATCCGTACAGAGCAGGATGGATTGCGCCAGATCATCATGCTCGGCCTGGGCGAACAAATCCATTGCCACCCAATCGGCATGGCCGCTGCCGTCGGAAATGATTAGCACTTCGGACGGTCCGGCCACCATGTCGATACCCACTGTCCCGAACACCCGCCGCTTGGCTTCCGCCACGAAGGCGTTGCCAGGACCGACGATCTTGTCGACGCGGGGAATGACTTCTGTGCCATAGGCAAGCGCCGCAATGGCTTGCGCGCCGCCCACGGTAAACACGCGATCAACACCCGTAATTGCCGCTGCCGCCAGCACGAGTGGATTCTTTTCGCCCATCGGGGCCGGCGCGGTCATGACAAGCTCGCCGACCCCCGCGACTTTGGCGGGAATTGCGTTCATCAGCACCGAACTCGGATAAGCCGCCCGCCCGCCCGGCACGTAGAGCCCCACGCGGTCGAGCGGGACCACTTTCTGCCCCAATACCGTGCCATCGGCCTCGGTATACGTCCAGGATTCGCCCCGCTGGCGCTCATGGTAGAGACGTATCCGTTCGGCAGCCAGTTCCAGCGCCTCGCGCTGCGGCTTGTCCAGAGCGTCGAGCGCCGCCCTCAGTCCGCTTTTGGGAACTTCCAGCGCCGCCGTCGACAGTGCATCGAGTCCGTCGAAACGGCGTGTGTATTCGAGCACCGCCGCGTCTCCCCTTTCGCGCACCGTGCGCAGGATTTCGGTCACGACATGGTTGATATGCTCATCGGCAGAAGGCTCGAAAGCGAGCAGCTTATCGAGGGTCACGGAAAAACCAGGGGCGCGGGCATCGAGTCGGCGGATAGCTGTCTGGCTCATGTTCATATTCCGGTTGCCGTTCGCTGAAAAACATCGAGCAAGGGCTTGATAAGGTCGCGCTTGAGTTTGAGCGCCGCCTGATTAACGATCAACCTTGAACTGATCGGCATGATTTCTTCAACCTCTTCGAGACCATTGGCACGCAACGTACCGCCTGTGGACACCAGATCGACGATGGCATCGGACAACCCCACGAGCGGCGCAAGTTCCATCGAGCCATAGAGTTTTATCAGGTCCACGTACATACCCTTGCTGGCGAAATGCGCCTTGGCCGTATTGATGTACTTGGTCGCCACACGGATACGCCCGCCAGGCCGCACCGCAGTCGCGTAATCGAAACCCTTGCGGGTTGCCACGCACAAACGGCAGCGTGCGATATTGAGGTCGAGTTGCTGGTACAGCCCCGCGCCGCCATGCTCCAACAGAACATCCTTGCCGGCGATGCCGAGGTCGGCAGCGCCATATTGCACATAAGTGGGCGTATCGGCAGCGCGCACAATCACCAGCCGTACATCGTCCAAGTTGGTGCCGATGATGAGCTTGCGCGAACACTCGGGGTTTTCGGCGGGAACGATGCCCGCAGCGGCAAGCAGCGGCAGGGTTTCCTCGAAAATGCGCCCTTTGGAAAGGGCCAGGGTGATACTGGTCACGGCGCAAACCTTATTGAATGAAGGCGGGATGGCATTGTAACCCGTGCGGGAACTGCGGTTGATGTGCCGGTACTTTGAGTCTCACCCGACATGAACAAGACTACTTCCCGCTTACCGCCCCTTTCACGGCTGCCACGGGCTTCTTGTTATTTTCCGGCTTTCGTGGCATCTCCACCTTCGGCGGAACTTGCACGAAAATCTCTCCGGGACGCACCAGCCCCAAATCATAGCGCGCCCGATCCTCGATTGCGTCGGTGCCGGACTTGAGGTCGCTCACTTCGGCGTCGAGCCGGGCGTTGCGCTGCTCAAGGCTCTGGTTGCGCGCGCGTTGTTTTTGCAGGTTCATGTCGATTTCCCACACGCGCAGCCAGCCGCCACGACCCAGCCACAGCGGATATTGCAACGCAACTACCAACAAAAAGAGAAGAAGAACGGGCCAACGCATTCTGAAAACATCCGGGTAAGAGATCAAAAAATGTCAGCGGTAAAGCAAGGTTCCCCGCCAATACAGCCCGACCCGCTCTTCAGCGCAGGTTGTAGAACGCGCGCCTTCCCGGATAATTCGCTGAATCGCCGAGTTCTTCTTCGATACGCAATAGCTGATTGTACTTGGCAATGCGGTCGGAACGCGACAGCGAGCCGGTCTTGATTTGCATGGCACGCAGCCCCACGGCGATGTCGGCGATGGTGCTGTCTTCCGTCTCGCCCGAACGGTGCGAAATCACCGCCGTATAACCGGCGAGCTTGGCCATTTCCACCGCAGCAAAGGTCTCTGTCAAGGTGCCGATCTGGTTGATCTTGACCAGGATCGAATTGGCTACCCCCTTGGCAATGCCCTGCTCAAGCATCCGGGTGTTGGTCACGAACAGGTCGTCGCCGACAAGCTGAACTTTTCCGCCCAGGCGGTTGGTGAGCAGTTTCCAGCCCTCCCAGTCCCCCTCGGCCATGCCGTCCTCGATTGAAACGATGGGAAACTTTTCGGCCAGACCGACGAGGTACTCAGTAAACCCCCGCGCGTCGAGGCTGAGTTTTTCTCCCTTCAACTCGTACTTGCCATTTCTGTAGAACTCGGAGGCAGCACAGTCGAGCGCCAGCAGCACGTCCCGGCCAGGCTCGTAGCCTGCGGCGGCGACTGCTTCGAGGATCAGATCCAACGCTTCTTCTGTACCGGAAACATCCGGCGCAAAACCGCCTTCGTCACCCACAGTGGTCGGAAAGCCTTTTTTGTCCGCAATTTTTTTCAGGTGCTGGAAAATCTCCGCCCCGCAACGCAAAGCCTCGCGGAAGTTCTTCGCCCCCACCGGCATAATCATGCACTCTTGGATGTCGAGACTGTTGTTGGCGTGCTCACCGCCGTTGATGACGTTCATCATCGGAACTGGCATGACCATCGGGCTTGATCCGCCGAAATAACGGTAAAGCGGCAACCCGGCTTCCTCGGCTGCCGCCTTCGCCACCGCCACCGAGACGGCAAGGATGGCGTTCGCGCCAAGGCGCGATTTGTTTTCCGTGCCATCGAGTTCGATCATCGTGCGGTCGATAAACGTCTGTTCCTCGGCATCCAGCCCGACAATCGCCTCCGATATTTCGGTGTTCACATTCTCGGTTGCCTGCAAGACCCCTTTTCCGAGAAATCGCCCCATATCGCCGTCGCGCAGTTCAATGGCCTCGCGCGAGCCGGTCGACGCCCCTGAAGGCACGGCAGCGCGGCCCATGACGCCGGATTCAAGCAGCACATCGGCTTCAACGGTCGGGTTGCCACGTGAGTCGAGGATTTCACGCGCGATCACATCAACGATTGCACTCATGTCGATTCCTGTTGAGTTTCGGGTTTGGGTTTATGGATCCCGCCAGACTCGCCTGCCCGCTCCCGGAGCACGGCGGATTTTGCCACTTGGTCCAATTCCTTCAGTGTCGCCAGCAACGCCCGCATCTGGCCCAACGGCCAACTGTTCGGCCCGTCGGAAAGCGCCTTTTCGGGATCTGGATGCGTTTCCAGGAAGATTCCCGCGATGCCTGCCGCCACCGCCGCACGCGCAAGCACCGGCACAAACTCGCGCTGCCCGCCGGAAACCGTCCCCTGCCCGCCGGGTAACTGCACCGAATGCGTGGCATCGAATACCACCGGGCAGCCAGTCTCGCGCAGGATCGCCAGCGAACGCATGTCGGAGACGAGATTATTGTAACCAAACGACACGCCGCGCTCGCACACCATGATGTTGTCTGCGCCGCCGTTGGCCTCGCGCGCCTTGGCGACGACGTTTTTCATGTCGCCGGGCGCGAGAAATTGCCCTTTCTTGATATTGACCGGTTGGCCGCAAGCGGCTGCCGCATGGATGAAATCCGTCTGCCTGCAAAGAAACGCCGGGGTTTGCAGCACATCGGCCACCGCCGCCGCTTCGGGAATTTCGGCCTCGGTATGCACATCCGTAAGCACCGGCACGCCGAGCTGCGCGCGCACTTCATCGAGGATTTTCAGGCCGGCTTCGATGCCGTGTCCGCGAAAGCTCTTTCCAGAACTACGGTTCGCCTTATCGTAAGAGGCCTTGAAAATGTACGGGATGCCGAGCGCAGCGCAGGTTTCTTTCATCCGTCCGGCCACATCCAGGCACAACTGGGCGGATTCGGCCACGCAGGGACCTGCAATCACAAACAACGGGCGATCGATGCCAACTTCGAAACCGCAAAGGTTCATCGCCATTTACGCTCCCTTCGTCGCCCGATGCGTCAGCGCGGCCTGCACATAGGCGATGAACAACGGATGCCCGGTGCGTGGGTTGGACGTAAATTCAGGGTGGAACTGCACGCCAAAGAACCACGGGTGCCAATCTCGCGGCAACTCCATGATCTCGGGCAAATTTTCGTTCGGCGTGCGCGCCGAAATCACCAGCCCGGCAGCTTCGAGCTTCGGCACATAGAAATTATTGACTTCGTAACGGTGGCGGTGCCGCTCGTTGACTTCCTGCCCATAAATGCTTGCCGCCAGTGAACCCGGCAGGATCGGGCAACACTGTGCGCCCAGGCGCATCGTGCCGCCAAGCCCGGAATGTTCATCGCGGCACTCTACCCTGCCCTCGCGGTCGAGCCATTCGGTAATCAGCGCCACCACCGGGTGAGGTGTCGCGGGATCGAGTTCCGTGCTGTGCGCGCCGGACAGCCCGGCTGCGTTTCGGGCAAACTCGACCGCTGCAAGTTGCATCCCCAGGCAG
>JAISPJ010000010.1 GCA_031274995.1 Azoarcus sp.
GTAGGGCGGATAAGCCGCGAAGCGGCGTAATCTGCCGTTGAAACATTCCGATATGGAACGCCGTATCAACATACATGCAACGACACCTCATTCCATTTCGCGTTCCTAAGGACAAAAACTACCCCCGGAAACCGTCATTCCCGCGAAGACGGGAATCCAGATTCTTTCGCTATTTTTTCCCCATTTTTTCCGCTTGCCTTTTTTCGTACCAAATTGATATGCGCTTTCAGGGTATAGAGCAAATCAGTGAAACGTAACGGAATCGGCATCCGGTTGGCAGCTTCCTCGATAACATCCAGGCGTTTGATGAGTTCAAGGCGCGTTTCTTCAGCCTGGGCCTGATTTAAATCCTGTTCCAGGAACTTGAGTTCGCCATAAATGCGGCAAAGACGAGCATGAATCCGCCAGTGATAAATTGCAGGCGCAAACCGAATGACGGGGAGTAGCAGAGTGAGAACAGGAATGATGAGAATCAGAAAACGCTCTGCCAGCACCGCAAGCCAAAATGGCATGTAACGTTGCATAAAAGGCGGTCCTGAAGCATAAAAACGCTCGGCAGAGGGAGACAACTGAAAATCGCTGTCCTTGTAAGCGGGGAATTCACCACGAGTCTGGAAAAAACCGTTTCCACCATGAATTTCACGCATAGCGGAAAGCATCAAGGTTTGCAGAGCAGGATGCAACTCCTCGCGGATGACCAGATTGGCAGTCGCCGCGAGCAACTCGGTGTCGTGCGGCGGATAGTTTCGCGCCAGATCGGCCACGCCTTCGGGCATGGTGAGACGAAACAGAGAAGGGAAGCGGCGATGGTAAGCCTCCGCCTGCGTAAAACTCATCAGACGCACCGTTGGCGAGCGCAGCAACACCTGCACTATCGGCGCTTCCGGTGCAGTAATGACAAAAAGCGCATCCAGCTTGCCCTGTTGCAGGGCCCCGGCGGCTTCCATTTCATCTATCGGAATGAGGCGCACGTCTTGCTCACCCAACTCGTTTGCTGCCAGAAGACGATAGGCCAGGGCACGGGAACTGGCGCTTTCCTGAATGATCGTGACCCTGAGCCCTGCCAGTTCGGTCAGTTTTTTCGGCATCTGGCCGCTGCGCACGAATACCCAGAGCGGTTCGTAAAATGCGCTGCCCAGCGACAACATGCCTTCCTGTTTTCTGCTCGACGCAATTCCACCCTGCACGAAAGCGATATCCACTTCCTTCTCGCGTAATCGGCGCAGATTCTCGCCCGATCCTTGTGAAGGTTTCAATTCGAGGGTGATGCCATTTTTGGCAAAAAAGTCCTGATATTGCCTGGCAAAGGCATGATAAAGCCCATCTTCCCGCCCGGTACTCATGACGAGTTTCATCGGGGGAGCAGGTTTCACAAAAAGGAACGCGAGCAAAAAACCAAGTAAAACCAACGCCAGAAACGGCCGGGAAGCTTTTAATACTTCACGCCAGGCCAGAGAGCGCTCCCGTATTTTTTGTTGCAAGCGGCGCTTTTGTCTGTCTTTGTCCATCATGCAGTCCGACAAGCCATCCTGATGCCCATGCCTGAACAACCCCCTGTTGCGCTACTTCTTCTCCTTCCGGTGGTCAATGACCCTGACGGCTTTGCCCATTGAACGTTCGACCGAGCCGGTGGGGTGGATTTTGACCTCGCAGGAAATGCCGATGAAGTCCTTGATGTCTTTTTGCACCTTGGAGGAGACGCGATTCATGTAATCCTGCCCCTTGGCGTACAGGGGCGGGCTGGCTTCGACGTTGATGCGCAGGGAATCGAGGTGGCCCTGGCGGAAAACTTCGAGTTGGTAGAAAGGAGAAAGCGTTTCGGTACGCATCAGAATGGCTTCAACCTGGGTGGGGAAGACGTTGACGCCGCGAATGATGAGCATGTCGTCGGAACGGCCCGCGACGCGATTTATGCGCATATGGGTGCGACCACATTTGCAGGGCGCGGGATCAAGCACCGAAATGTCGCGGGTGCGGAAACGCAGCATCGGGAAGGCTTCCCTGGTGAGCGAGGTAATGACGATCTCTCCCTTTTCTCCGGGAGGAAGCGGCTCCCCGGTGTCGACATCGACACACTCGACGAGGAAATGGTCTTCCCATATGTGCAGCCCCTTCTTGCCCGCCAGGCATTCGATGCCGACGCCTGGCCCCATGAGCTCGGTGAGGCCGTAAATATCGAGCGCGTCGATGCCCATGCGCGATTCGATTTCGTAGCGCATTTCCTCGCTCCACGGCTCCGCGCCGAAAAGGCCGACCCGCAGCGGCAGTTTACGGACATCAATGCTCAGTTTTTCGGCTTCTTCCACGATGTTGAGCGCGTAGGAGGGGGTGCAGCACATGGCATCCGGGGCAAGGTCTTGCAGGAGCATGACCTGTTTCTGGGTTTGCCCGCCGGAAACAGGGATGACTGTCATGCCGAGGGTTTCGGCTCCGCCGTGCAGCCCCAGGCCACCGGTGAAGAGACCGTAGCCATATGCGTTATGCAGACGGTCTCCGGGCTGCAGGCCTGCGGCGGCAAGGCAGCGCGCGCCCATCTGGCCCCAATTGAGGAGATCTCGGCGCGTATGTCCGACCACTATGGGCTTGCCGGAAGTGCCGGAGGAGGCATGCAGCCGAATGACCTGATCGCGGGGGACAGCGAACATGCTAAAAGGATAATTGTCGCGCAGTTGCTCTTTTTTTGTAAACGGCAGCAGTTTGACATCTGCGAGCGTCTGGATGTGATGCGGCCTGACTTCCAACTCGTCCATCGCTTCGCGGTAGAACTTCACCGTCTCGTAACAGCGCGTCACCATATCTTGAAGGCGGCGCAATTGCAGCGTCTTGAGTTCTTCGCGGGGAAGCGTTTCGTTGTCAATGTCGAAAATCATGATGGGGAACCTCGGGAAGCAGAAACAGGACACAAACCTGTAAATTTTGAATGATAGCCTTCACGAGGTGAAGTTGCGATTGCCGTAAACTTTTTGCTGATGAGTCCGCCCGGAAACGCCATTGTTCAGAGCTTTCCAGGCAGGGAATAAAAAAAACACCCGGGGCCTGGATGAAACCACCCAGGCCCCGGGTGTTCAGACTGCTTTTCGCGCCTGTGACGCGGCGCGGCGTTCGTCCGTTCAGTTGTGGATCTTGCGCCTGCGAACCACGATGCCGACCATGCCCAGGCCCGCCAGCAGCATTGCGTAGGTTTCGGGCTCCGGCACCGGCGCTGCCGCCGTGATCGTGAAGTTGAACATCACGTCGGTTTTCGTGTGCTCCGGCGTGGCAAAACCGTAGCAGGACCCTGCCGCGAAGCCCATAAGCCGGCATGCGGGAGCAGAGAGTTCCTTAACAGCGTCGGTGCCCTCAAAGTAGTTGAGCGTGTATTGGACCCCGCCGTATGTGAACACGCTTGTGAGATCCATCCCGGAGACGACCGCGAAAACATCGTCGTCGCAGTTGTAGCTATACGAACAGCCGGTGTGGCCGTAGTTTGTCGTTTCAAGGAAATGCACGTCGAACGACTTGGAGATGTTCACTACCGTGTCGCTGTAGCCGGGCAGCATCAACTGAATCGACACATCCAGCTGGGCGCGGACAAGGGTATCGGAAGTGCCCGAGATCTCGCCGCTGTAGTGCGTGAACATATTTGCGCTCGTAACGTTGAGGGGCTGCCCCTCAAAGGAGGTCGCGATGTTCCCGGTCACATTGGGTCTTTCGACCACGAGGCCGCTGCGCGCATACAGAGGGTCTGGATGAATAAGGCGTGCACCGGAACGGTTGGAACCCCAACTGAGCTCGGTGACAGTATTGACAGTTTGCCCTCTGTCCAGCCAAGCCGTCCTGTGTATGCCATCACGGTACCAACTGGTGATGTTGTACGTGCCGGGCGCAAACTCGCTCTGCTCGAAAACAGTCTTGCTGGTATCCCACTTCATGACGAGCGCAAAGTCCCAATTCTCGACAACCGCAGCCTGCGAGGCCGAGGCCGCACAGGCCAGAACACTGGCGGCAAACAATTTGCGAATCATTCCTTTTTTCATGGCGAATCCTTTTTCCCTGAGGGTTATCACTAAAAACAAGGGATATACTGCATTAGCAAAAACTGGGCCAGATCCATATCTAATTGATTTTTTTGTTACTAGCCATTGCGTTACATATGGCATGTAAAAAAAACCGACGGATTTTTGGCAAAGACCCGAGGGGGACCCTCCTTTCAATGCAAAAAAACATACAAGCTTGTCGGGCTTCATGGCCTTGGCCTGCCCCCAACATTCCTCATACAGCATGCTGTCACCCAAAAGATGTATTTGGCGTAAATTTTTCGCATACTTGATCTGCATCAGATATAATATGCCTTTGCTGTAATGTAGAAAGCTACCTCTCTTGACCCACTGAAGGGGCCGGACGATGAAACCACTTTTTACCGCTGCCGACGTGGCGCTTTCTGTTGGCGTTCTTTTGGGGAGTGCTCCGGCTTCAGGAGCAATTTCGCCGGGGTTCCGATCGCATACTATATTCTTCGATGAAAATACACCGTGGGAGCCTGTGGAAGTTTTTATACCGTTCATCGGCGGAGGCAGTACCTTCAACTTACCTCACGATACGGCTGGGGGATCGCTCTTTTCTAATGGTTTTTCCTATGGATCCTATGAGGAGGGGAGTGATGAGCCCAGGGGGAGTGGGCATAAGCTGAGTTTCATAGTATTTGACGAAGAATACGATTATTATTATCCATATGATCCCGATATCAGCGATTTCAGCATTAATGGTTTTTATGGCGGAAGCGGAACAATAACTTATGGAAACGGAAAGTATGATGGACACGATGCTTTTGGCGTAAACTGGATAGATATTGCCCCCCCAGAATGGAGTAAATTGAGCGGATTGAACAGTTATCAACTCCTTCTCGTTGACCGTTCAGGGGATACGGGGCGTTCCGATGGCGACTTCGACGTCATTTTCAATTACGACTACGACACCCTTCAATGGTCAAGCGATCATTACTACCTACCCCAATTATTTGAAGTTTGTTGGGACATGGCATGTTCTGTTACTGTTAGCAGTCCATTTTCTGGTGGTTATGATTGTTCAAGTGATAGTTTCAGATCCTGTTTTCATTATGTTAATAATGTTGGCTCGAATCTGCCGAATAAAAGTTTTAATTCCAACGCACGAGGACGGTACGTCTTCGAGGTGCGCAATAACCCCATCCCCGAACCCAAAACCTGGGCCATGCTGCTGGCAGGGCTTGGTATTGTGGGCGCGGTTGCGAAGCGCCGCCGTCAGGGATGAATCGGGCTTGTTTGAGGTTGTTCCGCGTCAAAGAAACGCAAGCCTGCACCGATCAGAGGTTGAGTTCGGAATGAGAGCCGAGGCGCACCAAACGTAGCGTGTCGGCATCGGGCTTCTGGTAGATCAGTACCAAGTCGGGTTTTACGTGACAATCCCGGTGATCCTTCCAGTCGCCGGTCAGCGCGTGGTCGCGGTGGCGCGGTTCCAGCGGGAGATCGGCCAGCAGCGCGGACAAAACGGTTTGAAGGTCGGCATCGAGCGTGGCGCGATGCTGGCTCTTTTTCCCGCGTTTATAGTCGCGCTTGAATTGGGCAGTGTAATCAGGCGTCCGCATTGAGATCACGGAATAGCGCGTCGAGGTTCTCGGCCTTCGTGACACGTCCGGCACGGGCGTCCTTCATTGCCTGGATCGTCGTCGCATTCGGAATCAGCGGCTCAAAGGGCAGCGCCTTGTCCTGCGCCACCTTCGTGAGCAGCAGCCGTACCGCGTCAGACACGGTAAGACCTATCGCGGCCAGGACGGATGCAGCTTCTTCCTTGGTCGCGCTGTCGATGCGCGCTTGTACGAGTTGGTTTGCGGCCACGATTGATTCTCCTTCTGAACTGTGAATTACATTGTAATTCACATAAAAAGAAAGATCAAGTTTTAGCCGCTAAAAAAGGGGAGCAAACGTAACTACGTCCATTTCGGCTTGTCACCCAAAAGAGGTATTTAGCGGCAATTTTTCGCATACTTGATTTGCATCAATGCAATATGCCTGTGATGTAATGTAGAAAGTCACCTCTCTTGACCCACTGAAGGAGCCGGACAATGAAACCGCTTTTTACTGCCGCCGCGCTGGCGATTTCTGTTGCGGCAAGTGCTCCGGCGTTTGCGGAGACGGTGTTTGCTGAAGGTGTCTGGAATGGAGATCGGCTTGAATTTTACGATAGCAGACTGAACGACAGTGGTTATTTTGCGTCACTTCGCCGCAGTGGATGGGGTCAAATATTTGAAATGGAAAAGGGCATCCCCTTTATTTCCAATGTATCCAATGTCAATGTCAGTACCGGCTCAGTGCAATATCAATATCGTGTTGGTAGTGGCGTTACCGGATACAATAACGAGATGAATTATTATGAGAAGTATTATTCTTACGATCTACGGCGCTCCATATATGATATAAAGGAACTTGAGGAGGCATATGAGAGGCACAATATAATTTTCGATGAAACTGGATTTCCTAACTCCTATGATGAGTATTATCATGAAACTTGGGCAGGGGGCTATATCCACACTAATGATCCCGAAGTTGCACGTTCTACGCTATCAACCGCTCTCTCGACGATTCCATTCGACGGCGTTGGCATTTTCGACTTTGAGCAGTCCTTTATTCATTACAGCGACTACTCCGGGGACTATAGCATATCGCTTGCTGACTCCCTGCGAGGGGGGGCCTGGGATCTGAATTGCGACGCATGTAGTCCTGAATACTGGCCTAGTGGATATGCGGAATTTTATTATTACGCAGGCGAATTTCTTTCTTTTTTTGGTCCTGCTTATAATTCTGGACTTTATGCTGAATGGGGTAACTCCTGGGGCAGTCCCTATAGCAACTATATTACAGGCATGACCCTCGCCTACAACCTCCCCGCCGTCCCCGAACCCGAAACCTGGGCCATGCTGCTGGCAGGGCTTGGCATCGTGGGCGCGGTTGCGAAGCGCCGCCGTCAGGGATGAATCGGGCTTTTCCCGTACTCATGAGCAACGCCTGCTTTCTGGTTGCATTCTTCCAAGGAGTTTTCTAATGCGGACACATATAAAATTGATCGTCGCGGCAGCATTTGCCACGCTTGTCGCCAGCAACGCCAATGCCGTGGCTGTTTGTTGTGTTGGTCCCGATTCCCCGGGCGGGTCGCCGAGCACGCCGTTGCTGAGTGCTTTCGATCCTGAGACAGGCAGCTACAGGTACTATTTCGAGGTCGGGGTGGACCAGCGCGTCTATGTCGATCCAGATGTAGCCACCGGCTATATCTATCAGGTCGATTCGACCAGCCCGCTAATCACATCGGCTCAGTTCACCACCGCGCTCATTGATTCGGACGGCTATCAGATCTACGCGCTGGAAGCCAGCGGCGAGCGCGGTAACTTCCTTGGTAATGTCGCGGTTGGCGGCATGTTTACTTTCGCTTCAGCCGTGGGAGGCTTCTGGCTGGAAGGCATCGATCCCGCCAACATGCTGGACCCGCTCAACCCACAAGCCTTCGTCGCCGGCTTCACCTTCGACAGAGCGGGCACGGTGAGCCTCACCCAGACGCCGATCACCGCCTCGAGCATCCCCGAACCCGAAACCTGGGCCATGCTGCTGGCAGGGCTTGGCATCGTGGGTACGGTTGCGAAGCGCCGCCGTTTGGGGTGAATCGCGGATATTCTCCTGTGAGAAAGAAATGAAACGGGGGCCGAAAGCCCCCGTTTCATTTTGTGGGTTTTATCCCAATTTACTGGTCTGCGGATTCTTCCTGCGCTTTTTTGCCTAAATAAATCTCTTCCGCAAACTGGAAGCACAGCATCTTCAAAAGCTCTTCAGGGCGCTGGGCTGCAAGCGAATTGCGTCCCTTTACACGCAGATTTTTTTGAACGACAAGCTGGCTACCGCTTTCCCGCGTCAGATCAAAGACCGAAACCGTCATGCTGACGCCGCTTGCGCGACCGGACAACGCTGCTATGCGATGCACCCAATTGGTAATGACCGGAACAAAAACATACCTGGCCTTCTTGGCTTTGGCGCTTTGCAAAGCCGTCGCCTGATCCTCGTATTGGTCTCCGACAGTGATAGGCGAGGCGAATTGCGCAAGCCCCCCATGCAGCGCGGAAGCCGCCTGCATGCCGGAACCTTCGTACACTTTTTTCTTATACGCGCCGTCCTGCGGCACGGCGATATAGATCGCCTGATCGCGTTCCAGCCTTTCGTTGGGCGCGGACGCAGCATCCGGGGCGTCATTAACCTTAAACTGCGTGCCGCCCCCGCACCCGCTCATGGTGAGCGCGACAAATACCGCAGGTAACGCCAAAATAAGCCATTTTTTCATACTGATTCCCTCCAAGAGTTAGTCCGCCGCTTACTCTCATTGCCCGGCGGCATGGCGAAACGTTGTAAAGCCCGTAAGAGTCCCCCTCAACTCCGCCCCACCGCAAACCCCTCCATAAACCCCACCAACGCCTCAACCGCCTCCAACGATACGGCGTTGTAGAGCGAGGCGCGGATGCCGCCCACGGATTTGTGGCCTTTCAGGCCGATGAAACCCGCCGCCTCAGACTCCTTGACGAATTGCGCTTCCAGTTCCGGCGTGGGCAGATTGAAAGGGATGTTCATGACGGAGCGGCATGCGGCGTTGACCGTGTTGCGGTAGAAGCCGCCGCTTTCGTCGATGGCTTCATAGAGGCGCCGCGCTTTTTCCCGGTTGACGGCGGCGATGGCTTCCAGCCCGCCCTGCGCTTTCAGCCACTTGAATACGAGTCCGGCCATGTGGATGGCGAAGGTCGGCGGGGTGTTGAGCATGGAGCCGTTGTCGGCCTGTTTGCGGTAGCTGAGTTGCGCGGAAACGTTTTCCCCGGCGCGGTCCAGCAGGTCGTCGCGCACGATGACGAGGGTGACGCCCGATGGGCCGATGTTTTTTTGCGCGCCCGCGTAGATCAGGCCGTAACGACGAACGTCCAGCGGGCGGGAAAGGATGTTTGAACTCATGTCGGCAACGAGGGGTACGTCCGATGCCGTCCGCGCAAGGACTTCAAAAAGGCACGCTTCGGCTTTTTCGGGCACTTCGACGCCGTGAATGGTTTCATTGGTGCAGAAGTGGGCGTAGGCGGCGTTTTTGTCGAACACAAGGCGCTCGATGTCGGGCAGGCGCGTGAACCTGCCGTCTTCTTCTCTCGTGGTGGCGACGAGCCTTGCCGCACCGAGCCGGGAGGCTTCCTTGTGCGCCTTTTTCGACCAGGAGCCGGTGACGAGGTGATCGGAGCTTTTGCCAACCGAGAGGTTCAGCGGCACTTGCGCGAATTGCAGGCTTGCCCCGCCTTGCAGAAAGAGCACCCGGTAGTTGTCGGGAACCGCCAGCAGTTCACGCACGTCGGCTTCGGCGGCTTCGATAACGCCCATGAAAGCTTTGCCGCGATGGCTCACCTCCATGATGCTCGCGCCGATGCCATGCCAATCGAGAAATTCTTCTTGGGCTTGCCGCAGTACTTCAAGCGGGAGCGCCGCCGGGCCGGCGCTGAAGTTCCAGGCGTGGGTCACTCTTCGGTTGCTCCTGCGCCGCCGTCCTCCGCCGGAGGGTTTTCATCTTTCCCCGTCGTGTCCTCGTTGCCATCGACGGAAGCGGCACCAGCATCGATATCGACATCCGATTCGGCCACGATTTCGATGCTGGCAAGCGCGGAGCCTTCGTCGATGTTGATGAGGGTCACGCCCTGGGTGGATCGGCCCATTTCGCGGATGCTCTCGACACGGGTACGGATCAGCACGCCAGTGGTGGAGATAAGCATGACTTCATCTTTCGGCTCGACCAGCGCCGCGCCCACGAGCGCACCGTTACGCTCAGAAGTCTGAATGGCGATCATGCCCTTGGTCCCGCGCCCGTGGCGAGTGTATTCGGATACCGGCGTGCGCTTGCCGTAGCCGTTTTCGGTGGCGGTGAGCACAGAATGGATTTCGTCGCGGGCCACCAGCATGGCAATGACGCGCTGACTGTCTTCCAGCGACATACCACGCACACCGCGCGCGTCGCGCCCCATCGGGCGCACGTCGGTTTCGGCAAACCGCACGGCTTTGCCTGCGTCGGAGAAAAGCATCACGTCGCAGTTGCCGTCGGTAATCGCCACGCCGATCAGGGAGTCGCCTTCATCGAGGCTGACGGCGATGATTCCGGCCTTGCGCGGGTTGGCAAAGGCCGCGAGCGCGGTTTTCTTGACCGTGCCCGCACTGGTGGCCATGAAGACGAAGTGTTCTTCGTCGAAGGTTTTGACCGGCAGCACGGCGGTAATTTTTTCGCCTTCGAGAAGCGGGAAAAGATTGACGATGGGCTTGCCGCGCGCGTTGCGCGTGCCTTCGGGCACATCGAACACCCGCAGCCAGTAGCAGCGTCCCCGGTTGGAGAAGCAAAGCATGGTGTCGTGGGTGTTGGCGACGAAGAGCCGGTCGATGAAATCCTCTTCTTTCATCGCGGTGGCCTGTTTGCCGCGCCCGCCGCGCCGCTGGGCGCGGTAATCGGCGAGTGGCTGGCGTTTGAAGTAGCCCGCGTGCGAGAGCGTCACCACCATGTCCTCGGGGGCGATAAGGTCTTCGAGGTTGATCTCGGAGGTATCGATTACGACTTCGGAGCGGCGCGGGTCATCAAACTGGTTTTTTATCGCGGTCAATTCGTCCACGATGATTCTGGTGATGCGCTCAGGACGGGCGAGGATGTCGAGCAGGTCCGTGATGAGATCGATGACTTCACGGTATTCGCTGACAATTTTGTCTCGCTCCAGCCCGGTGAGCCGTTGCAGGCGCAGTTCGAGAATCGCTTGCGCCTGCACTTCCGAGAGACGGTAGCTTTGCGCGGAAAGGCCAAATTCGGCGGGCAGATTTTCGGGACGGAAACTGTCGGCCATCGCGCGGGCAAGCATCTCTTCGACGAGCTTTGAGCGCCATGTGCGCGCCATCAGTTCGCGCCTGGCATCGGCCGGTGTCGGGGCGGCCTTGATGAGCGCGATGATCTCATCGACATTGGACAGCGCCACGGCCAGCCCTTCGAGCACATGGCCGCGTTCGCGTGCTTTGCGCAGTTCGAACACGGTGCGCCGGGTGACGACCTCGCGCCGGTGTTCGAGAAAGCACACCAGCAACTCTTTGAGGTTGAGGAGTTTCGGCTTGCCGTCGACCAAGGCTACCATGTTCATGCCAAAGGTATCTTGCAACTGCGTGTGCTTGAAGAGTTTGTTCAGCGCCACTTCGGGCATTTCGCCGCGCTTGAGTTCGATGACCAGGCGCATGCCGGATTTGTCGGATTCGTCCTGAATGTGGGCGATGCTCTCGATGCGTTTTTCGTTGACCAACTCGGCGATTTTTTCCTGCAGGGTCTTTTTATTGACCTGATAGGGCAGTTCATCAACGATGATCGCCTGCCTGTCACCGTTGCCGATCGGCTCGAAATGGGTGCGCGCGCGCATCGTCACCTTGCCGCGTCCGGTGCGATAGCCTTCGTGTGCGCCCGCCAGGCCGTAGATCAGCCCGCCGGTGGGAAAATCAGGGGATTTGACGATCCCGATGAGGGTATCGATACCGGTCTCCGGCTCGTCGAGCAGCTTGAGGCAGGCGTCGATGATTTCGCCAAGGTTGTGCGGGGGAATGTTGGTCGCCATGCCCACCGCGATCCCCGCCGAGCCGTTGATGAGCAGATTGGGGATACGCGCGGGAAGCACCAGCGGCTCTTTTTCCGAGCCATCGTAGTTGGGGCCGAAATCTACCGTTTCCTTGTCGATGTCGGTGAGCATTTCGTGGCCGATGCGGGCCATGCGGATTTCGGTGTAGCGCATCGCCGCCGGGCTGTCGCCGTCGACCGACCCGAAGTTGCCTTGCCCATCGACGAGCATGTAGCGCAGGGAAAAAGTCTGCGCCATGCGAACGATGGTGTCATAGACGGCCGTGTCGCCATGCGGATGGTATTTACCGATCACGTCGCCGACGATGCGCGCGGATTTCTTGTAAGCGCGGTTCCAGTCGTTCGATAGCTCGTGCATCGCAAACAACACGCGACGGTGCACAGGTTTGAGGCCATCGCGCGCATCCGGCAGCGCCCGCCCGACGATCACGCTCATCGCGTAATCGAGATAGGCGTGGCGCATTTCCTCTTCAAGGCTGATGGGGAGGGTTTCCCTGGCGAACTGTGTCATGCGCGGTAATAGCGGCCCAACCGCTGGCGGCGAAATGGATTATTGTACCACGCGGGACAGGGTCAAACCTCGATCCGATACTCCCGGAAGAACAGGGGCGAAGAATCTTTCGTCCCTGTTACGCAGGATAATTCATTTGTCATTCTTCAGCCCGAACCGGCTCATGAGGTCATAGAGCGACGGGCGGCTGACACCGAGCACTTCCGCCGCACGGGCAACGTTGCCGTTGGTACGCGCCAGTACCCGCACCACGGCCTGACGTTCGGCGACTTCCCGCACCTGGCGCAGGTTCAGGTATTCGAGGGCTTCGTCGTCGTCATCGCCCGTATCCAGGCCGAGGTCTTCCGCTGTGATGCGGTTGCCATCGGCCATGATGACGGCGCGTTTGAGGCAATTTTCCAGCTCTCGCACGTTGCCCGGCCAGGAATAGGCTTCAATCGCGGCAATGGCATCTTCGCCGAGTTGAATTGCGCCGCGCCCGTTTTCTTGCGCAAACTGCCGCACAAAGTGATGAGCAAGCAGGACGGCATCACCGTCACGGTCACGCAGGGGCGGAATCGTGACGACGATCTCTGCCAGACGGTAATACAGGTCTTCGCGGAATAGCCCGGCTTGTATCTGAGCCTTGAGGTCGCGGTGGGTCGCGCAGACGACCCGCACATCCACCGGAATTTCCTGGCGTCCACCGAGACGCTCGATCACCCTTTCCTGCAGGAACCGCAGCAATTTGGCCTGAAGGGGCATCGGCAGGTCACCGATTTCGTCCAGGAAAAGCGTCCCCTTGTGCGCAGTTTCGATCTTGCCGAGCGTCTGGCGGGACGCGCCGGTGAAAGCGCCTTTCTCGTAGCCGAACAGTTCGCTTTCGAGCAGGTTTTCGGGAATCGCCGCGCAGTTGATGGCAACGAACCGTTCCGCCGCCCGTGGTGACAGTTGATGCAGGCCGCGCGCCAGCACTTCCTTGCCGGTACCGCTATCACCAAGCAAGGCCACGGTGACAGAAGCCAAGGCGACCCGCTCGATGGTACGGCAAATCTTCTGCATGTTCGCATCGCGCGTGATGAATCCCACCACCGAATCCGCCCGTGATTCTTGCAGCCTTCTGTTTTCAGCCTGCAAATCGTAAAGGCGGAAAGCGCGCTCGATGGTCAGCGTCAGCAGTTCCGGTTCGAAAGGCTTGCTGAAAAAGTCGTAAGCTCCCATGCCAACGGCACGCACCGCGTTCTCGCGGTCGTGCTGCCCGGTGAGAACGACGATCTTGGTCTCGGGAGCCAGCGCCAGGATTTCGCCCAAGAGCGCGAAACCCTCACTCACATCGTCCGGGCGCGGCGGCAACCCCAGATCCATTGTCACGACCGCAGGTTCAAAGCGGCGCATCTGCGCGACCGCGCTCTCCCGATCCTCCGCCACAATGGTCTCGAAACCATCAAATGCCCAACGCATCTGTTTTTGCAGGGCCGGATCATCCTCGACGATCAACAGGGTTCTTTGCTTGTCAGTCATGCTCGCTACCCGATTTTTCTCCGTGTTCCGAATCCAGCCTCGTATGCAGAGGCAACTCGATGGTTACTCGCGTACCCACGCTTTTTTTGCTCTCGTAAAACACATCCCCTCCCAACTCGCGGATGTATTGGCGGGTTTCAAAGACCCCGATTCCCATGCCGCTCGACTTGGTCGTTTGAAACGGCCGCGAAAGGTGTTCGCGGATGAAGTCCTCCGTCATGCCGCAACCAGTGTCCGTGACCACGACACGCACCCGTTCCGAAACGGAGATATCCGCTGAAATACGCACCATGCCATTCTCGGGTGTCGCCTCGATGGCATTTTGCACGATATGACCTATCACGCGCTCCAATCGTTCAGGATGAGCCAGCACCATGAGCGTATCGCAACCTGGCGGTATGTCGAGTTCTATCCCGGGACGTTGCTCTCGCTTGGCATGATGGACGCTTTCCAGATTTTTCACCAGATTGAGCACACGGGGCGGGTCGATCGAACGCTTTTCCTGCAATTGAATCATCAACCCACGCATCTTGGATTCAACATGCGCCACGGTTTCAAGCATGTCGGCCTGAAATTCAGGATTGTTTTTGTGGCGCTCGGCGTTGCGCAGCATCAGCGACAACTGGGCCACGAGATTTTTCAGGTCGTGGACGACAAAAGCCGTCATACGGTTGAAAGACTCGAACTTGCGCGCTTCCAGCAAATCCTCGGCGGCAAGCATTCTTTCCAGATCACTGGCTGCCTGATGCTGGGCGGTCTTGAGCAGGTCGAGCACTTCCCAGTCAATTTCAAAACGTGTCCGGGGAGTCGAAAGCAGGACGAACCCCATCAACCCTGCCCCACCGATGAGCGGAATCAGCAACCAGGCATCCGGAAAGCGCGACGCCAGCCAATCCGGCAGCACCAGGCCGGGATAATTCGCCGGATTTCGCCGATATTCTTCCAGATTGACGATCCATTCCCGTTTGCGCATGAAGCTTATCAACGAGCTATTCATCGGTTCCGTCGCTTCCGCCTGCGCGGGCAGGTTGACTTTTGCATGGACCGTGTAATCGGTGCTTTCTCCTGCGCTGCCCCGCAGCCACAGCGCGCCACAGGGACTTTCTACCAGATTGGCCAGCGCGGTGATGACCGATTGCCCGAGGTTTGATTGACCGGTCGCCGAAGACAGCGAACGGGTGAAACGCAGCCATTCGGCACGGTAATCGTAGCGGTACGGAAATAGATGTTTGTTGATGAAAACCCGCAACCTGGCCCGTTGAGCCGAGGACGACATGAGCACCGCCAGCAGCAACAGTGCCGCGAACAGCAGCACCGTTTGCAGGGCTTGCCCCCACTCTCCGCCGAAACTGCGCACATAAAAACCGACACCGGAAACCGCGAGCAGATAAAGCCCGGACAAACCCAGCGCCGTGGAATGAAAAACCGCCGTGCGCGACAGGGACATGTGCAAGGACCAGGACGGGTTGCGTGCGCCAGAAATCGCCACCAACGGAACGATCAGGAGATGAACCGGGCCGCGCACGGCCATGATGATGGGGCTTGGCCCGAAGAGAAAAGCATCGGCAAACAGATAGAGCTCAAACATGAATACCGCGCCCAACCCCACGCACAGGGGCTTGATCGTCCGGCGCACATCCAGGGGGACGCCGAGATAGAGTTGTTCGATCAGCACCAGCCCCAATATCGCACCAGCCAGCGAACTACCGCGAATCAGCTTGAGCGCCAACTCGTCCGGCATCAGTACCGTGGCGATGGAGAGGGTTCCGACGAGCTGTACCGCCAACACCGCAATCACGACGACCAGAAACCGTCTCCAGACACCACCAAGCAAAGGGCGCAGCAAAATCAGCAGAAACGCGAACCAACCCCCGACACGCAAAATATCCAGAACGGAAGACCACAGGAAGGTCATCACCGAGGGGTGTCTGGTATACCAAAGGCAACCCAGCGCCCAGGCACCGGACAAGCACACGGACAGCAACAAACAGCCGCCTATCGCCGCTCCCCGCCAAGCCGCATACAGATACAGCGCAAACCCGCCATAAACAAGCGTGGTCAGCGCATAACCCCAAACCGTGAAATCGGCCAGGCTCATCGCGCGCGCTTGCCCATCAATACCACATGCACGGTTTCAAGCAATACGAGCATATCGAGCACCAGTGAGTGATTCTTGACGTAATAAAGTTCGTATTGCAATTTCTGGATTGCGCCGGATACTGAATCATCATCATTTCGGTATTGCACCCTGGCCCAACCGGTCATGCCCGGCTTGACACAGTGGCGCACGCCATAAAACGGCATTTCGCGCGCCAGAGTATCCACAAAGGAAGGCCGCTCCGGGTGCGGGCCAACCAGGCTCATGTCACCCTTGAGTACATTGAACAATTGCGGCAGCCTGTCGATACGCAGTCCATGGATGATCTGCCCGATCCTCGAAAACGTCTCCCCGGCGGCGGTATTGCCCGAGCGGCCGGCATCGGCGCCGACATCATCGACACGCATGCAGCGGAACCGGATGATCTTGAAAACCTGGCCGCCCTGCCCCACCCGCTCCTGGCGGTAGAATATCGGCCCGTGATCTTCAAACACGATCATGAACGCGACCAGAATCATCACCGGCGAAGCCAGAACGAGCAATGGAAAAGAAATCACCAGATCAAATACGCGCTTGAAGAACAGGCGCGACAGAGGTTGCTGGAAACCTTCGCCAAAAATCAGCCAGCTCGCGCGCAGGGAATCAAGCCGCACCTGACGGCGCACCCGTTCGTGAAACGAGGGCCAATCAAGGATTCGCACACCGGCGAGCTTGCAATCGAGCAGATCACGCAACGGTAGCGCCCTGCCCCGGAGTTCTCGAATGGCCACGATGATGATGTCGATGTTCAGCCTCTTGACCACATCGGTCAGGTTGCTGCCGGAAAGGATCTTCTCGGCTTCGACGGCCTGTTCTTCGATGATCTGTTCACCGTCGTCGCCAATGGGGAAAAAACCCTGCACACCCACCTTTCCCTGCTCAGGACGCAGCAGGATGCGCTCGGCTTCCAACGCTTCCTTTCCCGTGCCGACAATCAGTATCCTGGGAGCAAAAAGCGAAGATGCCTGGCTGCGGTTAATCAGCATCCGCACCAGCAGCACGACCAATACCAGCACAAACACCTGGAGACGCATCGCCAACGAAGCAAAACCCTGCCAAGGCAGAAGCAACATCATGCCGAAAGCCACCGGCAGGCAAAACAACGCGGACAGCACGAACCGGGCGAATGCGGCGCGCGGGCTGTCTTCATCAACCGGCTGGTACAGACCGAAAGCAAAATTGGTAATAATCATCACTGCCGCAAAACCAAGCGCCGACGGAAGAAGACCCTTTAACTCGGCCCCGTGGTTATCCGCCCAGATCACGGCGGAAGCAATGACGGCCACTACGAGCAACAGCAAATCAAGACCGATCCGCTGTAATACGTGCAGCGAAAAATACTGGCTAAATGTTTTTAGCATAGATTTTCCACAAACCGGGGCAATCTTGAAAAAAACAACATGCCATAACAGGAAAACTGTCTATTCATGGCAAATGAATCTACTCTTTATTGGATAATACTTCTACTTCTTTTTACATCCGTTTATTTTGGAAATCACATATCTGACTCCTTCCCCCGCTTACGGGGGAAGGAGTTAAACCGTCTCTGCGCAGGAGGAAGCAGAAAATCATGGGAAGCAAACAAGTATGTAGTTCTCTTTATTTTACATAAATATTGCGTTGACGAAAAGTCTCAAATAAACAAATACCGCTTGCCACTGAAACATTGAGGCTTTCTACGCTTCCGCGCATCGGAATGCGGGCCAGCTCGTCACATGTCGCCCGCGTCAGCCGACGCAAACCATCGCCCTCGGCGCCAAGCGCCCAGGCAATCGGCCTTTTCTGGTCGATCTCGAACAGGCTGTTTTCAGCCTCCCCTGCCGCGCCCACAATCCAGATACCGGCCTTTTTCATTTGTTCCATCGCCCGCGCGAGATTCGTCACAGTAATGTAAGGAATAGCATCGGCCGCGCCGCTGGCCACCTTGATTGCCGTGGCGTTGAGGCTGGCCGCGCGATCCTTTGGCGCAATCACGGCATGTGCGCCAGCCGCGTCCGCGACACGCAGGCAGGCACCGAGGTTGTGCGGGTCCTGCACGCCATCGAGCACCAGCAAAAGAGCCGGTTCGGGGAGCGATGAGAGCGATTCCAGCACGTCGTCAAGGACGATGATGCGCTGGCGGGCATCGACACGGGCGAGCACTCCCTGATGACGGCGGGTACCCACCATGGCGTCAAGGCGCTCATTATCGACGTGGGTCATTTTCACACCGAGTTGTTCGGCAAGCCCATGCACTTCACGCGCACGCACATCGTGGCGCTGGCCGGAAACATAAAGCTCGAATACAGACTCAGGATCACGCCGCAACCGCCCCGACACGGCGTGAAAGCCATAGATCAGACGACCCGTTTCAGCCACGGCGTTTCCCCCCGATCTTTTTCCCGCTTTCGTTTTTTTTGTGTCTTTTGCCTTCCCCTCCTGCCGGAGCCCGGCCCCGCCCGCGCTCAGTCTTGCCCTTGCGCTCAGAGGGCCGCGCCTCGCTACCCAGCAGGCGAAAATCTATCTTGCTGGTTTCCAGGTCGGCGCGGATCAACTGCACCTGCACACGGTCGGAGAGACGATAGCGCACACGGGTACGCTCGCCCATCAATTCATGACGGGCCTCGTCAAAGTGAAAATAATCGTTGCCAAGATCGGAGACATGCACCAGCCCTTCGACAAAAACATCGTCGAGCGCCACGAACAGGCCGAAAGGCACAACAGCCGACACGCTGCCGGAAAACGTCTCGCCGATACGATCCCGCATGTAATAGCACTTGAGCCAGTCCTCCACATCGCGCGTCGCTTCATCGGCACGGCGCTCGGTCAAGGAACAGGCCAGGCCGATTTCTTCCCAATCGCCGGGACAATACCGCTTGCCCGCCAACGCTGCCTTGATGGCGCGATGTACCAGCAAATCGGGATAACGCCGGATCGGCGAAGTGAAATGGGTGTAAGAGTCATACGCCAGGCCGAAATGGCCCACGTTGTCCGGGCTATAGATGGCCTGACGTAACGAACGCAGCATGACCGTTTGTAACAACTGCGCATCCGGGCGTAAGCGCGTTTTTTCGAGCAACGCCGCGTAATCCCCGGCCACCGGCTCATCGGCCCCGCCCAACGCCAACCCGAACTCGGCGAGAAACGCGCGCAGTTTTACGAGGTTCTTCGGCAATGGCCCTTCATGGACGCGGTACAGGGTCGGATGCCCGTTGCCACGCAAAAAATCCGAGGCACACACATTGGCCGCAAGCATGCACTCTTCGATCAGCCGATACGCGTCGTTGCGCACTTCGGGCACGATACGCGCGATTTTGCCCGCCTCGTCAAACTCCATGCGCGTTTCCGTGGTCTCGAAGTCGATGGCCCCGCGCCGGGCACGAGCCTTCAGCAACGCACGGAACAGCCGGTCGAGTTCCTGGAGATGCGGGAGCAGATGGGCAAGCGAGGAAACAGCGTCGGCATCCTTCTCATAGAGCGCCGCCGCGACCAGGTTGTAAGTCAAACGCGCGTGGGAAAACATCACCGCCGGATAAAAACGGTATGCCGTAATCTCCCCGCGCGCGCCCACGCTCATATCGGCCACCATGCACAGGCGTTCCACCTGCGGATTGAGCGAACACAACCCATTGGAGAGTTTTTCCGGCAGCATGGGAATGACGCGGCGGGGGAAGTAGACCGAGTTGCCCCGCGCACGGGCATCGTTGTCCAGCGCATTCCCCGATTCCACATAGTGAGAAACATCGGCAATTGCCACCACCAGACGCCAGCCCTTTCCATCGCGCTCACAAAAAACGGCATCGTCGAAATCACGCGCCGTCTCACTGTCGATCGTCACCAAGGGCAAACCGGTAATGTCTTCGCGCCCGGCACGGTCTTTCCTGCGTACCGCATCCGGCAACTTGCGCGTACACGCGCGGGCTTCAGGTGAGAACTCGAATGGCAGCTCATGCTTGCGCAGGGCGATTTCGATCTCCATGCCCGGATCGGCATAGTTCCCCAGCACCTCCACGATGCGTCCCACAGGCCGGGCCGCACGCGAAGGCTGCCCGATCAGTTCCACCGTCACCACCTGCCCCGGCGCGGCCCGCTTGCCACCGGGCGCAACAAGGATGTCCTGTGCCAGGCGCTTGTCTTCCGGCGCGACCACCCGGATGCCGTGCTCATCGAACACGCGCCCGACGATGTGCGCGTTGGCGCGTTCCAGCACTTTCACGATCTTGCCTTCGGGCCGCCCCCGCCGATCCATCCCGGCCAGACGCACGATCACGCGGTCGCCGTGGAGCACCTCGCGCATGGCCTTTGGCCCGAGAAAAATATCCTCGCCCTTGTCATCGCGCAGCAAAAAACCAAAACCGTCAGGATGTCCCTGTACCCGACCCCGGATCAAATCCGCCTTGTCCGGCAGCAACCAGGCATCGCGCCGATTGAGGATCACCTGACCCTCGCGCAACATCGCATGCAGGCGGCGTTCGAAAAATTCACGCTCCTCGGCCTGAATATCGAGCGCCCGCGCCAGCGCGTCCAGTCCCATCGGCGCACCCTCGCGCTCCAGGATTTGCACGATGTACTCGCGGCTGGGCAGCGGCGAACCGTAGTTTTGCTTTTCACGCTCGAAAAAAGGATCAGCCGAGCGAACCTTGCTCAATTCCATGCGGGTTTTTCCTGTTTTCCCAATCATTGACTTTTTTCTTTTTGTCCGTATAATCCGCGCCTCTTGCCCAGATGGCGGAATTGGTAGACGCGCTAGTTTCAGGTACTAGTGCCGCGAGGCGTGGAGGTTCGAGTCCTCTTCTGGGCACCAGGGCATTGTACCCATCAGATACCTTCGGCATCAAGTGCCTTTGTTATCAACAGCTTACAGCGCACAGCCGTTTTTTCATCGCCACCACCGCAAAAGCGTGGGCAACACGGGTACTGGAGCGGTTTTGGTTTAGAATGGATGCATTTCCGGGTTCCCGCGAAGGCGGGAATCGGAAAAGTTCTCTCCGCTCCGTTTCATGCTGTACGGGATCAAACAAAAATCGCTCTCGCTCTAATGATGGAGGCAATCATGGCAGGGATATTCACACATCTCGCGGTAGTGCGCGACATCTACGCCGATTATGACCGGCTGTCCGCCATACCGGGGCTGACTCCCGAAATCAAATTTGCGCTCCAGATGTATGCAAACTTTGTCGACCTTGGCGCCGTCAGTCCTGATACTCCCTATTTTTATTTGGCAAGCTTCGATACAGAAGCCAATGGCTGGAGCAATGTGATGCATTATTGGCGAACCGGCGACTTCGTCCGGGAAGCAATCACGCGGTTGAGAAACGAGGATTACACCAATAAGGATACTCAAGTTGCTATTGCCTGGCTTTTTGGGTACACGGCACATCTTGTTACGGATTTGACGATTCATCCTATTGTTAAACTCAGAGTTGGAGAGTATGCGGAAAACAAAAATGAACATCGTTTCTGTGAATTGCAACAGGATGCTTATATGTTTTTCAAAACTCTCGGAATGGATGCGGCATCATCTGATTACCTCAAAGGCGCGGGTCTGAAATCATGTACCAATGGACCCAAAGATAGCAAATTGCACCGCAAAATTTCAAAACTTTGGAAGCATTGTGCTTTAGCCGTGAAACCCACTCCTGATGATGTTGATTATACCTTTGGCTATATTCCAACTAAACCGCCTCGACCGGGAACCTGGTTTAGATGGTTCTGTGAAATGATTGATAAAGGCGCTGAAGAGGGATGCCGGATTCCGATATTATCTCACCTTTTATTGAAGTATGGCCTTTCACTCCCCAAGGATCATAATGCTGTAGACATGTCTTATGTCTCTGGCCTGACTACTCCCTTTGGCGAAAAAGCTGATTTCCCCGTAATCTTTGAAATGGCTGTCAACAACACGGCAACATATTGGGGTAAACTTGCGGCTGCATTGCATAAGGAATCGCCACAGCCATTCTCTTTACCTAACGGCAACCTGGATACCGGGAAAGTAGCCCAAACCGATACGTTCATTTTCTGGGATAAAACTAACGTAGTTTGACACTTTCAAGCCGGAGGAGGTTTGGCAATGGACATGAAATCAACTCATTTCCGCAGATTTATTTTGCTGGTCGTGATTTTCTCTTCCATCTCGCTGCTAACAGGATGCTGTAGAAACCAATCATGCCAAACTTTATGGTCGCAGGAAACTGGAATTGCATCATCCACGACGCAAGAATCAATTGGCTCTGCTTATGCAAAGCAGGCAAAAGAACTTGCGCCTGCAACTGGAAAATTATCCGTTGCAATACAAGCCGTTGTTGAATATCCACCATTATCGGAAGGATTGAGCGATGAGCAAATATTGCAATATATCTACACTGAAAAACCAGAACTCGGGAAAATTTTTTCGCCCAGAAAGGTAAGTTTTTCGCGTATGGACAAGTACGTAGAAGTCACTGTCTACGCAGACGATAAAACAACTGTACTGGTTGTTGACAACTCTCGCACGCCTGAAATTGATTATATATATAGCCTATCTGTTTCCCATGATTGATTGGGGAGAATTGCGCGGGTTCGTGTTTACGAGCCGAATCTCTCCGCTGGCAACGCGATGGGCGAAAGGCCGGGTTGAGTCGATGCCTTCCTCGTAGCGCAGTTCATCAAAACCGGTGTAGCCGCCTTTTGCCACGAGCGAGCGAACGGCACGGAGAAAGGTCTGGCGAGCCTCGCCGTCGCCGCCGGAGGCGAGTCGTTTCATATTGAGGTCGATGCGGCAAAAACCACCATCGAATTCCGTGACCTGGATTTCCCAGGTAGGGGCGAAGGGATCATAAATGGCGTAAGCGATGAGACTGCCGGCAAGGTACTCCGGTTTGAGATAGCCAAGTCGTTGCGCCATCCATACGCCGCCCACGGTTCCCGCCGCAGGGCCGGAAGATTCTTTGACGGTATTGCCAAACCCGCTGCATGCGGCAAGCGCAAAGGGAAACAAGAGCATACTGAACCGAACGATGTGCCTCATGGCTTCACCCTCTCCGATTTTTTATCGCAGGAAGTTGAAGAGCGATAGTCCGCTGACCCGCATGAACGACATTTGCGAGGCTTCGAGATTGGTTTGCTGCCGGGTAAGCCGCGTAATGGCTTCGGCATAGTCGCAACCTTCCAGGCGGTTGAGCGTGTCGGCGTACTGGATGTCCATGTCGGTATTGAGGCTGTTCAACTGTTCGAGTTCGACCAGCTGGGAGCCGATCTGGGCACGTACCCTCAGTGTGGCGTCGAGCGCATGGTCGATATTTTGGAGGGCAAATTTGACTCCGCTGATGACCCCGCTCGACCCCGGATTTTCCAGGGTGTCGATGAAGATGGCGAGATTGTCGAAGATGTTCCTGGAAGCGATGAAAATTTCGGTCGATTCGCCCGGATTGGTGAGGGCGCTGGCGTCCAGGTCGATGCCGTTGAAAGTGAAGGCGGGGCCGGTACCAATGACAAAAGGATCGAGCTGCACTTTACCGCCGCCGGGGATGTACTCGTAAACATCATAACCCGTACCGTTGTAAGACACTTCATAACGTCGCCCGGTATCGGTCGCTGCCGGAGGGCTTGGATTGAAACTGACGGTGACAGTTGCCCCGGCGCTGTTGCCACTCCCCGGGAAAATGTTGATCGCCCCATCCATTGGCCGCGTATTGTCGAAAATGTCGGAGCCCGGCAGGCTCACCGGCATGAAGCGCGAGGAGGAAACCTGGATGGTGCGTGTACCCTGATCCCCTTCGTAATGAACGTTTCCGTAAGCCCCCTGAAACGGCTGGACATCCGCCCGGTAGCCGGAGAACAGGAAGTTGCCGGAAACATCCTTTGTGTTGGCCAGCGCAAGCATCGCGTCGAACTGGCCACGCATGTCGATAGCGAAGAAGTCGAGTTCCCTTTGGGTGAGGATGCCATCGCCCGCGTTTACCGCGTTCTGGCGTATGTATTGCAGGATGTCACCCACGCCCATGAGCTTGTTTTCCACCAGTTTGAGATTGTCGGTGGAAGTATCCAGATTCAGCTTGTATTGCGCATTGATGGTGCGCGACTTGGTCACGTCCAGCGCACGCGAGGCCGCAACAGGGTCGTCCGCCGGAGTGAGCACCCGGCGGCCTGTGGCGACTTCCTGCTGGGCATGCAGAAGATTCGCCCACAATTGCTGGATCGTACCAACTCCCTTGTCGTAGATCATGTTGGTGCTGACGCGCATGATCGTCTCCTTTTCCTGACTTGACTTAACGCATGATGGAAATGATTTCGTCAAACAGGCGTTGCGCGACGGACATCACCTGGCCGGACGCTTGATACGCATGTTGATAACGGACCAGGTTGGCGGCTTCTTCATCGAGATTGACGGCGGAAAGCGAGTCGCGCGCCTCGCACGCCTGCGCATAAAGCGCCGTCTGGGTGAGTTCGTTGACCTGCATTTCGTGGGTCTTGTTGCCAACCTTGTTGACCAGTTGCGAATAGGCGCCGTCAATCGTGGCCGTCGGCGCGCCCGAGGCGCCGTTGAACAACAGCTTGGCGGTTTGCAACGCGACGAGCAGGTTGGCGTTGCGATTGTCGGCAACGCCCGCCTCCGTGGCTTGCAGGGTGAAGGTATCGCCGTCCGAGGGTATGCCGGAAAGAGTGAATGTGAACGCGAGACCGCCCGGCCCCGTCAGGGTATATTGCGCTCCCGAGGATTGTGTCACCGGGTTGAAGGTCGTTGGCGTCAACGTAAAACCCGGCGTAGTGAGCACAGGGTCCAACGAGAGCGTGTTTGGCGAATTGAACACCAGCACAGCTCCCCAACCCGATGGAATTGTGCCGTCCCCCACATTGCCCATCACGACGCCCGATATGCTGCCGGTTCCGCTGTTGGTGGTCGGCACATTGCCGATGACCGGGCAACCTGCGGCAATCTGGCGCGGGTCGTTGAGCGCCATCGCGATGTCGCGCGCCGCATAGCGCGTGGGCTGGATGAGCGCGGTCTGCCCTGCGGTGAGCGAGGAACCGGTGAGGTCGATCCTCAATCCTTCAAAACTATCCACAGGGGCGGTCAGGGTCTTGCTGACCCTGGTGCTCAAATTGGTGATGACGTAATTCGCGCCGTCGAATTTCAGCTCGTAGTCCGAATCGGTCAAGAAACCGAGATTCTGAATATCGTCGGCGAAAGGATCGATATCGAAATCGAAACTCACTACGGCGCCGCCACCGGGCACGATACGCGGGTCAGGCACTTTGAAGAAATCCAGCCCCGGCACCCCGCCCAGATCGACGCCGAGCTTTTGCTGGTTATTGAAAGCGGCAGCAAGCGATACCGCGATCATCCCGATCCGGTTTTGCGCAGTGTCGAGCGATTCGCGCCGGAATTCGAGCAACCCCCCGAGTTTGCCACCGTTTATCAGGCGCTCGGGAATCACGATTGGGCTGCCGTTGCGCGGAATGATTGCCACGCCGTAGCGTTGCGGGTCGTTTTTATCCTGTACCGTTCCCAGCACGGTAGCCTGATTGCCCATCACCAGGCTTTGACCGGAACCGATGAAGACGGACAATGTGCCGTCGTCCTGTTCCTTTGCCGTCACCTGAACCAGCTTGTTAAGTTCATTCACCAACTGCCAGCGTTGATCCAGCAAATCATTGGCCGGTTTGCCGGAACTTGCCGACTGCGCTACCACGATGCGCAGGTTGAGTTCGGCAATGCTGTTGGCCAGCGTATTGATCTGATCGACGGTTGCGCGAATGTCGTACTCCACGCCTTCGCGGATTCCGGTCAGATGTTCATCCAGCGTGTGGAAACGCCCCACCAGTGCCTGCGCGGTAGATAACAACGACTGCCGCGCCGCCAAATTCGTCGGACCAGCGGCAATTTCGCGCATCTCGGCAAAAAAAGCGTCCATCGCCGCAGAGAGCCCGACGGTGGGATCAGCGAGCATATTGTCAATCTGCCGAATTTGTGCGGCATAAGTCGCATACTCGGATTTGCGCGTGTCTGCGCTCAACACCTGACCTTCAAGAAACTGGTCGTAAGCGCGGGTCACCGCCGCCATCTGCGTGCCTGTCCCGAAGAAACCCACGCCGGAAAAATACGGCGGCAGCGTGCTCTGGATGACGCGCTGCCGGTGAAAACCAGGCGTGTCCGCGTTGGCGATGTTGTGGCTGGTGGTAATCAGTTGCCCCATTGCGGCGTTGACGCCCGACAACCCGATATTGAGCAAGCCTGCCATGATGTTTCCCCGAAAAAAAACGTTCCTGCCAACAGGACTGCAAGAACCTTGCCAGGGGAAAAGCGGCAAAATCCGCCGCCGGGGAAATCATCCAATACAGACGATCACGGAATCAACGCCGTATCCTGTCTTCGACCATTCGGCAGCAAGTCCGGCTCGACCTGAATCCGCGTGCCGTTGCCCTGGGGCGGAGTTTGGATCGTCAGGCTCAATCCATGCCTTGCCGCAATATCCCGTGCTATCGCCAGCCCCAACCCGCTCCCATCCCCTGCACTGCCCCGCAAGCGATAGAAAGGCTCAAGCACAAGACCGCGTTCATCCGGCGGGATGCCGGCGCCATCATCGTCAACCGTCAATGTCACCGGCGCGGCGGCCAGACTCACGGTGACTTGCCCGCCAGGCCGCCCATACCGGATTGCGTTATCCACAAGATTCCCCAGCAATTCCCGCAGCAGGAGCGGATCACCCCGAATATGGACGCCACACTCCGGCCCGGCATAGCCTAAATCCATATCCAGATGGATCGCTTTGTCCGCCCATCGCACCAGTTCATCTTTTACCAATTCCGCCAGATCGACATCGACCATCTCGTGCATGGGCGGGCTTGCGTTTGAACGGGCCAAAGCGAGTAATTGCTTGGTCAGGCGGCTCAATCGTTTCAATGCTGCCAACACATGCGACAACGCCTCGCTGTGCCGCACGGGATCGGGTTCGCGCAAGGCGCGTTCGGTCTGCACCTGAAGAGTTGCCAACGGCGTGCGGAGCTGGTGCGCGGCGCTGGCAATGAAACGGCGCTGAGTGGCCTGCGATTCGGCCAATTTGCCAATCAACCGATTGATAGAATTGATAAACGGTTTTATTTCAGCCGGCGCGAACCCGTCTTCGACGGGCGCGAGACCGTCGGGCGCGTAATTGGCCAACCGTTCTCCGACCGTATTGACCAAACGCAGGCTGGAAGTAATCGCAAACCAAGTGACAAAACCGGCCAGCGCCAGAATGATTAGTTCCAGCGGAACGGCCAGCCATAAAATCCGGGTCGTCAGAGATTCGCGCTTCAGCTTTGTTTCCGCGACCTGCACAACGACATCGTCTGAATGCCCATCAGGCAACTCAATGAGAACGGCAACGATTCGCACAGGATGGCCGTTAATTACATTATCATAAAATTGCGGGACATTGGCGGTTAAATCAATCGGAGGTTCAGGAAAACGGGCGGTGCGGTAGATTTTCCCTTCTTTCCTGGAAATGACTTCTTCAAAAATGAGATCGGCTTTATCCCACTCGAACATCTGAATCGCTGAATTGGAGATGTCCAGCCGTATCTTCCCTTCTTGTATCTTGATTTGCTCAGAAAGCGACATGGCCGAGTCGTACAACCAATTATCATGGACCTCGGTTCCGATTCCCCGCGCCAGAACAAAAGCGCCGAGCGCCCCAAGCATCAACACGACGAGCAACGGCACCAGCAGGCTGACAAGCAAATGGCGCCGCAAGCTCTGTCCGGATGGTTTATCCACGGGGCAACAGCTCCAGGCGGTAACCCAATCCGCGCAAGACCCGGATACCAACGTCCGAATCCGCCTCGGCCAGTTTTCCACGGAGCCGGCTGACGAAAGACTCGATCACCGACGGGCTCACATCGTCAGCAAAGTCATATAACGAATCAAACAACTGGCGCTTGCTGACGATGCCTTTCGGGCGCCGCAATAACGCCTCCAGTACGGCAAATTCCCGGGAAGTCAAATCAATCGCGCAACCTTTGATCGTCACAACATGCGAGACCGGATCGAGCGCAATGGCTCCGTAATGCAGTGCGGACTCCCCCTGCTGGCTGCGCCGCAACAACGCGCGAATCCGGGCCTCCAGTTCCGCAAGCTCGAAAGGCTTCCCAAGATAGTCGTCACTTCCGGCATCCAGACCGGCAATACGGTCTTGCAAATCGTCACGGGCAGTCAAAATCAATACGGGAGCGTCCAGCCCTTCCCGCCGCAGGCACTGGAGCACATCAAGCCCATCCCTGTCCGGGAGGCTCAGATCAAGAATAACAAGCTGATAAACCGTCTGGCTGCATGCCGCAATCGCAGACCGACCGTCGTGGGCGATATCGGCGAGATAACCGGACTGGGCCAGCGCGCCGACCAATCCATTTGCAAGCGCCGAATCGTCCTCAACGATCAGTATGCGAACCACATAATTACCCTTCTCTGATTACCCGTCCGTTCAATGGCTGTACCGGACGCGCATTGTTCCGATAAAGCTTTTTGAATATTTTAAGCTGTGCGTCAGAAAGTTCAACCGGTGTTTTCAATACCTGCCATTGAACGCCTTCGCTGCACGGAGGAGTCGTCAAGGACCCCATGAAGGAATAATAAGATTGATTGCCTGGCAATAAATCGGCGGGACTAAAGTCTGCGCCCAGCGCAGCCTTTGCATCTACTTCGGCGGGCATCACATCAAAAATCCTGGCAAGCGCGGGGTTACTCTTGCCTTCTTTGAAAAGCACTGCCACAACCGCCAGCTTTCCGTCATCTGCACGGTGCACGAAGTGGCCGACCAGAGGATAATTTTTACCCTCTATTTTTTCCTCACTGGGGGCATGGAAGTGAAACTGCACCAATTTGTATTCACCCGAAGCCAACTTCACCGTACTGCCTGATTGAAGATTGACCTGAATAGTGTGCCCGTTATTGACGACTTCAGCAGAATTAGCGACGTAGTTGAAAACAATCGCCGGTAAAAGCTCTTGTTTCTTTACGTTCCTAATATCAACAGGAGATTGTTCCTTGCCGATGCTACAGGCAGCAAATTCCGATTGTAATTCACCCCAATGGCTGGGATCTGTTTTTCCTTCATAGCTCCAATGCGGATGCTGAGCATCCTTCTCCGCATGTTTCTCCTCGGCGATGGCATTTGTGAAGGAAAACGAAGCCGCAATGACACAAATCAACAACTTTTTCATGATATCCCCCGTTTACAAAAACTCCGCATCTTGCGGAGAAGTTTTGGCCAGAGTCGGACGGAAAAAGCCCGACCGCCAATGCATTAATCATGACGCGACAGTATAAATCGCCAAGTTGTCTCCGAAAGAGCATATTTTCACATCGGCACGTCATTAATGACGGCCACAAAGGCAAGTCAGCTTCAATCCAGCTTGGCCGGATAAAGTGTTGTTCTTCATCGCAAGCGCGTTTACCCATCATGCTGAAGAACAAGCTGATACTCATCCTGGCCGGTATCGCCTTGGTCGTTTTGATCGCGCGGGCCTTCGTCTGGATCAGCAAAGCAGAAAATGAACAGCCAACGGGCGAGGCTGAACAGAGCCAAAGCCTTGAGGCCAATGTGGTCATTCTGTCCGGGCGCCAGGCAAAAGCCATCAAGGTCGAAGCCGTCACCCTTCGGGCGTTTTCCGATCAGCGCGAGGCGGTCGGATATGTTGATTTCGACCAGGATCAAACAACGCCTGTTTTTTCGCCCTGGGCGGGAAGAATCTCGCAGGTTCTGGTCAAGGCTGGCGACGATGTGAAAAAAGGCCAGCCTCTCTTTGCCATCGACAGCCCGGATCTGATCGAAGCCGAATCGGCTCTGATTTCCACATCCGGCACCCTGCAACTCGCCGCCAGAACATTGGAGCGGATCAGAAAACTCATCGAGATCCAGGGGACAGCGCAAAAAGAACTGGAACAAGCCATTTCCGACCACCAGACGGCAGAAGCGGGTTTCGAGGCCGCCCGTGGCGCAGTGCGCATCTTCGGCAAATCAGAGGCCGATATCGATCAAATCATCTCCAGCCGCAAAACCGATGGGCGCCTCGTCATCGTCAGTCCACTGAGCGGCAGGGTCACCGCCCGCAATGCGGCGCCGGGAATGTTTGCCCAGCCGGGTGAAGCCCCTGCCTCTGCCCCAATCACGGTCGCGGATATTTCCAATATGTGGATGATCGCCAATGTACCTGAGCATTTGCTGCCGCGCATCCGGCTCAATGCCAAAGTCACCGTTTCAATCATGGCTTACCCGGAGCAACCGTTCGAGGGGCGCGTCACCAACATCGGCTCGGCAATCAATCCCAATACCCGTACTGTGGTAGTCCGTTCCGAAATCCAGAACCCGGGGGTCGAACTGCTCCCGCAGATGTTGGCGACTTTCGTCATCCACACCGGGGAGCCTGACCATTCGCCCGCACTCCCTCTAAACGGCGTCGTGCGCCAAGGCGATAACACCATGGTCGTTTTCGTGACACGGGACGGTCTCCGGTTCGAGCGCCGGATCGTGAAAACGGGAATGACGCAAAACGGGATGCAGCAAATTCTGGATGGACTTTCGCCTGGAGAAAAGGTTGCCACGGACGGCGCGCTTTTCCTTTCCGGCGCATTGACGCTCTCCGCGCGATAAACCCGTCCCCGCCGCAAGAGAATTTCAGTGCTCAAAACCATCGTATCGTTCGCCCTCAGCCGTCGGCCAATCATCCTGCTTTGCCTGCTGGTGTTCATTGGCGTGGGTGTGGCCGCTTATTTCAAGCTCAATATTGAAGCCTATCCCAACCCGGCACCCGTCATCCTGGAAATTACCGCGCAGGCACCGGGCCTGTCCGCCGAAGAAATGGAGCGCTATTACACCCGCGAGATGGAAGTGGGCCTGGCGACGACCCCCGGCGTGGACAACATACGCTCAACGTCTTTTTATGGCCTGTCTTTCGTCCGCGTCACGTTCAAATATGGAGTCGATTACTATTTTGCTTACACCCAGGCAGCCCTGAGCCTGCAACAGAACGTCAACCTGCCCAATGGCGTTCAGCCGGAAATCCAGGCTTCCAGCCTGGTTGGCGAAATCTTCCGTTACCAGTTGGCCGGGCCGCCCCATTTCAGCCTCACCGATTTGCGCACCCTCCAGGACTGGGTCATCGAGCGGCGCCTCAAGTCGGTTCCCGGCGTGCTCCAGGTGGTCACCTGGGGAGGCACGACCAAGGAATACAACGTCGAAGCCGACATGCACAAGCTCGAAGGCTATCACGTCACCTTGCCTGACCTGATCGAGGCTATCGGCAAGGCCAATACCAATGTCGGAGGGCGCACCCTCAATGTCGGCGAACAATCCATCAACATCCGTGGGATCGGGCTGATCCGTGATGAGGAAGACATCGGCAACATCGTGCTCAGCCAGTCGGACGGCACGCCGGTTCTGGTCAAGGATGTCGCCAAAGTCAGCATCGGATATGTGCCGCGCCTGGGTAAAGCGGGGCGGGACGAGCAAACCGACGTTGTCACCGGCATCGTCATCATGAACCGGACCCAGCAGACAAACGAAGTCATTGCGGCCGTCAAGAGCGAGGTGGAAAAAATCAACATTGACGGCACATTGCCGCCCGGGGTCAAAGTCGAGCCGTATTACGACCGCTCGACCCTGGTCGGCATCACCACCCATACGGTTCTGAAAAATCTCATTTTCGGCTGCCTGTTGATTTTCTTCATTCAATGGATTTTTTTAGGGGATTTGAGGAGCGCGGTCATCGTCAGCGCCGTCATCCCCTTTGCTTTATTTTTTTCCATCATCATTCTGGTTCTCACGGGTGAATCGGCCAACCTGCTCTCTTTGGGCGCGGTCGATTTCGGCATCATCGTCGATTCGGCGGTCATCCTGGTTGAGAACATTTTCCGCAACTTCCAGAAATCCCCCGTGGAACAAAAGGAATTGCTGGATGAAATGGAGGCGTCACACCTGAGCGCCGGAAGCCGGGTCAGGCGGGGCTGGACAAACAGGTTGCAAATCATCTTCGCTTCCACGTTACAAGTGGATCGGGCAATCCTCTTTTTTTCGCTCATCACCATCGCGGCGTTTCTTCCTCTTTTCACCATGCAAGGGATGGAAGGGCAGATTTTCAGCCCGATGGCCAGAACCTACGCCTACGCGCTTCTGGGCGCACTGATCGCTACCTTCGCCATCACCCCGGTTCTATCCTCCTTTCTCTTTCCAGACCGTGTCAAAGAAGCAGAAACCATCTTCGTCCGTGCCATACGCAAGGTCTACACGCCCATACTGGACCGGGCGCTGCAAAACAAAAGAATCACCGTGATTTTGGGCAGCATTTTTCTCCTCATTGCGGGATTCCTGGGTACACGGATCGGCACCGAATTTCTCCCGGCCCTCGAAGAAGGCAATTTATGGATTCGGAGCACTATGCCGACCACCATTTCGCTCGAGGCCGGAATGGAAAAAGTTGACCGGATGCGCCAGATACTTAAAAGCCACCCGGAAGTCATCACGGTCGTCTCACAGCATGGCCGCCCCGACGATGGTTCGGACGCCGCCGGTTTCTACAATGCCGAGCTGTTTGTCCCCCTGAAACCGTTCAGCGAATGGCCGCGTGGCTACACAAAAGAAAAACTGGTGAAACAATTACAAAAACAATTCGAAGACGAATTCCCCGGCATCGAATTCAATTTTTCGCAATATATTCAGGACAACATTCAGGAACAGCTCTCCGGTGTCAAGGGTGCCAATTCAGTCAAAATTATCGGTTCCGATCTCAATGTGCTCGAAAAAATCGCCGATCAAATCCTGCGCGAAATGGATCAGATCAAGGGCGTGGAAGACCTCGGCGTTTTTCATGTCCTCGGTCAGCCCAATCTCAACATCACAACAGATCGCACCAAGGCAGCCCGCTACGGATTAAATGTCGACGACATCAATGCCGTCGTGCGGGCTGCGGCAGGCGGAACAGTCGCCACGACGGTGCTTGAGGACGACCGCCAGTTTGACCTGACCGTACGCCTGGCGGCCGAATACCGCTCCGACATCGACGCCATCCGCAACATCAGGATCGGCTATGCCACATCCGAAGGCGGAAAGGCTTACATCCCGTTGAGCGAACTCGCCACCGTCAGCCTCGATACCGGCGCTTCTTTCATCTACCGCGAGCACAACCAACGCTACATCCCTATCAAATTCAGCGTCCGGGGACGCGACCTCGGCAGCACGGTTGCCGAAGCGCAGGCACGCATCAAGCAGAACATCACACTGCCGCAAGGCTACCGCATTGACTGGGCGGGAGAGTTCGAGTCCATGCAGCAGGCCAAAGAGCGTTTGGCGGCCATTTTGCCCATTACGATCTGCATCATCCTGGTATTGCTCTACGCGCTTTTCAACTCCTTGCGCGACAGCCTCCTGACCCTGGCCGCAATCCCCTTCTCGATTGCCGGGGGCATCGTCGCCCTCTACGTGACCGGGCATGAACTATCCATTTCGGCGGCAATCGGATTCGTCTCCATTTTCGGCGTTTCGGTCATGAACGGTATCCTGATACTGACTTATTTCAATCAACTCATCCTCGAAGGAAAAGACCCGCTGGACGCAATGCGCCACGCCGCCGTGGAGCGTATGCGCCCCGTTTTGATGACAGTATCTTCCGCTTGCCTCGGCCTCTTGCCGGCAGCCCTTTCCACGGGCATCGGCAGTCAGGTACAACGGCCTCTCGCAACGGTCGTCGTCGGCGGGATGCTGATCGGGCCGATCATGCTCCTGGTCGTGGCGCCCGCCCTTCAGGTCATGGTGACAGAATGGACAAACAAAAAATGAATCCGCCTTTGAGATTCATGCTGGCTGCCGCCACCGTTATGTGCGCGGGGTGCACCGTCGGGCCTGATTTTCAGCGCCCGCAAGCGCCTCATGCCGCCGGCTACACGCCTGCCCCGCTGCCGAAGACAACCGCCTCCGTGCCGGGAACCGCCGGAGCCGCGCAAACGTTTGACACGGCACGCGATATTCCCGCAGAGTGGTGGTTTCTGTTCAAATCGGAGCAACTCGACTCCCTGATACGCAAAGCGTTCAAGGCCAACCCGACCATCGAGTCCGCGCAGGCCGCGCTGCGTCAGGCACAAGAAAACATCCGTGCGCAAAGAGGTTTTTTCTTCCCGGCAATCAAGGGCAATTACTCGGCAACGCGCATCAAAGAATCTGCCAATACGGGGGGCGCCGGCATCTATAACCTTCACACGGCGCAATTGTCCGTGGGGTTCGTGCCAGATGTTTTCGGCGGTAACCGCAGGCAAGTCGAATCACTTCAAGCGCAGGCGGACGCGCAACGCCTCCAACTCGAAGCGGCCACCATCACGCTTGCTTCCAATATCGTGGCCGCCGCCATTCAGGAAGCATCAATACGGGAACAGATCGCCGCAGTCGAACGCATCATTGGATTCAACGCCCGATCCTTCGAAATCGTGAAAGGTCAGCACCGCCATGGTTATGCCTCGCGCCTCGATGTGGCAGCCCAGGAAAGTGCGCTGGCCCACGCAAAACAACTGCTTCCTCCCCTCGAGAACCAGTTCCAACAGACCCGCAATCTCAT
>JAISPJ010000014.1 GCA_031274995.1 Azoarcus sp.
AAGCAGCCTATCGCAGAAATCGAAACGGGCGGAGGCGATCCGCTATGCGCTCGTGCGCTGGTGTGCGCTCACCCGTTTCGTCGACGATGGGACCATCGAGATCGACAACAGTGCCGCTGAGCGGGCGCTCCGGTGCGTCGCCCTGGGACGGAAGAACTATTTGCACTTTGGCTCAGATGCTGGGGGTGAGCGCGCGGCTTCGATTTACTCGATCATTGGCACTTGCAAGCTAAACGGCATCGAGCCGCAAGCTTACCTCCGGTACGTCATCGACCGCATCGGCGATCACCCGGTCAACCGGGTCGAAGAGCTTCTGCCTTGGAACCTCGCCGCCGAACTTGCGTAGCCCTCCATAAGAAGCGTCCGTTTCCTTCTAATTCGCAGATTTCATCACGTTAAAAGACGGTGAGAATCGGACGGTTACACTTGCACCTCCAAGTCGGTGCGCCCTGCCGGGCGCACCAAAATGAAAGGGCCTGGATTTCTCCAAGCCCTTGTTTATATCTGTTATTTAACGCTTAATTTTGGTGGGTGCTGACGGGTTCGAACCGCCGACATTCGCCTTGTAAGGGCGACGCTCTACCAACTGAGCTAAGCACCCGCGCAAAAACAGGACGACGGGCGCTGTCTTTGCCGAGAGGGCATTATTGTACGGCTTCCTTCAATCCCTTGCCAGCCCTGAATTTAGGCACTTTGGCGGCGGCGATCCTGATGGGTTTCCCGGTGAGCGGATTGCGGCCCACGCGCTCGGCACGTTCGCTTACATGGAAAGTTCCAAAACCTGTGAGGGTGACATTTTCTTCTTTTCTGAGCGTACCCTTGATGGTAGCAGTGGCGGCATCAAGCACCTTGCTGACCATTGTTCTGGGTACTCCCGAGCGTTCAGCAATCGCAATGGCCAGTTCGGTTTTGTTCATGCCTGGGTTCCTCCTCTTGAAGATGGGCACGAAACCGGTTTCTTGGTGAACCGGTTTCGTTCCGGTCCCAAATTCTCAATGCGCCAGAATGGTCTGCGACGTACTTGCCGCCGGGTCGTCCGCGCTTGCCGCAACCGGGGCTTCTTCAGGTTCGGCAAGCGGGACGGGTTTGCGTTCGAGCGCCAGTTCAAGCACCTGATCGATCCAGCGTACCGGGATGACTTCGATCATGTTCTTGATGTTGTCAGGAATCTCGGACAGATCTTTAATGTTTTCTTCCGGTATGAGGGCGCGGGTGATACCGCCACGCACGGCGGCAAGGAGTTTTTCTTTCAGGCCGCCGATGGGCAGGACTTCTCCGCGCAGGGTTATTTCCCCCGTCATGGCAACGTCGCAGCATACGGGAATGCCGGTAAGCATGGACACCAGCGCGGTGGTGATGGCGCTGCCCGCCGAGGGGCCATCCTTGGGAATCGCGCCTTCGGGCAGGTGGATGTGAATGTCGCTCTTCTGGTAGAAGTCACTTTCGATGCCAAGCGAATGGGCGCGGCGCCGCACGACGGAAAGCGCGGCCTGGATGGATTCCTGCATGACTTCGCCAAGTTTGCCGGTTGTCATGACTTTGCCCTTGCCGGGGAGTACCACGGCTTCGACGGTGAGGAGTTCTCCTCCTACTTCCGTCCAGGCCAGCCCGGTGACTTGTCCGACCTGGTTCTGTTTTTCGGCCATGCCGAAGTTGAAGCGGCGAACACCAAGATATTTGTCGAGGTTCCTGCTGTTCACCACGACTTTGCTGGCGCGCGGCTTGAGCACGATGGATTTCACGACCTTGCGGCATATCTTGGAGACTTCGCGCTCTACTCCACGCACTCCGGCCTCGCGCGTGTAGTAGCGGCAGATGTCGCGCAGGGCGTCATCCGTAATGCTTAGTTCGGCTTGCTTGATGCCGTTGTTCTTGAGTTGCTTGGGAAGCAGGTAGCGATGGGCAATGTTGACCTTTTCGTCTTCGGTGTAGCCGGAAAGCCGGATGACTTCCATGCGGTCGAGCAGGGGCGGCGGGATGTTGAGGGTGTTGGCGGTGGCAACGAACATCACGTCGGAGAGGTCGTAGTCGACTTCGATGTAGTGATCCTGGAAGGTGTGGTTCTGCTCGGGGTCGAGCACTTCGAGGAGAGCCGATGAGGGGTCGCCGCGAAAGTCCATGCCGAGCTTGTCGACTTCGTCGAGCAGGAAGAGCGGATTCTTGACGCCGACACGGGCCATGTTCTGGAGAATCTTGCCGGGCATGGAACCGATGTAGGTGCGGCGGTGGCCGCGAATCTCGGCTTCGTCACGCACGCCACCCAGGGCCATGCGCACGAACTTGCGGTTGGTGGCCCGGGCGATGGATTGTCCGAGGGAGGTCTTGCCTACGCCGGGAGGGCCGACGAGGCAGAGGATGGGGGCCTTGACTTTGTCGACGCGCTGCTGGACGGCAAGATATTCAAGGATGCGCTCCTTGACCTTTTCCAGCCCGTAGTGGTCTTTGTTGAGAATTTTGTCGGCGCCCGCAAGGTCTTTGCTGACGCGCGAGCGTTTCCTCCACGGCAAGCCAACCATGGTGTCGACGTAGTTGCGCACTACGGTGGCTTCAGCGGACATCGGCGACATCAGACGCAGTTTTTTGAACTCGGCCTGGGTTTTCGCCAGTGCTTCCTTGGGCATACCAACGCTTCTGATCTTCTTTTCCATCTCTTCGAGATCGGCTCCGTCTTCGCCTTCCCCGAGTTCCTTCTGAATGGCCTTGACCTGTTCGTTGAGGTAGTACTCGCGCTGGCTCTTTTCCATCTGGCGCTTGACGCGGCCACGGATGCGCTTTTCGACCTGGAGAATGTCGATTTCGTTCTCGATTTGCGCGAGCAGACGGTTGAGTCGTTCACTGATATTGAACATTTGCAGGATTTCCTGTTTTTGTTCAAGTTTGAGCGGCAGGTGAACGGTGATGGTGTCGGCAAGCCGCCCCGTATCGTCGATGTTGGCGAACGAGGAGAGGACTTCGGCGGGTATCTTTTTGTTGAGTTTGACGTACTGGTCGAACTGGGCAACAAGCGCGCGCCGCATGGCTTCGACTTCGGTACCTTCTTTGTCCGAGAAGTTTTTTACCGGGGTGGCGCGGGCAAAAAACATCTGCCGACGATCCTCCACTTCTTCGATGCGGACACGCTGCACGCCTTCAACGAGTACTTTGAGCGTGCCGTCGGGCAGCCGCAGCAATTGCAGGATGTTGGCAACGCAGCCGACACTGTAGAGGTCACTGGCGGAGGGTTCATCCTTGGCCGCAGACTGCTGGGCGACAAGCAAGATACTCTTGCCGTTCTCCATCGCAACTTCCAGCGCCTTGATGGATCTGGGCCGTCCCACAAAGAGCGGGATGACCATGTGCGGGAACACCACCACGTCGCGCAACGGCAGGAGCGGCAATTCCAGTTTTTCGTTGGGGAAATCGGTAGTGCCCGTCATTATATGTTTTCCTTGAAAAGGATCGTGCCCGGTATGTGGGGCGCGACCCCGTTTATTCAAGTCGCCGGAAACAGCGTCCTTGAAAGAACAGGCTTAGTTGGAACCGGAGACCTTGGGTTTATCGGCGTAAATCAGCAGCGGTTTAGAATTCTCCGTGATGGTGTTGTCGTCGATCACAACTTTGACCACGCCTTCCAGGCTGGGCAGGTCATACATGATGTCGAGCAGGGACATTTCGAGAATGGAGCGCAGGCCGCGCGCGCCGGTCTTGCGCTTGATTGCCCTCTTGGCAACTGCGTGCAGCGCCGTTGGCCGGATTTCCAGTTCAACGCCTTCCATTGCGAAGAGCTTCTGGTATTGCTTGACCAGTGCATTTTTCGGCTCAATGAGTATCTGGATGAGCGCGTCTTCGTCGAGTTCGTGCAGGGACGCCACTACGGGCAGACGACCGATGAGTTCAGGAATGAGGCCGAACTTGATGAGGTCTTCCGGTTCGACCTGACCGAACGTTTCGGTAAGGCTGCGGTTTTCGCCGCTCTTGAGCTCTGCGGAAAAGCCTATTCCCGCTTTGTCGGTGCGGTTAATGATGACTTTCTCCAGGCCGTCGAACGCGCCGCCGCAGATGAACAAGACGTTGGTGGTGTCGATCTGGATAAAATCCTGATTGGGATGCTTGCGTCCGCCCTGCGGCGGAATGGAGGCAACAGTGCCTTCAACGAGTTTCAGGAGCGCCTGTTGCACGCCCTCGCCCGATACGTCGCGGGTAATCGAAGGGTTGTCGGACTTGCGGGAAATCTTGTCGATTTCGTCGATATAGACGATGCCCTGCTGGGCCTTTTCAACATCGTATTCGCACTTCTGGAGAAGCTTCTGGATGATGTTCTCGACGTCTTCGCCCACGTAGCCGGCTTCGGTAAGCGTGGTGGCATCGGCCATGACGAAGGGGACGTTCAGTAGCCTTGCCAGCGTTTGCGCCAGCAGGGTCTTTCCGGAGCCGGTTGGGCCGATCAGGAGAATATTGCTCTTGGAAAGTTCTACGTCGTCCCTGATGGTATTGCCCAAGTGGCGCAGGCGCTTGTAATGGTTATAGACCGCCACCGACAGGTTGCGCTTGGCCTGCGTCTGCCCGATCACGTATTGGTCAAGGATAGAGCAGATTTCGTGGGGTGTGGGCAATTGCCCGCGAATGCTCTCAACCCCCAGCCCATCGGCGATTTCCTCGCGGATGATGTCGTTGCACAGGCCGATACATTCGTCACAGATAAAAACGGACGGCCCCGCAATCAGCTTGCGGACTTCGTGCTGGCTTTTGCCGCAAAACGAACAATAGAGCAGCTTCTCACCGTCCGCGCTCGTTCTTTTGTCCGGCATGATCGTCTCTCCACTCGTCGCCAGGTTAGATGTCGCCGCGCGTTGTCATCACCTTGTCGATGAGACCGTACTCCAGCGCTGCGGAGGCGGACAGGAAATTATCCCGGTCAGTATCTTTTTCGATTTGCCCAACCGGTTTACCCGTGTGTTTTGACAACATTTCATTGAGACGGGAACGCAGGAACAGTATTTCCCGTGCATGAATTTCGATGTCGGACGCCTGCCCCTGGAAGCCGCCAAGAGGCTGATGGATCATGACCCGGGAACTGGGCAGGCAAAAACGCTTGCCCTTCGTCCCGGCGGCAAGCAGGAAAGCTCCCATGCTCGCCGCCTGCCCGACGCACAGCGTGCTCACGTCGGGCTTGATAAACTGCATCGTGTCGTAGATTGCCAGCCCTGCCGTGACCGACCCGCCGGGAGAATTGATATAGAAAGAAATATCCTTGTCCGGGTTTTCGGATTCGAGAAAAAGCAACTGCGCCACGATCAGGTTGGCCGTAGTATCCGTGACGGGACCGACGAGAAACACGATCCGCTCCTTGAGCAGGCGTGAATAAATGTCGTAGGCGCGTTCGCCCCGGCCGCTTTGCTCGATAACCATCGGCACCAGCCCAAGACCAACCGGCTCGCAGCCGTTACCGTCCTGTACGGAATTTCCGCATACGTTCACATTCATCGTTTGCCCCGTTCCCGCACGGCTTACGCAACCACCGCGTTATTGCCCATCAGTTCGTCAAAGGAAACTGCCTTGTCGCTGGTCTTGGCCCTGGAACAGATCCACTCTACGACATTATCCTCGGTCACGACCGCTTCTGCCCCGGCCAAACGTCCAGGCTGGGCATAATACCAACGAACCAGTTCCTGGGGGTCTTCATAACTGTCTGCCATTTCATGTATGAAGGCGCGCGTTTGTTCGGCCGTGGCACGCAGTTCGCTATTCTTGACCAGTTCAGCCATGATGAGGCCCAGCTTCACCCGCCGCGCCGCCCGCTCGGCAAACCACCGTGCCTCCACCTGAGCCTTTTGGCTCATCATTCCGCGCGATTCGAGTTCATTGCGGGCATTTTCGGCCAGTTGTTCCGACTCGGTCTCTACCAGCGCCCTGGGGACTTCGATCGGCGTGACGGCAAGCAGGGCATCCATCACCTGATCCTTGATTCTTGTCTGGATACGCTGTTTGACCTCACGCGTGAGGTTGTCCCTGATCTCTTTGCGCATCTTGGCGGTATCACCATTGGCCACGCCGAGCGCCCTGGCGAAATCGGAGTCGACATCCGGCAACACCGGCGCTTCGACCTTTTTCACCGTTACCTCGAATTGCACCGTCTGGCCGGCCATTTCCCTGGCGTGGTAATCCGCAGGGAATGTCAGGTCAAAAGTCTTGCGTTCGTCCGCCTTGAGTCCCATTACATTTTCGTCGAAATCTTTCAGCATCGAACCCGCGCCGAGCACGAACGCAAAATCCTGCGCCTGCCCGCCCTCGAACGGTACGCCGTCCTTGCGCCCGTCAAAGTCGACTACCACCCGGTCGCCACTGGCAGCGGCACGGTCAGCCACATCAAAGCGGGTACGCTGCTTGCGCAAGACTTCGAGCGTTTTCTCGACTTCGGTTTCGCCCACTTCCAGCACTGGCCGCTCGATCTCACACCCGGACAGATCGCCAATCACAACCTCCGGGTATACCTCGAACACGGCGCTGAATTCCAGCGTGCCTTCCGTAGCGGTTTCCTTCGGTTCGATCCGGGGATGGCTGGCCACGCGCAGATTCCGGGCACGCACCGCCTCGCCAAAGGCTTTTTCCACGGCAGCCTCGATAGCTTCGGAACGCGCCTGCGGCTCGTAATTACGGGCCACGACTTTGAACGGCACCTTGCCCGGGCGAAAGCCCGGCATTTTCACCGTGCGGGAAAGTTTCTTGAGGCGGACATCAACGTCCTTGTCGATATCCGCCAGAGCGACGGCCATGTCGATGCGGCGTTCCAGCGCATTCGTGGTTTCCTGATTGATTTGCATGCAAACGATCCTGATAAGAAGTCAAAACGGTGCCGGGCAGGCCCCATCGGAAAAATCAAAGCGCCAGTCCGGTCTTTTGAGTCATCCCGCCACGAATGCCAAGCCCCAGGGCCCGGCCCATGTTCAACAAAGTCGGCATTCTATACCGGGTTGGCAGAGAGCCTCCAGATTCAATTCAGAGTTTGGTAGCATTGGATTCTAAATATCATGGTTCGAATTATACGCTTCGCGCCACGCCCGCTTTCATTTGCACGCACCGTCCGCCATGCCTGCCATGCCCGCCTATTTCGTCCGGGATATTCTTGAGATTGAGCGTCAATGCCTCCCCGACGCACAACCTCCGTTGATGGAGCGTGCCGGGTGCGCCGCCGCCGGGGACGCCGCCCGGCTGATCGCGCACCGCCCCGGCCCTGTGCTCGTCGTCTGCGGGCCAGGCAACAACGGTGGCGACGGATTCGTGCTGGCGCGCGAATTGCGCCGGAGCGGACGCGAGGTGGCCGTCGTTTTTGCCGGAGATTCCACCCGCCTGCCCAGGGATGCCGCGCGCGCCCACGCCGAATATCGCGGCGCGGGCGGCGAAACCTTGACCGACCTGCCCCCCGCGCCGGAAGGCGGCTGGGCGCTGGTGGTCGACGCCCTGTTCGGCATCGGCCTGCAACGACCCATCGAAGGCAGAATCCGCGACTGGATCGACACCCTCAACGCCCTGCCCTCCCTGCGGCTGGCCATCGATATTCCCAGCGGGCTGGAAGCCGATACGGGCCGCGTACTCGGAGCGTGCCTGCGCGCCACCCGCACCACGACCTTCATCGCCCTCAAACCCGGCCTGTTGACGCTCGACGGCCCGGATTACTGTGGGGAAATCTCGCTTCATCGGATCGGGATCGAAGCCGCCGCCCATGTGCCGCCCGTCGGCCATCGTGTTGACGCTCGCCTCTTCGCTGCGCACCTTGCCCCTCGCCCGCGCAATACACATAAAGGAATGCACGGCGATGCCTGCGTCCTCGGCGGCTCGCCCGGCATGGCCGGGGCAGCCCTGCTGGCAGCGCGAGCGGCTCTGTGGCTGGGCGCAGGCCGCATTTATGCCTGTCTGCTCGACCCCGCCGCGACGGGTATCGACCCCGGCCAGCCCGAACTGATGTTGCGCCCGGCCAGCCAAATGCCGGAACGCCCGAGCGCCATCGCCGCCGGGCCGGGCCTGGGAACCTCCGAGGCCGCCGAACGTTCGTTGCAGACAGCCATTCACTGCGGCATTCCCCTGTTGCTCGACGCCGACGCGCTCAACCTCGTCAGTCTCCGCCCTGCCTTGGCAGACGCAGTGAAGGCGCGGCAAGCCGCAACACTGCTCACGCCTCACCCCGCCGAAGCCGGACGGCTGCTCGGCACGGGCACCGATGCGGTTCAGGCCAACCGTATTGCCGCCGCAACCGAAATTGCGCGCAACTATCGCGCCTTTACCGTGCTCAAGGGCTGCGGCAGCGTCATCGCAACGCCGGACGGTCGCTGGTTCATCAACACCACCGGCAATCCCGGCATGGCAAGCGCGGGGATGGGCGATGTTTTGAGCGGTCTCGCCCTCGCCCTGCTCGCGCAGGGCTGGCACGCCGAAGCGGCGCTCATTTGCGCTGTCCATTTGCACGGCGCGGCCGCCGACCAGCTCGCCGACGACGGCATCGGCCCGGTCGGCCTCACGGCAGGCGAGACCATCCCCGCCGCGCGCGGGCTATTCAACACTTGGCTAAGGACGGCGGAAACGGCGGGAAAGCAGGCTTGAGAAGCGTGCAGACAACCGGCTCAAAGTGCGGGCCATGAAGCTTGAATAGCGCGCGAATCGACCCGAATGACGGGAAAGCAGGCCGGGCAGGCGGAAAATCATGCCGAAGAAAAGCCTCGCGTGCATCAGCGCAACGAGCGGGCCGTCGCGGGCAACCCGGAAATGCGAGAACCCGCCAAGCGGATAACGCACCGCCACCGGCAGATTGATGAAGGAAACATTCTCCCAGTCCAGGCGCACCGCGATCTCGGCGTCGAATTCCATGCGCCGTGCCTGTGCCATCGCGGGCAGGACGCCCCTCACCGCCGCAAGCGGATACAGCCGGAAGCCGCACACCGGGCCGGCAATATGCCTCGACAAGGTACTGATCCATACCAACAGGCGAGACAGGTGGCTCCCACAAAACCGGACACGGGGAACCATCGCGTCGTAGAGCGGGTAACCGGCGATGACGGCATCGGGATTTCGCGCCGAAACATCCAGAAATCTGGGCACGACTTCGAGTCCGTGCTGCCCGTCGGCGTCCACCTGCAAGACATGGCTCGCCCCGTGCGCAAACGCGCTGCGAAATCCCGTCATCACCGCCGCACCCTTGCCGCGATTCTTCGGAAGGCGCACGAGTTTCACCGGGGGCCCGAAAGCCGATTTCATCGTGGAAACAATAGTGTCCAGCAGCCGGACGGTAAATGTGTCACTGCCATCATCGACCAGGATGACCGGCAAGCCGTAGCCACGCAGCGTAGCGACCACATCTCCCACGGTTTCGCCGTGGTTGTACACGGGAACAACAGCGACGGTCTTGTTTTTCGTGCCGGCAGCCTGACTGTGCCTGATGATTTCCTGCTCGGGGGAACAACCATTGGCCGTGTTTTTTCGCCTGCGTTTTTCGAACGCCCTATGGGCGACATTGACGATGCCACGGCCAAATTTTTCGGTCACCTTGCGTATGGCATCGACGATGCGCTTCAAGACTTGAGCCTCTAATTGAGATGAATTTATGAATCTTTCTGAATTCGCTGAAAAAGTTGTTTCTCAGGTTTTTTGTACATCCAACATGCAACAATTCCGTCTGTACGATATGTTTATTATAGGGTATGAAGAAGCTTTATTGCCCTGAAATTTCTGAAGCTGTACTATCGTCCAATGTTGTTGTGATATTATCCAAAACTTTATTGTCCGGGCCGTCCTGATCTTGCTGTTATGGAGCCTCGCCCTTCTCCCCTGCTTTTGTGCCATCCCGTTCATCTGGTCTCATTTGGTTTCGGCTCCGGCCTGTCGCCGTTTGCGCCCGGCACAATGGGCACACTGGCGGCCTGGTTGCTCTATCCGCTGCTGCGTGCCATGCCGTTGTCGGACGCTGCCTTCCTGGCGTTACTCTTCGCCTTCTTCGTAGTCGGCGTTTTTGCGGCTCATCATACCGGCAAGGTACTCGGCGTTCCCGACCACGGGGCGATTGTCTGGGACGAGATGGTGGCGATGTGGCTCGTGCTCTCATTCATCCCTTCGAGCCTCATCTGGCAGGCCATTGCGGTGTTGCTTTTCCGCCTGTTCGACATTCTCAAGCCGCCGCCGATACGCCAGGCGGACAGCCGCTTCAGGAACGGTTTCGGCGTCATGTTCGATGACCTGCTCGCTGCCGCTTACACTTTGCTGGCGCTGGCCGCGCTCGTCCGTCTCCATGCCATGCTGTTCGGAGCCGGAGCCGGAACCTGAACATGGTTCGGGAACTTGACGAACTCTCCTCCCTTCTTGGGCAGGCCCTGTCCGCGCGTAACTGGACGCTTGCCACGGCAGAATCCTGTACTGGCGGCCTGCTCGCCGGGGCCATCACCGCCACGCCGGGCAGTTCGGCCTGGTTCGAGCGCGGCTTCGTGACTTACTCCAATGAGTCCAAGGAGGAACTTCTCCATGTTGCTCCCGCAACGCTCGCCCGCTACGGCGCGGTGAGCGGGGAGACAGCGCGCGAGATGGCCGATGGCGCCATTTCTCGCAGCCGTGCCGACGTGGCGATCGCCATTACGGGCATTGCCGGGCCGGACGGTGGCAGCGCCGCCAAACCCGTGGGTACGGTATGGCTGGCCTGGCGGGAACGGCATGGCAATGGCGGCACGCAAACCCATTGTTTTTCCGGCAACCGCGAAACCGTCCGCTATCGCGCTGTCACAATCGCGCTGGAACGCCTGATCGCGTTGGCCAAAGCCAGCCCGGATTCGCAGTAAATGAAAGATACGAGGAAAACCAGGCGCACCCCGCAAAGCACAGACGCAGGCAGGCAGGCGTTGACATTGGCACATGCCGCTCAGGCACTGGGCGAGGCGCTCGAATTCAAGTATCCGGCTGACGCGGTGCTGTCAAAGTTCTTCCGGGAGCATCACGCCCTTGGCCGTCGTGACCGTGCCCTGATCGCCGAGAGTGTATACGGCGTCCTTCGTCGTTTGCGCTGGCTGCGCCGCCTGGCCGGGGATGGCGCGGCACCACGCCAATTGCTGTTGGCCTGGCTCTCGCGGGGCGAAGGGTGGACGATGCGCCAGTTCGATGGGCTGGTGCCGAATGAGGAACGCCGCTGGATCGAAGCCCTGAAGGCGGTCGATTCCTCGGGAGGAAGTCTGGCCGAGCGCGCCGATTTACCCGACTGGCTGTGCGAACGCCTGCTGGGCACGTACGATGAACAAGGGCTGTTGCAATTGGCGCAAAGCCTCAACCGGCCCGCGCCGCTCGATCTCCGGGTCAATATCCTCAAGCTTGGCCGTGATGCCGCGCTCGCCCGTTTGCGGGAGTCCGGGCTCGATGCCGCGCCGTGTCCCTTGTCGCCGCACGGGATTCGGCTTACGGGCAAACCCGCGTTGCAGAAGCACGCGCTTTTCCTCGATGGCAGCGTCGAAGTACAGGACGAAGGCAGCCAAATAATTGGTTTTCTCACGCAGCCGAAAATGGGGGAACTCATCATTGATTTTTGCGCCGGGGCGGGTGGCAAGACCCTGCAACTGGGGGCGATGATGCGTTCAAAGGGACGACTTTACGCTTTCGATATCGCAGAGAGGCGATTGGCGCGCCTGCGTCTGCGTGCGGCGCGTGCGGGACTCTCCAATGTGCACCCGATGTTGATCGCGCACGAGCGCGACGCCCGTCTCAAACGCCTTACGGGCAAAGCTGACCAGGTATTGGTCGATGCGCCGTGCAGCGGGCTGGGAACCCTGAGGCGCAATCCCGACCTCAAATGGCGGCAAACGCCCGAGGCAGTCAATGAAATGGTCGCGCGCCAGCGTGCGATTCTCGAAGCTGCCGCGAAGCTGGTGCGCCCAGGCGGACGCCTGGTCTACGCGACCTGTAGCTTCCTCGATGAAGAAAATGACGGCGTGGTCGATGCCTTTCTCGCCACACACCCCGAATTCGTGGCACTCATCGCCGAAGACATTCTTACGCGGCAGGGTATCGCGCCCGGCACGGGTGAGCGCTTGCGCCTGTCCCCGCTCGCGCATGAAACGGACGGTTTTTTTGCCGCCGTGTTGATGCGCGTCCAGCTTTGATTTACATCAAAAAAAGTAACATTTTTTTGTATTTTTGGTATTTGTCAATTGTGGATATACGCAGTTATTAAATTATATAATAATAATGGGGTGTTTTATAGCAATGGCACATACAAAACCCGTCCTCATAGATCGGCGGGGTTGTGCGGACACGATGTTACCTCTTACAGGAGAAAGGAGAAAAGCCATGTCAACGTCAATGCCAAATGATCCGTGCAGCCTGTTTGGACTGCGGTTATGTAAAATCAGAAAGAGCAAGGGTTGGTCTCAGGAACGGCTGGCTACGGAAAGCGGACTGGCTCGGAGCTACGTGGGCGGGGTGGAGCGGGGGCAACGCAACATCGCCCTGAAAAATATCTGCAAGCTCGCCTGTGCGCTTGGACTGTCGCCGTCAATCCTGTTAGCTTCCTCTGTTGCCCTTCCAAAGGCATTGGCGGCCACTCCTTCTGATCTGGCATTTTATAAAAACGGCATTGGCACAAAACATCCGTGAAACATCTGTCTGAGCGCTTTCTCCGACAGGCTTGCCAGTTCATGCAGGAAAAGGCAGACAGCCGCAGGGATATTTCGCGCGGCAGGGTAGTTGCGTCAAAAAAACAGCTTGGCATGAAACCATGCCGTTGCCGCTGTTTTTAAAATCGTCGTAATATGCCAAGATGTCTTCGCGTTCCCCATCTTCCCGCCCCGCACCATCGGGTGACGTCCTGCTGGCGTCACCCGATGTGTTGCTGGCCAAGGCGCGATTGCTGGAAAGCTTGGTGCGCGGGATTGCAGCGGAGGAAATCCTTCCGCGCTATCTCAAGGTGTCACGCGGGCGAAAAGCTGACGGGACGCTTTTTACGGAAGCTGACCTTGCCACCCAGCGGCGGCTGATCGAGATATTGCCGACTCTCCTGCCGGGGCCGGTGCTGGGCGAAGAGATGAGCGGGGAAACGCAGGCTCGCCTCTGGGGCACGGGGCGTGGGGGGTTGTGGTGCATCGACCCGATCGACGGTACGACCAATTTCATCAACGGCATCCCGTTTTTCGCAATCTCGATCGCCTGGCTCGTCGATCACGAGCCGCACCTCGGGGTGATCTTCAACCCGATCAACGGAGAATGTTTCCTGGCTGCCCGAGGCGCGGGAGCCTTTCTCAACGATGAAGTGCTGCCGCTGCGCCGCACGACCCGTCGTCTGCGCGAAGCGGTGGCGGGCTTCGACCTGAAGCAGGTCAGCCCGCACCTTGCCGATGAACTGGTGACGCGCCCGCCGTATTACTCACAGCGCAATTTCGGTTCCAGTGCGCTGGAATGGTGTTTTCTCGCGGCTGGCCGCTTCGACGTATACATGCACGCCGGACAGATGCTGTGGGACTACGCCGCCGGGAAACTGATCCTGGCCGAAGCAGGCGGACAAGCCTGTTCGCTGGACGGCGGCACCCTGTCGGCAGGGCCGGCAGTCAAACGTAGCGTCATCGCCGCCGCCAATCCCCTGCTGTTCGCCGAGTGGCACGCCTGGCTACAATCGCATTCCTGAACGTTGGAATCCGGGAATTCACGTGGCCCTGTCTTTCCGGGATAATTCGCAGCTTCACCGCACACTGCGCCAGCCCCCGAGTCCGCCATGCCGCATCCATCCCCTGCCGCCCCGGTTTTTAACCCGATCACCGGCGCGCTTCGCGCGCTCGCCATTGACGCCATCCAGCAGGCCAATTCCGGGCATCCCGGTGCGCCGCTCGGGATGGCGGAAATTGCCGAAGTCCTCTGGCGGCGCACCCTGAAGCACAACCCCGCCAACCCCGGCTGGCCGGACCGCGACCGCTTTGTTCTCTCCAACGGGCATGGCTCCATGCTCATCTACGCCCTGCTCCACCTCACGGGCTACGACCTCTCCGTCGACGATCTCAAAAATTTCCGCCAGTTCGGTTCCAGAACTGCCGGACACCCGGAAACCGGCCACACGCCCGGCGTGGAAACCACCACCGGCCCGCTCGGGCAAGGCATCGCCAACGCCGTCGGCTTCGCGCTCGCGGAAAAACTGCTCGCCACCGAATTCAACCGTCCCGGCCACACCATCGTCGACCACCACACCTATGTCTTTCTGGGCGACGGCTGCTTAATGGAAGGCGTTTCCCATGAAGCCTGCTCCCTCGCGGGTACGCTTGGGCTGGGTAAACTGATCGCCTTCTACGACGACAACGGAATTTCCATCGACGGCCACGTCGAAGGCTGGTTCACCGACGACACTCCCAAACGCTTTGAAGCCTACGGCTGGCAGGTCATTCCCGATGTTCCCGGCCATGACCCGCAAGCCATCGAGGCCGCCCTGGCCGCCGCGCGGAAAGAACCCCTAAAACCCTCGCTCATCTGCTGCAAAACCGTCATCGGCATGGGTTCACCCAACAAGGCGGGCAGCCACGACTGCCACGGCGCGCCGCTGGGCGCGGCTGAAGTCGCCGCCACGCGGGAGGCCATCGGCTGGCCGCACCCCCCGTTTGAAATCCCCGCCGACGTCTACGCCGCCTGGGATGCGCGGCAAAAAGGAAAAACGCTCGAAGCCGACTGGCAACAGCGGTTTGATGCCTGGCGAGCCGCTTATCCCGAACTTGCCGCCGAATTCGAGCGCCGTGTCATCCGCCGGGAACTTCCCGCCGAATGGCCGGAAACCGCTGTCCGGCACATCGCCGCCTGTCAGGAAAAAGCAGAGAATATCGCCACCCGCAAAGCCAGCCAGAACACGATTGCCTCCCTGCTTCCCCTTCTGCCGGAACTCTTTGGCGGCTCTGCCGACCTTGCCGGTTCCAACCTGACTTTCGTCCAGGGCAGCCAGGGAGTAACGGCCTCCGAAGGCGGCAACTACTGTTACTACGGTGTGCGCGAATTCGGCATGACCGCCATCGCCAACGGCCTGGCGCTCCACGGCGGGCTGATTCCCTACACTGCCACCTTCCTCGTCTTTTCCGACTACGCCCGCAACGCCATCCGCATGGCCGCGCTCATGCGCCAGCGGCAAATCATGGTCTACACCCACGATTCCATCGGTCTGGGCGAAGACGGACCCACCCACCAGCCCGTCGAGCACATTCCCAGCCTGCGGCTGATTCCCAACCTCGATGTCTGGCGGCCCTGCGACGCCGTGGAAACGGCGGTGGCCTGGGTTGCCGCCATCGAACGCGCGGACGGCCCCACCCTGCTCGCCCTCTCCCGCCAGAACCTGCCTGTCGTCACGGGCAGCATCGATGCGGACGACATCAAAAAAGGCGGCTACATCCTCGCCGACGCCGAAGCCGGCGCCCCGCAAATCGTGCTCATCGCCACCGGCTCCGAAATCAAACTGGCGCTCGACGCCAAGGCCGCGCTGGAAAAAGAAGGCATTCCCGCCCGTGTCGTCTCCATGCCCTCCACCAACGTTTTCGACCGCCAAAGCCCGGAATACTGTCTCGAAGTCCTTGGCCGCCACACCCGCCGCATCGCCATCGAAGCCGCGCACGGCGACTTCTGGCGCAAATACGTCGGACTGGAAGGCAAGGTCATCAGCATCGACACCTTCGGCGCATCCGCCCCGGCAGGGAAACTGTTCGATCACTTCGGGTTCACTGTTCAGCATGTCGTGGATACGGTAAAGGACACAACAAACGCATAGCCGCAACCCAACGCGACAGTGCACGCTATGACCCCTCAAGCCTTCCTCTCCAAATGGCGCAACGTCGAGTTGAAAGAACGCACGGCGTCGCAAAGTCATTTCAACGACCTGTGCCGTCTCATCGGCGTCGAAGACCCCATCGCTGCCGACCCTAAAGGCGAATGGTTCACCTTCGAGAAGGGTGCCACCAAAACCGGCGGCGGCGAAGGGTGGGCGGATGTCTGGCGCAAGGGATGTTTCGCCTGGGAATACAAAGGCCGCGCCGCCAATCTCGACAAAGCGTTCGATCAACTCCTGCGCTACTCCATCGCGCTGGAAAGCCCGCCACTGCTGATCGTCTCCGACATGGAGATCATCCGCATCCATACCAACTGGACGAATACTGTCCAGCAAGTGCGCGAAATCGCGCTCGATGATCTGACTGACGCAGCCAAGCGCGATTTGCTGCGCGATTGCTTCCTCGATCCTGAAAAACTGCGCCCCGCCCAAACGCGCCAGATGCTGACTGAAGATGCGGCATGCGAATTCGCCGCGCTCGCCCAGCGGTTGCGCGAGCGCGGACACGAAGCGCACACCGTCGCCCACTTCGTCAATCGTCTGGTCTTCTGCATGTTTGCCGAAGACGTGAACCTGCTGCCGAACAAAATGTTCCAGCGGATGCTGGAAGCCTCGAACGCAATGCTGTATCGAAGATGAGGGGAGGCCCCTCGGAATCGGCGTGCAGGCGCAGGTTCCAAACCACCTTGAGCTGCATCGGTAAAGAGCCGTTGTAGTGAGCGTCAAGGAAAAGGCACAGGTAATGTGTCAGGTAGGTATTCAGGAGATGAGCGTAAGCGAACCACCGTGGAGGTGTCGAAAGCATCAGATGTCGTCAAAACTGGAGACTAGAGTCACTCCAGGATCAGTTCAGGGGGCAACCTGTTTACTGCCTGAGCGGCGACCGGCATAGAGGTGGCATGAACTGAGTCTAGGCTTCGGTATGGAACGTGAGAA
>JAISPJ010000045.1 GCA_031274995.1 Azoarcus sp.
TGAGGCTTGTCCGCTTTCATCCGCTCGCCGGGGATTGTCCAGACTTTCGATTGCATGTCTATCTCGTCCCAAGCCGCCCCAAAAACCTCGTTTGACCGTGTTGCGGTCAAGATGAGGAACTCCAGCGCACGGGGCGAGATTCCCTCCCGCCTGCGAAGTTCAGCCATGAAAGTTCCGAGTTCTGAATATGGCAGCGAGGGATGGGATTTTTTCTTGCGTTTGACTTTACCGAGGATCGGTTCAAGAGAACCTTTCCAGACGGCGGGGTTGTCTCCCTTCAGGATCTCTATCGCCTTGGCGTAATCCATGACAGCCTCAATACGCCCACGAACCCGGGTCGCCGTCTCGTTCTTGTCCAGCCAGATTGGTTGAAGCACAGCAACGATGTCCGCTTTCGTAACGTCGCCGACAATCTTGTCACCGATGATGGGATAGGCGTAGGTTTCAAGGGTTGATTGCCACTGCGCGATGTGTTTTGGATTTTTAAGTTCGTTTGATTTGTTGGCGATAACGACTTCCGCACATTCACGAAACGTTTTTACCTTGGCCTCTTGAACACGCACAGCTTCACGTTTCTGCTGTTTCTGTGCGATAGGGTCGATACCGTCCCGTACCTGTTTGCGCAATTCGCGCGCCTTTTCCCGCGCTTCCGCAAGCGACACATCCGAAAAGCTGCCCAATCCAACGTCACAGCGACGAACGACGGTTTGTCCACGGCTGTTGGTGCGAGTACCGTTTACTACACGCAAAATCCAGGCGCGTGAGCCGCCCCTGACCTGCAAATGTAGGCCGTCAACGCCGCCAACCGAGTAGAATCCCGGCATCTTGAGCTTGGAGACAGCCAGGGCTGAGAGTTCTTTTGCTTTTTTGGGCATGTTTTCACCTTCAAACAATCCCCTCCAGAGTTCGACGGAGGGATTTCATGAGGCTAGTATACCCAACATCTAACCCAACATAAAACAGTGGATTTTAGTGGACACATTGGATGCTATTGAACGGTAGAATACCGTAACATATTGAATAACAAGAGAATTCAGGAACAGTATGGAAGCCTGTAACGCTATAGCATCAGACACCGTCTCCGCCAGACGGAAAAAACGCTGGGCTTCCATCGCATCCCCTGATGCCTAACCCTTGACAATCCCAAAATTGAACAGCATGCTGCGCAGTGTATGTACTTGTATTTTCTTAACCCAGTTTGGGAGGATGAAGCATGCAAATGAGAAAAATACTTCCTGTTTTGGCGTGTGCCCTGGTTTCATCGCCAACACTGGCGCTGAATATCGTTTTTGACTATGACGCCAACAGTAGTTTTTTTACCGATGAGCGGCGTGATGCGCTGGAACGAGCAGCATTGGTCTATGAAAACTACATTACAAATGATTTGAATGTTTTTGTTGCCCTTGACTCGGTGGTCGAGACGGAGGGCTTGGCTTGGGGTGGAACATCAACCATTGCCAATTTCCAGAGAGACTGGAATGGCACGATTACTTTCAATGAAAGTTATAGCTGGTATTCCGGCACCGCTGAAAGTTTCAGTGGCTTTGATCTTTTTTCCGTGGCGCTACATGAACTGGGCCATGTCTTTGGCGTTGGTATTGTCGATACCTGGGACGTTCATGTTTTAAACGGTTCTTTTTATGGTCAGAACGCTGTCGGCGTCTATGGCAACCCCGTGCCTGTTGACGCGTTAGGCGGACACTGGCTTGATGGTGTCATGAGCACCTTGCCGGGCACGGAGACATGGCGACTGGTTAATTACAGTCCCTACATATCATCCGGTGAGCGCCAATATCTGACGGATTTGGATCTGGCCGGATTGAGGGACATTGGTTGGAGTATTCCTTCGGTGATTCCTGAGCCTGCAACGCTGTACCTGCTGTTATCGGGGCTTGGTGTTGTGGGTTTCGCGCGTCGCCGCCAAAGAATCTCCGCAGCATGATCGGTCATGCCGCAGGCATTCGCTGCGTTACGGGGTGATACACGGCAAAAGTAGAGGTCGGACTTCAACAAAAAAGGGGCTTTTTGAAAGCCCCTTTTTTGTTCTATGCTTTCACTTGGTCGCGCTTACATTGCCGCTCTTGCACGTTTCCTGCGCGTGACCACCCCCACGACCCCTAGCCCCGCGAGGAGCATTGCGTATTCGGCGGGTTCAGGGACTGGTGCTGTGTCCGCTGCGTTTATCCAGAAGGAATACGTGCCATTTACAATAGCGGTTCCTTTAACTACGAGCGTGTAATCGGATACAGACGGAACAAAATCGACTTTTCCCCAACTCCAATAACCCGTAAGGTAAGCCGAATCCAGCGAGAAAATCGCCGGGGCGCTCAGATCGGAACCCTTGTAGATCTCAATCGATGCATTTACGCATCCCCCGCCACACCAGTAATCTCCCGTGTATCCGAAGCCTACGTCGCCACTTAGAACACCATTCGCTACCGAAAAGGTATACTTATCATTGATAGGATTAGCACCAGAAAACGTACTCGTGCCGTATGTAGATACACCATCCGTTTCAGTAAGCGTACCGAGACTACCGTAGTCGTATGCCTGTGCGAAAGCGGAAAAACCAAGTCCCAGCGCCACGGTGGCGATTATTTTTTTGATCTGCATTATGTAATTCTCCTTTGGAAAAGGTTGATGGGTGCAAGACAGGATGTACGACACGATATATTAGCAATAGTTATACCATATTTGCAACTTACTGATTTAATTTAAGTTAAATTCAGATTTCCCGTGTAGACTGTAAAAAATTCCAGAATTTAATTTATATACCATATATACCAAAACTTATATACCAAAACCATAAGATTCCCTTGTTTTCAAGAGTTATCCACTTATTTGTAAAACGGGTTAAGTGTGCAGTCAGCACAATCATATGTTCCCGCCTTCAACTCTTTACGTTACCTCTTGCTCCTCATTTATTTGTATGCAGAATCGGCGCTTTACCCGGCTGACAAATGCGTTCTCCAAGAAGATCGAAAATCTGGAATACTCCATAGCTCTGCACTTCATGCACTACAACTTTGCTCGCATCCACAAGACGCTACGTGTTACCCCTGCGATGGAAGCTGGTCTGTCTGACCATCCTTGGAGCATCGAAGAAATCGCCGCACTGATTCCTGCGCCGGAAGCGAAGAAGCGTGGGCAGTACAGGAAGCGGGGCGCTCAGGTGGAAGCTGTGGTGGCGTGAATTTCAAAGTGAGACACTACCGGGGTGGGGAGTGTTTTGACAGCGAGAGTGAAAAGCAATACCATTAAAAGATTATGTTCAAACAAGACGGCGCCGGGGTGGGTGCTGCCCGTATCGCTGACATTTTCAGGTTTGCCGCCGAAGGCAGTGCGCTGGAAGGCGAAGTGCCGGTAGTGCGCCTTGACCGTCTTTCCGGCCAGCTTGCTGCTACGGAAGGCGTGGTATGCTGGCAACTCTCCGGCAGTCTCGATACCGAGGGCAAGCCTAGGCTTTGTCTCGGCATAAGCGGGCAACTGGTGTTGCGTTGTCAGCGTTGCCTTGATGGCCTGGACCAGGATCTGGCGATTGAGGCGGCTCTATTGCCGGTTCGTGCCGGGCAGGATTTTCCCGAGGATGATCTGGAGAATGGCGAAGTTGACGTGATTGAGGTCAACGACAATGGCGAATTTGACGTATTGTCGCTGATCGAGGATGAAATTATCCTCGCGTTGCCGATAGCGCCGAGGCATGCGGATTGCGGGATGCCGGGAGGGCCGGGAACGGGGGGAGGCGGAGCGCGCGGGCAATCGCCTTTTGTTGCACTTGCAGGTTTGCAAGGCAAAAGAATTTTGTAATTCAGGAGTGTTTCATGGCTGTCCAGCAGAACAAAAAGTCTCCGTCCAAGCGCGGCATGCGCCGCGCCCACGACTTTCTGAGCGCGCCGTCATTGGCTGTCGAACCGGGTACGGGAGAGGTTCACCTGCGCCATCACATCAGCCCGAACGGTTTTTATCGCGGCAAAAAGGTGACGAAAGGCAGGGGCGAGTAAGCCTTACATCAGAAATTCCGGAAAACCGGCGCAGGCGCGTAGATGCCCTCGCCGTTTTTTTCGTCCCATATTTGTCATGCGGGGAGGCGATGAGTATCACCATTGCAATTGATTGCATGGGGGGCGATCACGGCCCGGTTGTCACCGTACCGGCCACGCTGGCTTTTTTGAGTACGCATCCCGATGTCGAGGCAATTCTCGTCGGACGCGAGGAAGAGTTGGCCCCACTGCTGGAAGACGCCCAAGCCGGGCTGAAATCGCGGCTGCGCGTCCACAATGCCACCCAGGTGGTAGGCATGGACGAACCGCCTGCAAGCGTGCGCTCCAAAAAAGATTCTTCGATGCGCGTGGCGCTCCATCTGGTCAAGCACGGCCAGGCACAGGCGGCGGTGTCGGCGGGCAATACCGGCGCACTGGTGATGATTTCCCGTTTTGCGCTCAAGACATTTCCCGGCATTGACCGTCCGGCGATCTGTTTTGCCTTGCCTACGATCAAAGGGCATACCTATGCCCTCGATCTGGGGGGCAATGTCGATTGCACTCCCGAGCACCTGTTTCAGTTTGGGGTCATGGGTTCGGTGCTGGCCTCGGCGCTCGATCATATCGAGCGCCCGACGGTTGGCTTGCTCAACGTCGGTACCGAAGAGATCAAGGGCAACGAACTGACCAAGCGGACCGCCAAATTGTTGCGCGAGAGCAATCTCAATTATCACGGCTACGTCGAAGGAGATGACATTTTCACCGGAACGGTCGATGTCGTCGTCTGCGATGGTTTCGCAGGTAACGTGGCGCTCAAGACCAGCGAGGGGCTGGTAAAGATGCTCGGAACCTTTTTGCGCGAGGAAGTCAGGCGCGGGCCGTTCTCGATGCTGATGGGGCTGATAGCCCTGCCTGTGCTCAGACGGTTCAAACACAGAGCCGATCCTGGCCGCTACAATGGCGCGGTGTTACTTGGACTGTGCGGTGGAGTGGTGTTGAAGAGCCACGGGTCGGCTGATGCTTATGCCTTTGAGCAGGCGCTTGCCCGGGCTGCCGATGCCGTCGCCAACGATCTGATCCGGCGCATTCGGGACAGGATGGAGGCGATGATGGGCGCGAACGGGGAAAGCGTATGATCTGCGCGAGAATCGTAGGGACGGGGAGCCATTTGCCGGGGGAACCGGTCACAAACGATGATCTGGTCCGGCGCGGCATCGATACTTCGGATGAATGGATCGTGACCCGTACAGGGATACGTGCCCGCCATTTCGCCGCACCCGGCTGCAAGTCGAGCGAACTGGCACTGGTTGCGGCGCGACGGGCCATCGAGGCCGCCGGTTGCGCCGCCGGCGACATCGATCTCATCATCGTTGCGACATCGACCCCCGATTTCATCTTCCCGAGCACGGCAACGCTGGTGCAAGCCGGGCTTGGCATCGGAAATGGCTGTGCGGCCTTCGATATGCAAGCGGTTTGTTGCGGTTTCGTTTATGCGCTGTCCGCCGCTGAGAAATTCATCCGTTCGGGTAGCCACCGGCGAGCGCTGATAATTGGGACCGAGGTGTTTTCGAACATCCTCGACTGGGCGGATCGCAGTACCTGTGTGCTGTTCGGCGACGGCGCGGGCGCAGTGGTGTTGGAAGCTTCGGACAGGCCCGGTGTGCGTGCCTCGGTGCTTCACGCGGATGGCCGGCATCACCCGGCGCTTTGGGTTCCCGGCGCCGTTGCCGGGGGACGGGTGACAGGCGATCCTTTCCTGCGTATGGATGGGCAGGTGGTTTTCAAGTTTGCTGTCAAGGTGCTGGACGAGGTCGTGCGGGAGGTCGTCGATCTTGCCAATGTACCTCTTGGCAGCATCGACTGGCTGGTTCCGCATCAGGCCAATATCCGTATCATCCAGTCCTCGGCCAAACGGCTCGGGCTGTCGATGGAAAAAGTCGTGGCCACGGTCGATTTCCACGGTAATACTTCGGCGGCGTCGATTCCGCTCGCTCTCGATTGCGCGGTGCGCGGTGGACGCATCCGCCCAGGCCAGCGTGTCGTGATCGAGGGGATTGGCGGTGGATTTGCCTGGGGCGCCGCGCTCATCGATTTTTGAACGGTTTCAGTGCCTGTTTTTTATTCAATGGAAGAATAATGGCTTTTGCATTGGTTTTTCCCGGTCAGGGTTCGCAGTCCGTCGGTATGATGGATGCTTATGTCGGCTCATCGGCCATCCGCGAGACTTTCGCCGAAGCATCCGAGGCGCTTGGTGAGGATTTATGGCAAATGGTCTCGGCAGGCCCGACTGAGCGCCTTGCGCTGACGGTCAATACACAACCTCTGATGCTGACTGCCGGTGTGGCCGTGTATCGTGCCTGGCTGGCAGCGGGCGGCCCTAGACCGTCATTGGTGGCCGGCCACAGCCTGGGAGAATATTCGGCGCTGGTCGCGGCGGGAGCCTTGGCCTTTGCCGATGCCGTGCCGCTGGTAAGGTTTCGCGCCCAGGTGATGCAGGAGGCCGTGCCGGAAGGAAAGGGCGCAATGGCGGCGCTCATGGGGATGGACATCGACGAGGTGCGCACGGCCTGTGCCGAGGCGGCACAGGGCGAAGTAGTGGAAGCTGCCAATCTCAACGCGCCGGGGCAGATTGTGATTGCCGGGGCCAGGACCGCGGTGGAGCGTGCCATGGTGCTTGCCATGGCAAAAGGCGCAAAGCGTGCGGTGTTGTTGCCGGTGTCTGCGCCGTTTCATTGTGCCTTGATGAAACCGGCGGCGGAACGATTACGTGAACGGCTGGCGACGGTAAGAATCGTCAGGCCGGAAATCGACGTGCTTAACAATGTCGATGTCGCCGTCCAGACTGATCCCGAGAAAATACGTGACGCGCTCGTGCGGCAGGCATTCTCGCCGGTACGCTGGATTGAATCCGTGACGGCGATGGCCTCGCGCGGATTGATCCGTGTGATCGAATGCGGCCCCGGCAAGGTGCTGGCCGCCATGACACGGCGGATCAGCAAGGAAGTGGAGGGGGGGGCGCTGCATGACGCGGCGAGCATTGAACAGATGTTGCTGGAAATGGGGATGAAACAAAGATGAATTACTCAATCGAAGGACAACTTGCGTTGGTAACGGGCGCGATGCGCGGTATCGGCCGTGCAGTGGCGTTCGAACTCGGGCGGCAGGGGGCAACGGTGGTCGGTACGGCAATCACGGAAGAATCTGCTGCGGAATTGACGCAGGCATTCTCGGCGGCCGGGATCAAAGGCGCGGGCAAAGTGCTCGATGTCACCGACGGCCCGGCCTGCGAACGGACGGTTGCAGAAATCGAAAAGGAATTCGGCACGATCAATATTCTGGTCAACAATGCCGGCATTACCCAGGATAACCTTGCCATGCGCATGAAAGACGAAGAATGGGACGCGGTCATCGATGTCAATCTCAAGTCTGTGTTCAGGATGTCGCGCCTGGTGATGCGCGGCATGATGAAGGCGCGTTCGGGCCGCATCATCAACATCACTTCGGTGGTGGGCAGTACCGGCAATCCGGGGCAGGCCAACTATGCCGCGTCCAAGGCCGGCGTGGCGGGGATGAGCCGTTCGCTCGCACGGGAATTGGGCAGCCGCAATATCACCGTCAATTGCGTGGCGCCGGGCTTCATCGATACACAAATGACCCAGGGCTTGCCGCAGGCAGTACGTGATGGCCTCGTAAGCAACATCGTTTTGGGCCGTCTTGGCCAGCCGGAAGAAATTGCCTGCGCGGTGGCATTTCTTGCGTCGCCGGCGGCGGCTTACATTACCGGAGCGACCCTGCATGTCAATGGCGGAATGTACATGACATAATTTTTGAGGCAGTAGCGTAATTTCATCTTTCTGGTAAACTAAACGGGTTTTTTACACCTGCATGGTAAGGAGTTGGTTCATGAGCGATATCGAACAACGCGTCAGGAAGATTGTTGCCGAACAACTCGGCGTCGCCGAGGCGGAAATCAAGAATGAGGCTTCGTTCGTGGATGACCTGGGCGCGGATTCGCTGGATACCGTTGAACTGGTCATGGCCCTGGAAGAGGAATTCGAATGCGAAATTCCAGATGAGGAAGCGGAGAAGATCACCACTGTTCAGCAGGCGATCGACTACGTCAACGCCCATCTCAAGAAATAACTATAACTTCTATCGGTTTTCCGGCTCTTTAGCGATTGTCGGAGCGTGTTTCACAATCGCCGGGGGGGTTCGTTTTCTCCGCAAGTCTTTCGGAGCGTTCTGTGTCGCGTCGTAGAGTCGTTGTCACGGGTCTGGGTGCCGTCTCGCCGGTGGGTAACACTGTTCCCGATGCTTGGGAAAATGTGCTTGCCGGCAGGAGCGGGATTGGCCCGATTACCCGTTTCGACGCGAGCGCGTTCGCGTGCCGTGTGGCCGGTGAGGTCAGAGGCTTCAATGCGGCTGACTGGGTGCCGCCGAAGGACGCACGCCGGATGGATGCCTTCGTCCATTATGGACTTGCGGCAGGCGTCCAGGCGTTTCGTGATTCCGGCCTTGAGGTCACAGAAGCCAATGCTGACCGTATCGGCGTGAATATTGGTTCCGGTATGGGCGGCCTGCCCTTGATCGAAGTGGCGCACAGCGATTATCTCGCCGGCGGGCCGCGCAAGGTTTCGCCGTTTTTCGTTCCCGGTTCCATCATCAACATGACCTCCGGGAACCTGTCGATCATGCTCGGTCTGAAAGGGCCGAACCTTGCCGTGGTGACGGCATGCACAACGGGCCTGCATGCCATAGGCATCGGCGCGCGCACGATTGCTTACGGCGATGCTGATGTCATGGTATGTGGCGGTTCGGAGTCCACGGTAACGCCTCTTGCAGTCGGAGGGTTCTGTTCGGCGAAGGCGCTTTCAACCCGCAATGACGATCCCGCTACCGCCAGCCGCCCTTGGGATATTGGTCGCGACGGTTTCGTGATCGGAGAAGGTTCCGGCGTGCTGGTGCTCGAAGAGTACGAGCACGCCAGGCGGCGCGGGGCGAGGATATATGCCGAGGTGATCGGCTTCGGCATGAGCGGCGATGCTTTCCACATCACCGCGCCGGATACCGACGGTCCACGCCGCAGCATGCTTAACGCGCTCAAGGACGCCAAAATCGATCCCGGTCAGGTGCAATACCTGAACGCGCATGGTACATCGACGCCGTTGGGCGACAAGAACGAGACCGATGCGATCAAGCTTGCTTTTGGGAGCGGTAACGCCTCCAGGCTGGTGGTCAATTCCACCAAATCAATGACCGGACATTTGCTGGGCGGCGCGGGCGGGCTTGAATCGGTATTCACCGTGCTTGCCGTTTACAACCAGGTCTCTCCGCCGACGATCAACATCTTCGATCAGGATCCTGAATGTGATCTCGATTACTGCGCCAATACCGCGCGCGCGATGAAGATCGACATCGCCATGAAGAACAACTTTGGCTTTGGCGGCACGAACGGCACCTTGGTGTTCCGCCGCGTCTGAAAACTCCCGATGCCGGACGGGCTGCATCCGCTCACGATACGGCTCAGGCCAAGTCCGGCGCTGCTGGCGGCGATCCTGGTCGCGCACCTTGCCGGTGCCGTGGCGCTTTTCTTCATGGATTTGCCGCTTGCGGCAACAATTCCGCTCGTGTTGCTGTTGCTTGTTTCTGCCGTTCTGGCTGTGCGGGCGCAGGCGTGCAAGCGCGGGTTATCGCTCGTGCTGGCAGCCGATGGCGCTTTGCGGATATGCCGGGAAGGCGGGAGCCACGATGCGTGGGGCAGGGTGTTGCCCGGCGCGGTGCTGTTTCCTGCCGTGTCGTGGTTCGCCCTGGCTTGGACGGCGCGGGACGGCCGCCCCAGGCGCTTGCGCCTGATGCTGATTGCGGCAGAGGTGAATGAGGAAGGCGGCAGCGGAAATATCCAATGGCGGCGGTTGCGCACCTGGTTACGCCATCGCGCGCCGGGTACCGGCCCGGACACGCTCAGTCCGGCGGACGCGGGCTGAATTGCGGCGGGCGAAGCACGGTGTCGCGGGCGCGTGGCAGAGTATAGGGGTAGTCGCTTGAGTAGTGCAGCCCCCGGCTTTCACGCCGCCGTAACGCGCAGCGCACGATCAAACCGGCAGTGACGACAAGGTTGCGCAGTTCGATAAGATCGTTGGAAACGCGGAAATTCGAGTAGAACTCTTCGATTTCGCGCGCGAGAAGCCGGATGCGATGCCCGGCGCGTTGCAGCCGCTTGTTGGTGCGCACGATGCCGACATAATCCCACATCGCCTGCCGCAATTCCGCCCAGTTATGAGTGATGACAACTTCCTCGTCGGCATCGGCCACGCGGCTCTCGTCCCAGGCGGGCAGTGAGGGGATCGGAGCGGGTGCATGTGCGAGGATGTCCCTGGCCGCCGCTCTGCCGAAAACCAGGCATTCGAGCAGGGAGTTCGACGCCAGACGGTTCGCGCCATGCAGGCCGGTGCCTGCTGATTCACCGACCGCGTAGAGGTTGGGAATATCGGTGCGCGCGGCCAGATCGGTGACGATGCCGCCGCAGGAATAATGCGCTGCCGGCACGACCGGGATGGGTTCTCGTGTTATGTCGATGCCCAGTTCCAGGCAGTGCGCGTGGATAGTTGGAAAATACCCGCGTAGCCAATCCGCCGGTTTGTGGCTGATATCGAGGTACACACAATCCAGCCCGTGTTTCTTCATCTCGAAATCAATGGCGCGGGCAACAATGTCTCTTGGGGCAAGTTCGGCGCGCGCGTCGTGCGCGGGCATGAAACGGGTCCCGTCGGGCAGCTTCAGCAAACCGCCTTCGCCGCGCACCGCTTCGGAAATCAAGAAAGATTTGGCCTGTGGGTGATACAGGCAGGTGGGGTGGAACTGGATGAATTCCATATTGCGCACCCGGCAGCCCGCACGCCAGGCCATTGCCACACCGTCGCCGGTGGCGATATCCGGGTTGGTGGTGTAGAGATAGACCTTGCCTGTGCCACCGGTGGCCAGCGCCGTACTGCGCGCGGCGAAGGTGACGACCCGGCCGTTCTTGATGTCGAGCGCATAGGCGCCGACACAGCCGAGTTCGGGTTGGCCGATCCGTTCGCCATGGATGAGGTCGATGGCGATGTGATATTCGTGGATATCGATATTCGGATGCGCGTGCACCGCCTCGATCAGGGTTGTCTGTACCGCCGCGCCGGTGGCATCGGCTGCGTGGATGATGCGCCGATGGGAATGTCCGCCCTCGCGGGTGAGATGAAACCCGATCTCCGTATCCTCTTCGCGGGTGAAAGGCACGCCGCGCCTGATGAGCCAGTCGATGGCTTCGCGGCTATGTTCAACCGTATAACGGGTGACATCCGGGTCGCAAAGGCCAGCCCCGGCATCGAACGTATCGCGGATATGGGCTTCGATGCTGTCGGTAGTGCCGAGCACTGCGGCGATACCGCCCTGTGCCAGTGTGCTTGCGCTGTCGGCAAGCGTACGCTTGGTGACGAGCGCAACCTTCAGGCGGTCGGCAAGCAAAAGAGCTATCGATTGGCCTGCTGCGCCGCTGCCAAGGATCAGGACATCATACTGATATTGGCTAGTCACGATGGTGTGCCTAGTGAGATCAGGGAAAACACACAATATAACACGCGACAGATATTCCATTCATACCGGATTTGTGGCATGTTTCCTGCGGATCAGTAGCGCGTCTTTGAACCAAGCCGCAGTGGCATTGTCCATGTGAACAACGAAGCAAGGAGTTGGTGAGCGGGTGGATAGCTCACTTATATTATGACTATGGAGGTTTTCGATAGAACAGGGTAACGGACACTCGATGAGTGATCGTGAAATCGATCAACTGTTGGTAGAGCGCGTTCAGAGTGGAGACAAGCAGGCGTTTGGTTTATTGGTGTCGAAATACCAACGCAAACTCCATCGCCTTCTCGCGCGGTTGGTGCGCGACCCTGCCGAGGTAGAGGATTTGGCTCAGGAAACATTCATCAAGGCGTATCGCGCCTTGGGTTCGTTTCGCGGGGAAAGTGCTTTTTACACATGGCTTTACCGGATCGGTGTCAACACCGCGAAAAATTACCTCGCTGCCCAGGTTCGCCGGGTACCGGTTTCGGCCATGGCGGATTTGGGCGATATGGAAGGTGCCGAAGGCGCAGAACGCCTGCGTGACTTCGATACGCCCGAGCGCCAGTTGATGACACGCCAGATTGCGTTGACGGTAGACGAGGCCATGGCCGGTTTACCCAACGAATTGCGCGAGGCCATCATCCTGCGTGAACTGGAAGGGCTTAGTTACGAAGATATTGCCAGTGCCATGGACTGTCCGATCGGCACGGTACGGTCACGGATTTTCCGTGCTCGTGAGGCAATTGCTGCCCGCCTGCGACCACTGCTTGGCACGCGCGCTGATGAACGCTGGTAAATGATGCAAAACACTTTAATGGATGAGAGCTGAAATGAAAGAGAAACTTTCGGCGATGCTCGATGGCAATCTTGACGACGTAATGGCCCGAGCGTTGTTCATCCGTCTCAAACACGATACGGCGTTCCGCGAGGAATGGGATACGTATTGCCTGGTTGGCGATTTCATCCGGGGCTACGCGCCACCGGAACTGGAGGGGTTTACCGAGCGGGTGATGGCCCGTCTCGAAAAAGAACCCACTATCCTTGTTCCGTCTGGCAAGGAAAACAAGAACTCCGCCTCCACTGCGCGTCATTTCTGGCATCATCGCCTGTTGCCGTTGGCTGCCTCGGTGATGGGTATCCTGGCGGTAGGGGGTGTCATGGCGGTGTTGTCCCGGGATGCGCCTGCCCCGGCGGCGCTATCCGTTCAGGTTGTTGAAGCACCGGCAACAGTTCCTGCCCCTGCCCATCCCATGAAGGACGGTGCGCGCTATGAATACCTGGTTGCGCATCAGGCATTGGCCGGCGGGCCAATGCCTGCGGCGGTACAGTACGTGCGTACCGTATCGGTTCCGCTGGAGGAATGAGGTCGATAATGGCTGGAACCAGACCAGTGGTCACGATCAGAACGTGGTTTTTTGCCGGACTGTGCATACTGTGCGGCCAGTCCATCACCAATCATGCCGCCACGATAAGCAGCGAACGTTTGCTTGCCGCAAAGAACGAGCCGATGGCGCCCATGTCCGGGTTGGAGGCGGTGAATCCACTGGCCTGGCTTGACCGCATCGGTCAAGCCAGCCGACAACTGAATTACGTCGGTACCTTTAGTTACCAGACAAAATGGCGGACCGAAACATCGCGCATCGTTCATCGCTTCGCTAAAGGAATAGAAAGCGAACGCCTGGAGGTGCTCGACGGCAGTCCGCGCGAAGTCATCCGGCAAGGCAAGGAACTGCGTTGCGTGTTGCCTGCGCAACGTGCCGTCATCATCGGCCGGGCCGGGAACCGTGGCAGTTTTCCGGGCCGCCTGCCGCAAAATCATTCCGAACTGACCGGCAATTACCGCGTCCGGCTGGATGGGGTGGGGCGTATTGCGGGGCATGAAGTCCAGAAACTGATACTTGAACCGCGTGATAAATTGCGTTTTGGCCATGTGCTGTGGGCCGAAATGCATAGCGGTCTGCTTCTCAAGGCGCAGGTGCTCGATGCAAAGGGGGAGGTGATCGAGCAATTTGCCTTTAGCGACGTGCGCGTCGGTGGCGAGGTTGATGCCGGGTTACTTGAGCCTCGTGTGAAGGTCGAGGCAGATTGGCGCACGATCGATGTCGGAAGGGATGACGGTGCGCAATTTGATAGTCAATGGGTACTCAGGGAACCTTTGCCTGGTTTCGCGCTGTTGATGATGATGCGCCATCGCAGCGGGAGGGCCTTGCAAATGGTGTTCAGTGATGGCCTTGCGGCGATTTCGATCTTTATTGAACCGGCAGAAGCAGGAGTTGTGGCGCGTGGAGCTTATCCTGGAGGCGGCGCGGTCAACGTTTTCGAGCGTGTTGCGGGCGGTCACCGCATTACGGTGTTGGGCGAAGTACCGGCGCATCTCGTGCAACGGGCTGCCGAAGCTCTCGAGGCACATAAATGATCTCAGCCAGGGCAGTCGTCGTGCGCGCCGGGGAGGGCAAGGCCTGGGTTCGCTTGCTCGAACATCATGGTGGCTGCGGGCGCTGCGATGAACCAGGTGGTTGCCATGCGCCCCGGTTGGAGGCAATGTTCCGTGGGAGCGGGAGGACTTTCGCGGTTGAAGATCCTTTTGGCCTGCGTGTGGATGAGCAGGTCAGGATCGTGATCGACGATGGCATGCCGCTCAAGGCGGCACTGGCAAGTTATGGCCTGGGAACGGTACTGATTCTTGGTGGTTCCGCGCTGGGCGTCTGGCTGGCCCCGGCGGCGCGGGCCGATCTGGGTGCGGTCACAGGACTGGCCCTTGGGATTGCCGTCATGGTGTTCATCCTGTGCATTCGCGCACGGCGGCGTGGCCCGTCCACCTGGCGGTTGCGTGTCGAGCGGGATGAAGGTGGAAATGCCGTCGCCGGTTGTATGGGCATCGGCTACTGATCTGAACTGGCCTCTTGCATTCCCCGCCCCCGGGCATACACTACGCGCTTTTGCACGCAGCCCCGGAGCACACCGCATGTCCATCAAATCCGACCGCTGGATACGCCGCATGGCCGGACAGCACGGCATGATCGAACCGTTCGAGCCATATCTGGTGCGGGAGATCGAAGGGCGCAAGATCGTTTCCTATGGCACATCGAGTTACGGCTACGACATCCGCTGCGCCCCGGAATTCAAGGTTTTCACCAACATCAATTCCACGGTCGTCGACCCCAAAGCGTTCGATCCGAAGTCCTTCGTCGAGATTGACGCGCAGGTTTGCATCATTCCGCCCAATTCCTTCGCGCTGGCGCGCACGGTCGAGTATTTCCGCATCCCGCGCAACGTGCTCACGGTTTGCTTGGGCAAAAGCACCTATGCGCGTTGCGGCATTATCGTGAACGTGACCCCCTTCGAACCGGAGTGGGAAGGCTACGTCACCCTGGAATTTTCAAATACCACGCCGTTGCCCGCCAAAATTTACGCGGGCGAGGGTTGTGCGCAAGTGCTGTTCTTCGAATCCGACGAAGTATGCGAGACTTCGTACAAGGATCGTGGCGGCAAGTACCAGGGACAGGTCGGCGTCACATTGCCGAAGATTTGAAGAAACATTTAAGGATGTAATAGTCCGAACGCCGGGGAAACCGAGATGCGATTCCACTTCCCGATCATCATCATTGACGAGGACTTCCGGTCCGACAACGCTTCCGGGCTGGATATCCGCGCCTTGGTCGAAGCCATCGGCAAGGAAGACATGGACGTGCTGGGCGTGACCAGCTATGGTGATCTGACCTCGTTTGCGCAGCAGCAAAGCCGCGCTTCAGCTTTCATCTTGTCCATCGACGACGATGAGTTTACTTCGCGCGAGGCTGCGGACAAGGCCATTGACGGTTTACGCGCGTTTGTCGAGGCCATCCGTCGGCGCAATACCGACATTCCGATCTTTCTTTACGGCGAGACACGCACCGCACGCCACATTCCAAATGACGTGCTGCGCGAATTGCATGGTTTCATCCACATGTTCGAGGATACGCCGGAATTCATTGCCCGCTATGTGGTGCGGGAGGCCAAGCATTATCTCGATTCGCTGCCGCCGCCATTTTTCCGTGCGCTCACGCACTATGCCGCAGACAGTTCCTATTCCTGGCATTGCCCTGGGCATTCGGGCGGCGTTGCTTTCCTGAAGAGTCCGGTCGGGCAGATGTTCCACCAGTTTTTCGGCGAGAACATGCTGCGAGCCGATGTGTGCAATGCCGTTGACGAACTCGGCCAGTTGCTCGACCACACCGGCCCGGTAGCGGCTTCCGAGCGCAACGCGGCACGTATCTTCAATTGCGACCATCTTTATTTCGTCACCAACGGCACGTCGACATCGAACAAGATGGTGTGGCACACCGCAGTTGCATCCGGCGATATCGTGGTCGTGGATCGCAATTGCCATAAATCGGTTTTACATTCAATTGTCATGACCGGGGCGATTCCGGTATTCCTTACTCCGACCCGCAATCACTACGGCATCATTGGCCCGATTCCGCTGGAGGAGTTCCGCATCGAAAATATCCAGAAAAAGATTGAGGCAAATCCCTTTGCGTGCAAGGCAAAGAACAAGAAGCCACGCATTCTGACCATTACGCAATCGACCTACGATGGCGTGATCTACAACGTCGAGACCATCAAACAAATGCTTGATGGTCAGATCGATACCTTGCTGTTCGACGAAGCCTGGCTGCCGCATGCGGCTTTCCATGATTTCTACAGCGGTTACCACGCCATTGGCGAAGGCCGCCCGCGATGCCGGGATTCAATGGTTTTCTCCACCCAGTCGACCCACAAACTGCTCGCCGGGTTGTCGCAGGCGTCGCAAATTCTCGTGCAGAACTCGGAAACCCGCCAGCTCGACCGCGACATTTTCAATGAAGCCTACCTGATGCATACATCGACTTCTCCGCAATACGCCATCATCGCGTCCTGTGATGTGGCGGCGGCGATGATGGAAGCCCCCGGCGGCACGGCGCTGGTCAATGAGTCGCTGGCCGAGGCCATCGAATTCCGCCGCGCCATGCGAAAGGTGGGTGGCGACTACGGCATGGATGACTGGTGGTTCCAGGTCTGGGGTTCCGAGCATCTCGACGACGACGGCCTGCTCGACCGCGAAGACTGGACATTGCGCGCCAACGAACGCTGGCACGGTTTCGGCAACCTCGCGCCGGGCTTTAACATGCTCGATCCGATCAAGGCCACCATCATCACGCCGGGCCTGGATGTCGATGGCGATTTCGCCGACCATACCGGCATTCCGGCCGCAATCGTCACCAAGTATCTGGCCGAGCACGGCATCATCGTCGAAAAAACCGGTCTGTATTCGTTCTTCATCATGTTTACCATCGGTATTACCAAGGGCCGCTGGAATACGATGCTCACGGAGTTGCAGCAATTCAAGGACGACTATGACCGCAACCAGCCGCTATGGCGCGTGATGCCGGAATTCATCGCGCGGCATCCGAGATATGAGCGGGTCGGCCTCAAGGAACTGTGCAGCCATATTCACGAGTTCTACAAGAAACACGATGTCGCGCGCCTGACCACCGAGATGTATCTTTCCGACATGACGCCCGTCATGAAACCTGCTGATGCCTTTGCCCGCGTGGCTCACCGCGAGATTGAACGGGTGATGCTGGCCAACTTGGAAGGGCGGGTGACAGCGATGCTGGTAACGCCTTATCCGCCGGGTATCCCGCTGCTCATCCCTGGAGAACGTTTCAACGCGATTATTGTCCGTTATCTTGCTTTTGCGCGCGACTTCAATGCCGTGTTCCCCGGTTTTGAGACGGATATTCATGGGCTGGTGAAAGGGGAAGATGGCTTGTACTACGTCGATTGCGTGAAAGACGATTAGCGGTGATCCTGATTTTGTGATGATGTTGTGGAAAACGGCTCGCAGGAAAAGTAAAAATTAAATTTTCTGCTTTTGACTGCGATAAATGCAGCTTCACAGGATTGCTGTTATGGCCTGTAAATGTATGCGTAAAAAATTAACACCGACCTTTTTAAAAGGAGAAATTCATGGATCATCAGAACGGTAATCAACCCTACACTCCTTATACACCGCCGACTGCGGAAACAGGATTTGTGCCCGGCGCGGGAGATGACACGTCTTTCATCCCCGGCGGCCGCATAGTTCCGGCAGGAAACGCTATTTCGTGGATTTCCGATGCCTGGGGGTTGTTCAGGCAACAGCTCGTACCGTGGCTGGTGTTCGGGGCAATTTATCTTCTCCTGTATATCGTGTCGATGTACCTCCCTGCCATAGGCTCTATCTTTTTTATGGCTGTGCAAATTTTGCTTACTGCAGGCGTCATCTATTCCTGCGATTTGCTCCGACGAAAGGGGTCGTTTACTGTCAGCGATATTTTCGCCGGTTTTCAGCGTAAGACCGGCCCCTTGCTGATCGCCCTTCTGATTTGCGGGGCATTCCTCTTCGTGCTGATGATTTTCGTAGGCACCTTTGTGGGTTTCGGCGCGTTCGGTGCGGTACTCAGTGCATCTGGCAACAGCAGCGCGGGCATCGGTGCCATCGGGATGGGTTTTATTGCCGGAGCGCTCATCATGTTTGTCGGCTGTATCGTTTATGGCATGGCTATATGGTTTGCGCCCGCGCTGATATTGATGCACGACATCGCACCGTTCGAGGCGATCAAAATGAGTTTTTCCGCCTGCCGCAAAAATCTTCTGCCTGGAATCATTTTTTTCCCCGTGGCGATTGTACTGATAGGCATCAGCGCGATTCCGTTTCTTCTTGGCCTGTTGGTAACGATGCCGATATTCTTTATCTGCTATTACACATCATACCAGGACATTTTCTTCGACAAGAAGAATTGACACGAACACCGAATACCTCTTTGTCATACCAATCCCGTCCGGGAATTTGTCAATTCGCTCATTGACAAACTTTCTGGAGAAATGATGGATGCCTGGTGGAAACCTCCTTCCCCCGCAAGCTGGGGGAAGGCCGGGATGGGGCGTGCGCATACCCCCTTTGGGGTAAATGCGATTGCCCTGGCAGGAGTTCAAGGAATTGCCGCAAAGGGTGCATGGCAGGTTAAAATCCCACGTTAGGCTTTTCCCTGTTCTTTGTCTTATAAAAGATATATCATATAAAATTAAAAATTTTTCTGGATACACTCTTGTCTATAACCACGGCCCAACACTCATCGAAAGGAGATAGCTGTGCTTGAAGCCTACCGTGCCCATGTTGCCGAACGCGCCGCGCTTGGCATTCCGCCGTTGCCGTTATCAAAGCAGCAAACTGCCGAGCTTGTCGCGCTGCTCCGTAATCCTCCCGCCGGGGAAGAAAAATTCCTGCTTGATCTACTCACGCACCGGGTGCCTGCCGGGGTGGACGATGCTGCCAGGGTCAAGGCTGAATTTCTTTCCAGGGTCGCGCGTGGCGAAGAAGCCTGCGCACTGCTGTCCAGGAGACGGGCCACGGAGTTGCTCGGAACCATGTTAGGTGGTTTCAATATCAAACCCTTGATCGAATTGCTGGCCGATGTCGAGATTGGCGCCATCGCCGCAGAGTCGCTGAAAAAAAACCTGTTGATCTTCGACTCTTTCCGTGATGTGGCCGAACTTGCTAAAGGCGGTAACGCAAACGCGAAGGCGGTGCTGCAATCTTGGGCGGCAGGCGAGTGGTTTACCTCGCGGCCTGAAGTGCCGGCGGCGCAAAGACTCACAGTGTTCAAGGTGTCGGGCGAAACCAATACCGATGATCTTTCTCCAGCGCCGGACGCTTGGTCGCGGCCCGATATTCCGCTTCACGCGCTGGCCATGCTCAAGAATGCGCGTCCCGGCATCCATCCCGAGAAACCCGGCGAACGCGGCCCCGTGAAGTTCCTTGAGGAATTGCGCGCAAAGGGGCATCTCGTTGCTTACGTTGGCGACGTGGTGGGAACCGGTTCCTCGCGCAAATCGGCCACCAATTCCGTGCTCTGGTTTACCGGTGAAGACATTCCTTTTGTCCCCAACAAACGCTTTGGCGGGGTGTGCCTGGGCAGCAAGATTGCCCCGATCTTTTTCAATACGATGGAAGATGCCGGTGCGCTGCCTATCGAAATTGATGTCGGCAAGATGGAAATGGGCGACGAAATCGAGCTTATCGTTGACCATGCGAGAGCCATAGTCACGGCGAAGAAGGACGGTGAGACCATAGCCGGAGCCAAACTCAAGACTCCCGTGATTCTCGACGAAGTACGTGCCGGGGGGCGTATTCCGCTCATCATCGGGCGCGCGCTCACCGCGCGCGCGAGAGAGACGCTGAGCCTGCCGCCTTCCACGCTTTTCCGCTTGCCGCAAGCGCCGGCGGATTCCGGCAAAGGGTTCTCGCACGCACAAAAGATCGTTGGCCGCGCCTGTGGCCTGCCGGAAGGACAGGGGGTTCGTCCGGGCGCTTACTGCGAACCGAAGATGACCACCGTCGGCTCGCAGGACACCACCGGGCCGATGACGCGCGACGAGTTGAAAGACTTGGCCTGCCTTGGTTTCGCTGCCGATATGGTGATGCAATCTTTTTGCCACACCGCTGCGTACCCGAAACCCGTTGACACCAGGATGCACCGTGAACTGCCCAACTTCATCAGTATGCGGGGCGGCGTGGCGTTGCGCCCGGGCGATGGCGTTATCCACTCCTGGCTCAACCGCCTGCTGCTGCCTGACACCGTCGGTACCGGCGGCGATTCGCACACGCGCTTTCCTGTCGGCATCTCGTTCCCTGCGGGTTCCGGTCTCGTCGCCTTTGCTGCGGCGACCGGGCTGATGCCGCTCGACATGCCCGAATCCGTGCTGGTCAGGTTCAAGGGTCAGATGCGCCCTGGCATTACCCTGCGCGACCTCGTCAATGCCATTCCGCTCTACGCGATCGGGCAAGGCTTGCTGACGGTCAAAAAGGAAGGCAAAAAGAACATTTTTTCCGGGCGTATTCTCGAAATTGAAGGATTGCCCGATCTCAAGGTTGAACAGGCGTTCGAACTGACTGACGCCTCCGCCGAGCGTTCTGCCGCCGGTTGCACGGTGCGGCTCAATAAGGCACCTGTCGTCGAGTACATGAACTCGAACATCGCACTGATGAAGTGGATGATTTCCAACGGCTATCAGGACGCGCGTGCGCTGGAACGCCGCATCCGCGCAATGGAAGACTGGATTGCCGGGGGAGAACTGATTCAACCTGACGACAATGCCGAATATGCCGCAATCATCGAAATCAACCTCGCCGACATTACGGAACCTATCGTGGCCTGCCCCAACGATCCTGATGACGTAAAACTCCTCTCCGAAGTTGCGGGCGACAAGATCGATGAAGTGTTCATCGGTTCCTGCATGACCAACATCGGCCATTTCCGGGCCGCTGGCAAAGTGCTCGACGGCAGGACCGATCTGCCCGCGCGGCTCTGGATTGCTCCGCCCACCCGGATGGACGCCATGGTTCTCGTCGAGGAAGGTTATTACGGGATACTGGGTCGTGCCGGGGCGCGGATAGAGATGCCCGGATGCAGTCTGTGCATGGGCAATCAGGCACAAATCAGGAAGGGCAGCACCGCAATGTCGACCTCTACCCGTAATTTTCCAAACCGGCTTGGGCTGGATACGCGCGTCTACCTTGGTTCAGCCGAACTTGCCGCCGTTTGTGCGCTCCTGGGCCGAATTCCTGCGCTGGGGGAATATCTGGAACAGGTCGCCGTGGTCAACAAAGAAGCGGAGGGCATTTACCGCTATATGAACTTCGACCAGATCGATGAGTTTGTCAATGTGGCATGATATCAAATCACCCCGGCATTAAAATGCCGGGGTGATTTGATACAAACAAGAAACGCCAACTTTTGAGTGTGATTATTTTCGCACTCTTTATATTTTTAGCCTTGTTTTAGATAATTTATGCCATCGTGAGGGAATTTTCGATTATAAAGCCGAAAAATTTTATTGTAGTTGTGAAATATTTCCATTTTCAAGCATTCACTATTCTACAATAGTAATCAGTACCACCTGTAATGATAAAAATAAAAGATAATGATCTGTGCAAATGTCACATAATTTCACAACAAGTACAGACCCAATAAAAAAAGTTCGTGGCTAAAGCCATCGTGGCTAAAGCCAAGTGGGCAAACCAAGAGAGAGTAACCCAACCGCGTGAGAGAGTCTAAAATGTTACATACCCCAAACGATCCAAACATCGAAGAACCAGACTGTGGTCATGTTTCCTCTTCGTCCTCTTCGACAACTGATTCGCTCCTCCCTTCTTCCCATTCCAGTTATTATCTCCTGCGCTCCAACCAGCCTGGTTTGTGCCTGGAAATTGAGAACCCGGATACGGAACTTCCGGTGCTGACTTTCGACTTCAAAGCAGACTGAATATTGTATTACCGGGAATAGTGGAATTTGCGCCTGCCCCGTGTTCAGAAAATAAAAAGGCCGAGCCCGCGTTACACGGGTTCGGCCTTTTTATTATAAGGGCAGGTCAGGCGGCTTTCTTTACCCATCCCATTGGTTTGCCAAGAGGCAGGATTTGACGGCCAAAGAAAGTATTCATGAAGATTGCTCCGGCGGCATAGAACCCCAGCAAGGAAATCAGAAGTTCCGACCATCCGGCCAAGGGAGCAAAGAGTTCCTTGTTTATTCCAAGAATTTGAAATCCAAGCGAACCGAGGAGCACGACGATCAGCGTCAGAATCATGCCGAAAACCTTGTTTGCCTCCCATGCGGTCACAGTGATAAACAAGCAGAAGATCATGTAACCAAAGCAGGCATACCCGAATTGCTTCATATCGGCAGCACTGGCAATTTCAGGGCCGAAAAAACCGGTTGCAATAGCCCACGTAAATGCGACAGCAATCCAGAAAAGGCCAAAAATGCCCAATACGATTGCGCCGAAATAACTATTGCGTTTGAAATCGATGGAAGCTGCCCACAACTGGGCAAATGAGCCGAGAAAAAGCGCCCACGGCATCAAGTATGTAGCATTGCCTGTCCAACCCAGTTTACTCGTTGAGGCAACAAACGTGATGAGAGAGAGGCCGAACACACCCAGTGCGGTTGGATCTGCCGATACAATTTTTGTTTCTTGAACTTGGGACATGCTGACTCCTCCGAATATGTTCTTGGAATGAAAACGCAGCAATCAAACTCCCTCATGTCACAAAACCATGTCAGAGTTTGATCGACTGTGAATTCGAGCCTAACACGGACAACAATTTTTGTGAACGGAGTCGGTTTACGAGGGGTTGGAGCGGTTCTTGTTTTAGCATATACAAAATAAGATGGCTAACCAGAATTTTCCCGGATTCCCGCGAAAGAGGGGATCCAGAATGAGTCCGCCAGTAAACAAAAATCGTTCTGCTGGACGCTGGATGCGCTTTGCTCCGTGGAAGATGAAGGCGCCCACGACGCGTGACGCGATCAGACTTGCGTTAAACTAAACCATGCTTTTAATGCCTGTTTCCCCATCTGTGCCGTGAATAACAGGGCAAACGATTCCGTGCCATTCGCCGTGCGGGGATTTTTGCTGGCCTTGGTCGTGTGCCTGCATGTCGTCGGCGCGGCGGCGCTTTCGCGTCTGTCCGTTGTTTCGCAACATAGTGAAGAGCCTTCGATTCTGCGGGCAAGCTGGATCGAAGGCTCTTCGCCGCCTGCTTCTCCATTTTTGCCGCCGTCGCCCTCTACGCAGGCCGCCGAGCCGCCGCCCGCCGTGCGCCCGGCTCCGCCGTCGGCACGCTCCGGGAAAGCGCCGGGGCGCCGGACGCGGGCAAGGGTTCCCGAGGTATTACAACCCAAACCAGCGGCGGCACAATCCGCGCTTGCCCCGGCAGCCGTTGATATAGCTCCTGCTGTTCCGGCTGCTTCGGGTGATTCAGTGTTGAACCCGAACATTGACGTTTCTGCCGCCACGGCGGCAATGGCGGACGGAGTGGCAGGCGGGAGAAGGGAGGAGGGCCGGAATGAAGATTATGTCGGCCCCGACTTCAACGTGAGTTATTTTTCCAACCCCGAACCGGAATATCCTTCCCTGTCGCTCCGTTTGCGCGAGCAGGGACTGGTGAAATTGCGTGTCCATGTCACGGTGGAAGGGCGTGCGGGCGAGGTGGCGCTACATACGAGCAGCGGTTTTGAGCGGCTTGACAAGGCGGCGCTTGATGCTGTGAGGCGCTGGAAATTCAGGCCGGCGCGGCGAGCCGGAACGCCTGTCGCGGGTTGGGTGCTTGTGCCGGTTCGGTTTGAATTACATGGTTAACGGAATGCAATATGGCTGAATCCTCTTTGGGCTTTGCCCGTTTCCTGACGCAGACGGATACCGCCGGTCTTTGCGTTTTGGTCATCCTGACGGCAATGTCGCTCCTGTCGTGGTATCTGATTGCGTCCAGGTTGTGGCAATACGCAACGATTCGCGCACGAAACCGAGCGTTCATCGCGGACTTCCGGCGGGTAGATCGGCCCGTTGACGCGGAACGCCTGAGGATTGCCACGGTCGGGAACAATCCTTTTGCCCGCCTCCTGAATGAAGGGTTCCTGGCTTGCCAATCCCTGCGGGAAGCGGGAAGAAACAGCGTTCGGAAAACGGATGGGCCAGGATTCGAGCTCACTTCGCCCGACGATTATGTCAGTGCCGCGCTGGCGCATGGTGTTGCCAGGGAAATGCGCCACTTGGAAAAAGGCATGACGCCATTGGCTTCCATTGCCTCGACGGCCCCTTTCATAGGGCTGTTTGGCACGGTATGGGGCATTTTCCATGCCATGCAGGCCATTGCGCTCTCAGCGCAGGCAAGCCTCGACAAAGTGGCGGGACCGGTCGGCGAGGCGCTCATCATGACCGCTTGCGGCCTGTTCGTCTCCATTCCCGCCTTGTTGGCCTATAACGCCTTTGCGCGGCTGAACCGTAATTTGGGCGAGGATATGGAATGCTTCGCGCATGCGGTGTTTAGTCTGTTGGGGTTGGGATTGACTGCGGGCAGCGTAGCCCCGGCCGATTCGCAGGCCGTCGAACTCTCCGGCGTAACGGCGCGGACGGATATGGCGAAGACGGAAGGAGTGTGCTGACGCATGGCTTTCCATCCCAAAATCGGGCACGACGCACTACGGGCGGAAATCAACATGATCCCGCTCATCGACGTGATGCTGGTGTTGCTCATCATCTTCATCATCGCCGCGCCGCTCCTGACCCATGCTGTCAAGATTGACCTGCCCGTGGCCGACAGCGCCATAGTGGACATGAAGCCGGAAACCATTCAGCTTGGCATCAAGGCTGACGGACAATTGTTATGGAACGGCAACCCCGTGGAAGAGTCGGAACTGGAAACCTTGATGCGGGAAGCGGCCAGCCATGCGCCGCTGCCGGAACTCCATCTTCAGGCCGATGCGTCCACGCCTTACGAACTCGTGGCACGCGCGATGGCGCGAGCATCCCGCGCGGGGCTGGAAAAAATAGGATTCGTCAGCAAACCGGAAGAGTAGGGGAGGGGACGCGATCCTGCGTCCCGAAAAACCGCGCCGAAGGCGCGTCAGCCCCGTTTTTTGGCCGCAGCGGCTTTGTAGTCGAGCTTTTCTTTGATCCGCGCGGACTTGCCGGAACGGCTGCGCAGATAGTAGAGCTTGGCGCGGCGCACGGCACCGCGGCGCTTGACTTCAATCGCGGCCAGCAGCGGGGAATAAGTCTGGAACGTCCGCTCCACGCCTTCGCCGGAAGAGATCTTGCGCACGATGAAAGAGGAGTTGAGACCGCGATTGCGCTTGGCAATCACCACGCCTTCGTAGGCTTGCAGCCGCTCGCGTGTGCCTTCTTTGACCTTGACCTGCACCACGACGGTGTCACCGGGAGAGAAGTCGGGAATGGTCTTGTCGGCGGTCAGCCGGGTGATTTCTTCTTGTTCGATTTGTTGGATCAGATTCATTTTCATGGACTCCATGTCGTTCAACGGCCAGTGGCCTGACGCGCAGAGCAGGCAACGCCTGATGCACGCGGTTTGTCATCGGGAAATCCGGCTTTGAGTTTCTGCACGAATTTTCCTGCTGTACTCTTCCCGGAATTCTTCCAGGAGGCGAGATTCTTCCTCATTTACCCCCCTTTGCGCAAGTAGGTCGGGACGACGCAGCCAGGTGCGGCCCAAAGCCTGTTTGAGCCGCCAGCGGCGGATGAGGGAGTGATTGCCGGATAGCAGCACTTCTGGAACCTCCTCATTCTCAAAAACTTCCGGCCGCGTGTAGTGCGGGCAGTCGAGCAATCCGGCCACGAAGGAATCTTCCTGCGCCGACCCGGCATCGTTCAGCGCGCCCGGCAACTGGCGCACGATGGCATCGATGAGCGCCATTGCCGCCAATTCACCGCCCGAGAGGACGAAATCGCCGAGCGAGATTTCTTCATCCACTTTGCGCCCGATCAAGCGCTGGTCGATACCTTCGTAGCGTCCGCAAAGCAGGATCAGGCTCGGCAACCGGGCCAATTCCAGTATTTTGGCGTGCGTGAGCCTTGTTCCTTGCGGCGACAGGTAAATGACCGGCCCGGAGGCGCCGAGCGCATCGATCTGCCCTTGCTGTGCTTTGGCAATGGCCTGCGTCAACGGTTCGGCCAGCATCACCATGCCGGGGCCGCCCCCGTAGGGACGGTCGTCGACCGTGCGGCGCGCATCATCCGTGAATTCGCGCGGATCATGAAAAGCAATGTGGTAGAGACCATGTTCCAGTGCGCGCCGCGTGATGCCGCTACCGGTGAGTGCGCTGAACATCTCCGGGAAGAGGGTGATTGCGTCGTAACGGCGCATGGTTTCTTTTTCCTGCACGGACCGTCTCACCAGTCTTTATGCCAGGCTACGCGGATCGACCGGGCAGCGGGGTCGACATCCAGCACATAAGCAGACACAAACGGAATCAGGCGTTCCGTGTCACCGTCTTGCGCCTGGAGCACATCGTGTGCGCCTGTGGAAAGCAGCCCCGTGACTTCACCTAGCAGCTCACCTGCTTCATTGCGCACAGCCATGCCGACGAGGTCGCCCCAGTAGTATTCGTTTTCTTCGGGCCGTGGCAGGAACTCGCGCGGCGCGGCGATGTACCAGCCGGAAAACGGTTCTGCCGCGTTACGGTCTGCGATACCTTCGAGGCAGGCGACTAATCCTTTACCGTGCCCCCGGCAGCCGCACAGAACATATTGCGCCCACTGCCCATCGGGCGTCTCGGATTCGGGAGCCAGCCACCAGTGGGGCATCTTTCCCCACGACAGCGGATCGTCGCCGAAGGACTGAATTTTGAGCCAACCCTTGACACCAAAAGGGGCCGTGATACGCCCCAGTACGATCATGCGAGATGCCGCCGCTCAGCCCGCCGCTTGTCGGCCGGCCTTGGCGTCCTGTTTAACCAGGCGGGTGACGGTTGGCGACAGGATCGCGCCATTTTCTTGCCAGTAGGCAAGACGCGCGGTGTTGATGGAAAGCGATTGCCCCGCGCCGGAAGCAATTGGATTGTAAAAGCCTACACGCTCAATGAAGCGCCCATCACGGCGGTTGCGCGAATCGGCAACAACAATGTTGTAGAATGGGCGCTTCTTGGCACCGCCCCGAGCAAGTCGAATAACGACCATCAGTGCTATCCTTTTGAAATTACGTTACGAAACGTGGGATTATATTATTTCCGCTCAGGCAGGGCAAGGACTGTCGTTCCGTTGCCTGGTGTGGCTTCGTGGCGTTAAGTATTTGTCGCCAGTCTGGTTTGAATGATTTCCGGCAGGGTAAATTCTTATAGAATGAAAAAATGCCAAACAAGCTTTTTTGCGCGCTCACATGACAGACGATCATTCCACTGATCCCTTGCAAGACATACTGTCTTGGCTCTCCAGCGAACCAGCCGATGATCTTGATATAGAACTGTCGGAGTTGGGCCGCTGTGTCGGGAGCGTTGCCTCTGTTACCGAATCCATGCCGGTTCCGCAACGCCAGGAAGTATTGGGCTTGCTCTGCCAGCGTGCCAATGATGTATGTGAGCGTTTTCGCCCTGGTTTGATTGCGCGTGCGCTGCCTGTATCCAATGAGCTGCATGCCAAAACGTTCAGCCTGATCGAATCCCTCCTTGGCCTTTCCGGTCAGCTTCGGACGCTGTGCGACGATATGCGGCATCGCAAATTCCTGACCCGGCAGGCCGGATTGGTCGAATTGTGCGATTTTGCCTTGGGGGTGCTGGGGGAGACTTATCTCCTGAGCACCTTGCTCGGAGCGGCGGCTCCACTCGGTTTGTGGCAACGCATCCACGATGCCTGGATTTCCTCCGGTCAGTACGAGCGGCTGAAAGACGATACAGCCGAGCCGCTGCCTTTGAGGCTCAACCTGCTCTACAAGCGCCTGCTGACCCTGTCGGTGAGTCAGGCGGAAAGCCTGACGGTACGTGAACAACAATGGTTGTTCGACTACCTGGAAACCGTTGGAAGCGACCTGGTGCTGGCTCCTGTTCCCCTTCCGCCTGAAGCATCGAGCTACTGGTTCGACCCGAACCAGGACATGTCCCCCGTGGCCTGCGTGCGGCGCTTGCCGGAAAAAGGGGTCGAGTCTGTCTATTTCAGCATGGAGGAAATCGTCCACCGCATCGATGTGCAGATTCTCTGGCTCGAAAAAGGTTTGCTTGATCTCGACGTAAGCGCGCGCAAGAGCGGTAACAGCGAAATTCTCGAAGTCGGTTCCGCCATTTTGCCCTTGGGACTCACTCCGGGCGAAATACTTTCCTTGCTGCGCCGACTGCGCGAACAGTGGGCGGTCGCCCCCGAACGTATCGAGATACGCGTCCGGCAGCATTACACGGTACAAGTTTGTGTCGGTCTGAAAAACGTGTGGGCGATGGGGCGCAACGCCCCGGTGTCGGCAGCCGAATGGACGGTCTATAACGAAAGCCCCGGCGGTTACGCCATTTTGAGCGTGGGGGGCGTGCACCGCAGCCTGTCCGCGGGAGCAATTGTTGCCTTGCGGCGCGAAGCATCGCAGGAATGGACCATCTGCATGGTCCGTTGGGTACGAACCGACTCCCCGCAGCAGGTTGAGCTGGGTTTACAGTCGATAGGGCGGGGTTTTACCCCGGTATTGATCTGTTTTCGCGGCAACGACGTGTTGGCTCCGGCCCTGATGATGCAGCAGGGCAAGGGAACCCTTGAACATCGTGCCCTCGTGACAGAAGCAGGCACTTATGTGTCGAACCAGTTTGTAATGGTGCACGAGGCCACCGGGAACCTGTATCTCGCCCAAGGTTTGGCATTCGGTCTGGACATGCAGACGGCTACCGTCGAAATTTTCCAGTTCGAGATCGATCCTTACGCCAAGTGATCGTGACTCGGCAATGACACCCCGCGCTTGGGCCAGACTGGAGTGTGTGGCCTTGCTGGCGCTCATTGCGCTTTGTCTGCTCTGGGAAGGCTGGCTTGCCCCGTTGCGTCCGGGAGGGTCGTGGCTGATACTTAAAAGCTTGCCGCTCATCCCCGCCGTGCCGGGTGTCTTGCGCGGGCGGCGCTATACCAGCCAATGGCTGTCGATGGCGGTGTTGTTGTATTTCCTTGAAGGCGCCTGGCGTTTTGGCGACCCCGGCCTTATGGGCATACTGGCGCGTATGGAGATTGTGGTTTCGCTCGTGCTGTTCGCGGCGGCCGTCGGCCACGCGCACGCGACTGCCCCATCGCGGCAAAGGCAGGGATGAGGGCGGCACGTAAACCAAAAGGCGAACCCTGCGGTTCGCCTTTTGGGTAAAATCCGAATCGCCGGATTTTCCGGCGAAGAAAATTATCTCAGCTTGATTTCTTTGTAGACCACATGCTTACGCGCAACCGGATCGTATTTCTTGAATTCGAGCTTTTCGGGTGTGGTGCGCTTGTTCTTGGACGTGGTGTAAAAGTGACCCGTGCCGGCGGTCGATTCCAGCTTGATCTTTTCGCGGGCGCCCTTAGTGGCCATGACCGTCTCCGTTTTTCATTCAGTAAGTGAGGTTAGACTTTTTCACCGCGTGCGCGCAGTTCGGCAACGACGGCATCGATCCCTTTTTTGTCGATGGTGCGTAGCGCCGCATTGGTGACGCGCAGGCTGATCCAGCGGTTCTCGGCCTCGGACCAGAAGCGGCGGTTTTGCAGGTTGGGAAGAAAACGGCGTTTGGTCCTGTTGTGGGCGTGGGAGATGTTGCACCCCACCATTGGTTTTTTGCCGGTGACTTGACAGACGCGAGCCATGATGCGCTTCCTTAAAATGCGTGCCTGAATTCTGAAACGTTACATTTTAATATAAAAAGAAAGTTCATAGCAAGCCCCGTTCAGCAAACGATAGCGGCTCGCCGTGCGCGGGAACGACAAAATGATCGAGCACTTTTACGTCGATCAGCGTAAGCGCGTCACGCAGGTCGCGTGTGATGAATTCATCCGCCCGGCTGGGTTCGCCCGTGCCGGAAGGGTGGTTGTGCGCAAGGACGACAGCGGCGGCATTGTGCCGCAGAACGAGCTTGACGACTTCCCGTGGGTAGACGCTGGTCTGGTTCAGTGTGCCGCGAAAGAGGTCTACGGCTTCAATCAGGCGGTTGCGGCCATCCAGCAGCAGGATGCAAAAGGTCTCATGAGGAAGGTGTGCCATCCGCAGTTGCAGCCAATCCCTGACTGCCGTGGGCGAATCGAACAGGGCGCCTTCGGCCAGGCGTTCTGCGAGCGCACGGCGTGCCAGTTCCATCACGGCCTGGAGTTGGGCATACTTCGCCAGCCCCATGCCGGGTATCGAGGCGAATTCGTCTGCGGGAGCGTTGCACAGCCGGGTCAGCGTGCCAAAGTGACCGAGCAGGGTGTGGGCGAGATCGACGGCGCTTTGGCCTTTTGTGCCGACGCGCAGGAAAATCGCAAGCAGTTCGGCGTCGGTGAGCGCCTGTGCGCCCCTTGAGAGCAGTTTTTCGCGCGGGCGTTCATCTGCGGGCCAGTCGGTGATTGCCATGTCAGAAGAATTGGAGGAAGAAATGCCGGATTATACATATGTCATTGACGGGTTGCATGGGCGCAGGATTGTGCTCGGTGTGAGCGGCGGAATCGCGGCGTACAAGGCAGCCGAACTCACGCGAGCCATCGGGCGTCTGGGGGCGGACGTTCATGTGGTCTTGACCGAAGCCGGTGCGCGTTTCGTGACGCCAATGACTTTCCATGCCTTGTCGGGCAACCGCGCGTGGACGGGATTTCAGGACGGGGAAATGGAAGACGGCATGCCGCATATCACCCTCGGGCGCAGGACCGATGCCATTCTCGTGGCTCCGGCAAGCGCCAATTTCATCGCCCGCCTGGCCGCGGGTTTTGCCAACGATCTGTTGTCCGCGCTTTGTCTGGCGCGCGATTGCCCGTTGCTCATCGCGCCCGCGATGAACCGCCAGATGTGGGAAAACCCGGCTACCCGGCGCAATGTGGAGAGGCTGCAAGCTGACGGTGTCACCCTCCTTGGCCCCGCCGTAGGCGAACAGGCTTGCGGTGAAACCGGGCCAGGGCGGATGCTGGAGCCAGAGGCGCTGTGCGAGGCGTTGCTTGCGTTCTTCACGCCCAAACTGCTGGCCGGTCGCAAAGTGGTGCTGACGGCCGGTCCGACGTTCGAAGCCATCGACCCGGTACGCGGCATCACCAATTCCAGTTCCGGCAAGATGGGATACGCGCTGGCAACGGCCTCTGCGCGAGCCGGCGCCGAAGTCGTGCTGGTAAGCGGGCCGGTGGCATTGCCCGCGCCTGCGGGCGTGCGGCGCATCGAAGTGACGAGCGCCCTGCAAATGCGCGATGAAGTGTTTGCGGAAATGACCGGCGTGGATGTATTCATCGCAGTGGCGGCAGTGGCCGACTATCGTCCCGCAGAACCCGCTGTGCGCAAGGTCAAAAAATCGGGAGCGGCGCTTCATCTCCAACTCGTTCCCAATCCAGACATTCTTGCCGAAGTCGCGGCCCTGCCAGAGGCACCGTTTTGCGTGGGTTTCGCTGCCGAGAGCCATGATCTCGACGCTTACGCCGAGGGCAAGCGGCAGGCCAAACGCCTGCCCATGCTGGTGGGCAACCTGCTTGGCGACGGGCTGGGCGGGGATGAGAACACTGTCGTCATTTATGATGAAGAAGGCCGTCACCCGCTGCCGCGCGCGCCCAAAACTTATCTGGCACGGAGAATCGTTGAACGCATCGCCCGTTTGCTGCCAGCGAAATGAATTGAAAAATTGAAAAAGCCCTGGAGAAAGAAAACATGCACCGCATCGATATCAAACTGCTCGATCTCCGCCTGCGCGGGCAACCTCCGGCCTACGCCAGTGCCGGTTCCGCCGGCCTCGACCTGCGAGCCTGCCTGGATGCGCCGGTCACGTTGCGACCCGGCGAAACCGTGCTGGTTCCAAGCGGCATTGCCATCCATCTCGCTGATCCCGGCCTGGCGGCGATCGTGTTGCCGCGATCCGGGCTTGGACACAAGCATGGCATCGTGCTTGGCAATCTGGTCGGGCTGATCGACTCCGATTACCAGGGGCAGGTTATGGTATCCGTGTGGAATCGTGGTGGCGAGGCGTTTACCATCGAGCCGCTGGAACGCATCGCGCAACTCGTAATCGTGCCTGTCGTGCAGGCCGAATTCGATATCGTCGATGAATTCGTCGCCAGCAAACGCGGCGAAGGTGGTTTCGGCAGCACCGGCAAGCACTGAGGTTATGTGCAGGGATGAGGGGGTAAATGATGGTGAAACGTGCGTGCATCCCCACCGGCGTGCATGTCCTGTGCGAGCGCGAAGGGCGTGTCCTGCTGCTGCGCCGCGCGGGAACCGGTTTTTTTGATGGTCTCTACAGCTTGCCGGGCGGGCATCTCGAACAAGAAGAATCCATCCTTCAGGCAGCGGCGCGTGAACTGGAAGAAGAAACCGGCTTGCATACCGAACCTGGCGGCCTCGCCTGGCTTGGCGTCATCCATCGCCGCTCGGATACCAACCGCATCGATTTTTTCCTGCGCGCGCTGTGCTGGCAGGGTGAACCCATTCTGCGCGAGCCGGACAAATGCAGCGGCATGGGCTGGTTTGCGCGCAATGATCTGCCGAAGGAAACCGTTCCCTATGTGGAAGTGGCACTGGAGGCAGGGGAATGCGCGGGGGAGGGCGGATGGCTGCGGGAATTGGGGTGGTGAATTCTGCTTACGGTATAATATATATTTTGGGCAGCCGGGTGCGGAACAATGTAGCCCGCATAAGCACAAACACACAACAAACACACCGAAGACCGGGGAGGGAATGACCATGCCATCTGAACAACCAACCATCGTCTACACAATCACCGACGAAGCCCCGATGCTTGCGACAGCGGCTTTTCTGCCGGTAGTGCGTACCTTTGCCGCACAGGCGGGCGTCCATGTGGCCGAGGCCGATATTTCCCTGGGGGCGCGCATCCTTGCCGAATTCCCCGAATACCTCAAAGACGGGCAGAAGGTACCCGATGCCCTTGCCGAACTCGGGAAACTGACCCTGCGCCCCGAGGCCAACATCATCAAGCTGCCCAATATCAGCGCATCGGTTCCCCAACTGGTCACGGCCATCCGTGAATTGCAGGGCAAAGGCTACGCAATTCCCGACTATCCGGCAGATCCGCAGAGCGAAGAAGAAAAAGCCATCAAGGCCCGTTACGCCCGCTGCCTCGGTTCCGCCGTAAACCCCGTGCTGCGCGAAGGTAACTCCGACCGCCGTGCGCCGATGTCGGTGAAGAACTACGCCCGCAAGCACCCGCATTCAATGGGTGCGTGGAAACAGGCGTCCCGAACGCACGCCTCATGTATGAAGGCCGGTGATTTCTACCACGGCGAGAAGTCGATGACGCTCGACCGTGACCGCGACGTGAAGATGGAACTGCTCACGAAGAGCGGCAAAACCATCCTGCTCAAACCCAAAGTTTCCCTGCTTGCGGGCGAGATCATCGACTCCATGTTCATGAGCAAGAAGGCGCTCTGCGCGTTTTACGAAGAACAGATGGAAGATGCCCGCGAATCCGGCGTGCTCTTCTCCCTGCACGTCAAAGCCACGATGATGAAAATCTCGCACCCCATCGTGTTCGGCCACTGCGTGCGTATTTACTACAAGGATGCCTTCGCCAAGCATGGCAAACTGTTCAGGGAACTGGGCATCAACGTCAACAACGGCATGGTCGATCTCTTCGACAAGATTGCGGCCCTGCCCGAATCCCGGCGCGACGAAATCGTCCGTGACCTCCACGCCTGCCACGAACATCGTCCCGAACTGGCGATGGTCGATTCCGCCAAAGGCATCACCAACTTCCATTCGCCCAGCGACGTGATCGTCGATGCGTCCATGCCCGCCATGATCCGCGCAGGCGGCAAGATGTATGGGGCGGACGGCAAACAAAAGGAAGTCAAGGCGGTGATGCCGGAATCCACCTTTGCCCGCATCTATCAGGAGATGATTAACTTTTGCAAGACCAACGGCGCATTTGATCCCCGGACGATGGGAACCGTGCCCAACGTCGGCCTCATGGCACAGCAGGCCGAAGAATACGGCTCACACGACAAGACCTTTGAAATTACCGAAGACGGCATTGCCAACATCGTCGACCTGGCCACCGGGGAAGTGTTGCTGACACAAAACGTGGAAGAGGGCGACATCTGGCGCATGTGCCAGGTCAAGGATGCAGCCATCCGTGACTGGGTGAAACTTGCCGTCACCCGCGCCCGCAATTCCGGCATGACGGCCGTTTTCTGGCTTGACCGCTATCGTCCGCATGAAGCCGAGCTCATCAAGAAAGTCGGAACCTATCTCAAGGATCACGACACCGCAGGGCTGAATATCTTCATCATGTCCCAGGTGCGGGCGATGCGCTACACCCTGGAGCGTGCCGTGCGCGGCGTCGGCACCATCGCCGTCACCGGCAATATCCTGCGCGACTACCTCACCGATCTGTTCCCCATCATGGAACTCGGAACCAGCGCCAAAATGCTTTCCATCGTTCCCCTGATGGCGGGCGGCGGCATGTACGAGACCGGCGCGGGCGGTTCCGCGCCCAAGCACGTCCAGCAGCTTGTCGAGGAAAACCATCTGCGCTGGGATTCACTCGGTGAGTTCCTCGCGCTTGCGGTCTCGTTCGAAGAACTCGGCATCAAGACCGGCAACACCCGTGCCCGGATTCTCGCCAGGACGCTCGATGAGGCGACCGGCAGGCTTCTCGACAACAATAAATCCCCCTCGCGGCGTACCGGCGAGATTGATAACCGTGGCAGCCAGTTCTACCTGTCGCTCTACTGGGCCGAGGCGCTTGCCGCCCAGAGTGAAGACAAGGAACTCGCTGCCCGTTTCGCCCCGCTTGCCAAAACATTGGCGGCCAGCGAACAGGACATCGTTGCCGAGTTCAAGGCCGAGCAGGGCAAACTCGTCAATCTGGGCGGCTACTACCGCGTCGATCCTGAAAAATGCAATGCGGTCATGCGGCCCAGCAGGATTTTCAATGCGGCCTTGGCGGGGTTTGCGGGTTGAATGTCTTTCCACGGAATGAATAACATGACCCTGCAAGTCAAAAAACTCGTCGATCTCGATTTGCGCGGCAAGAAAGTTTTTGTCCGCGCCGATCTTAACGTGCCGCAGGACGAAGCAGGCAACATCACGGAAGACACCCGCATCCGCGCCTCCGTGCCAACCATCCGGTATTGCCTCGGCCAGGGCGCGGCGGTGATGGTGACCTCCCATCTTGGCCGTCCTGTTGAAGGCAAACTCGGCCACGAAGACACCCTTGCCCCGGTAGCCGTGCGCCTCGGGCAGTTGCTTGACCAGTCGGTCAGACTCATCGCCGACTGGGTCGATGGCGGTTTCACTGTCGAGCCGGGACAGGTCGTGCTGCTGGAAAACTGCCGCTGCAACATCGGTGAGAAAAAAGACGATGAAACGCTGTCGAAAAAAATGGCGGCGCTCTGCGATGTCTATGTGAATGATGCTTTCGGGACCGCGCATCGTGCCGAGGCGACCACGCACGGCATTGCCCGCCATGCGCCCGCCGCCTGTGCCGGTTTGTTGATGAGCGCGGAGATCGAGGCGCTCTCCCGCGCGTTCGGCAGTCCCAAACGCCCGCTGGTGGCCATCGTCGGCGGGGCGAAAGTTTCAAGCAAGCTCACCATCCTGAAGTCGCTTGCCGAAAAGGTCGATCAACTCATCGTCGGCGGCGGCATCGCCAATACTTTCCTGTTGGCTTCGGGCAAGCGCATCGGCGAATCGCTCGCCGAACCCGATCTGGTGAAAGAAGCGCATGCCGTCATGGATTTGATGCGCGCGCGCGGCGCGGAAGTGCCGCTTCCTGTGGATGTGGTCGTCGCCGACGAGGTCTCGGCGCTTGCGCGCGCCAACAAGGTTTCCATCGACGAAGTTGGCCCTCACGACCGCATACTGGATATCGGGCCAAAGAGTGCCGCGTATCTGTCGCAGATCGTCGCCAACGCGGGTGTCATTGTCTGGAACGGCCCGGTAGGTGTGTTCGAGTATCCGCAATTTGCGGGCGGAACCAAGATGCTCGCTTCGGCCATTGCGCACTCGCAGGCGTTCTCGGTCGCTGGCGGCGGCGATACGCTGGCGGCCATTGCCAAATTCGACATTGCCCGTGATGTTGGCTACATATCCACAGGGGGTGGCGCTTTCCTGGAATTCCTCGAAGGCAGGGCTTTGCCCGCCATTGCCGCGCTGGAAGCGCGCTGCCGGACATGAGCCTCATCGACATCGGACGACTTGAGCTGGAGACCGTCGTCCACGGCGCACCCGGTTCGCCTGTCATCTTGTTGATCCAGGGGCTCGGCACTCCGCTCACACGCTGGCCGGCGGGGCTGGTCGAGCGGCTGACCGCAGCCGGTTTTCGTGTCATCGCTTTTGACAACCGGGATAGCGGCCTCTCCACCCGGATGGATGTTTTTGGCCTGCCTGATATTCAACAGATGTTTCCGGGGGTGTTATCCGCGTTATCTGTCCTGCCTGCCCCCATCTCTATTTCCATTCCCTATACGCTTGCCGATATGGCCGCTGACGCGGTGGGCCTGCTCGATGCGATCGGAGTCGAAGCGGCGCACATCGTCGGCGCCTCACTGGGCGGGATGGTGGCGCAACTGATCGCCATCCATTATCCCGGACGCTGCCTGTCGCTGACGTCCATCATGTCTTCGAGCGGCAATCCCTTGCTGCCGCCCGCCACGCCTGCTGCCCTGCATGCGTTGTTTGCGCCGCTGCCGGGCGCGCGTGACGAGGCTTCGCTTATCGAGGACAGCATATGGCGGCAGAAAGTGCTGATGAGTCCCGCATATCCCGCGCCGGACGAAGAACTGTATGCCATGTTCGCCTCCGAATACCGGCGCGGCGGTTTTTATCCGGCGGGGGTCATTCGTCAGTCATTGGCGCTCCTCGCTGCGGGTGACAGGCGGGCGCAGTTGATGACGATTCAGGTTCCGACCGTGGTTCTGCACGGTATCGAAGATCCGCTCATCAACATCGCCTGTGGACGCGATACGGCGGCAGCCATCGCCGGTTCGGAATATCGCCCCATTCCCGGCATGGGGCATGATTTTCCCAAGGCGCTCGCCGGGGAATTCGCCTCTGCCATTTTGTCGGCAGCGCAGCATCGGCAGCACGGTAAAACCTGACAAACAAATCAGAAATCAGCCGGGGCTGTTCCCCCGCCTGTCCCGCATGGCTTTGCGCCGCTCGTCTCTCAGTTGCCAGCCCGTTACCCTGCCATACGGGGAAGACTCGGCACGGCGCTGCGTGAAGCGGCGGTCGTCATACTGGATGTAGGTGCACAGGCATTTCTTGTGGGGGCATCTTTCCAAAGGCAGGGGGGGGGCTTCTGATTTCAGTAGCCGCTTACCGGCAATGGCCAGCGAGGATTCGCAGGGATCGTCACAAATTTGAAGCTCCACGGCGCGAAACTTATATGCCCGCAAGGGAAGCTTGCTCATATTGGGATGCGACATGGCACCCTGCCGATTCCTGCGTTTTCCGCCCCGTGCGCTTGTGCGGGACGCTGCTGCATAAGCCAGGCCGCCAAACAGTAGAAGCAGGAGTATCCAGGCAACTGCGTTCATTTTTGCACGTCATATTTGTGGAGAGGCCGTATCATTATATCGGTTCATCTTTTCCGCTTCTCGTGACATATCCCACATGATCACGTTCCGATTTTGGCGATTTTGGCGGCTCGCAGGATAGTTTGTTTGCAGGATAAAATATTATTCCAATCCGAATTTTTTCAGTGTACCTCTCCCGGCTGAATCGTGCCGGGGTATGGAGAAACCGATGCCTCTCGTATCTATGCGTCAATTGCTCGATCACGCCGCCGAAAACGGCTATGGACTACCCGCTTTCAATGTCAACAACCTGGAACAGGTTCAAGCCATCATGGAAGCCGCCGCACAGACGGACAGCCCTGTCATCATGCAGGCATCCGCCGGGGCGCGCAAATACGCCGGGGAAGCCTTCCTGCGCCACCTCATCGATGCGGCAGTGGAAGCCTGGCCCCACATTCCGGTGGTGATGCATCAGGATCACGGGCAAAGCCCCGCAGTGTGCATGGGAGCGATTCGTTCCGGTTTTTCCAGCGTGATGATGGACGGCTCGCTGCTCGAAGACGGCAAAACGCCTTCTTCCTGGGATTACAATGTTGAGGTGAGCCGCGAGGTCGTAAAGTTTTCGCATGCCATCGGTGTTACCGTGGAAGCGGAACTCGGTTGTCTCGGTTCGCTCGAAACCGGTCAGGCGGGCGAGGAAGACGGCATTGGGGCGGAAGGCCAGCTCGAACATTCGATGCTGCTTACCGATCCCGACCAAGCTGCGGATTTCGTGCAACTGACCGACTGCGACGCGCTCGCCATTGCCATTGGCACAAGCCACGGCGCGTACAAGTTCACGCGCAAGCCTACCGGCGACATTCTCGCCATTGATCGCGTGAAAGCCATCCATGCCAGGCTGCCCAATACCCATCTGGTGATGCACGGTTCCAGTTCGGTTCCGCAGGAATTGCTGGCGGTTATCCGGCAATACGGCGGCGACATGAAAGAGACCTACGGCGTGCCGGTCGAAGAAATCCAGGTCGCAATCAGGCATGGCGTCCGCAAGATCAACATCGACACCGATATCCGGCTTGCCATGACCGGAGCCATCCGCAAGTTTCTGGTCGAGAATCCGTCCAAATTCGACCCGCGCGAGTACAACAAACCCGCGCGTGAAGCGGCCAGGGCGGTCTGCGTTTGCCGGTTCGAGGCGTTCGGCTGTGCCGGATACGCTTCCCGCATCAAGCCCATTTCGCTCGAAAAAATGGCTTTACGTTACAAAAACGGTGAATTGACCCAGGTCATTCGCTGACCCGGCATCGTAATTTCTGCCCTGTGCGGGGGTTTTTCGCGCATGGGGCGAGCATTGGGAGGCTATGAGATGTCCAAGGCCAATCTGAAACTGCAAGTCGTTTTTGAGTTTGAAATAGACGCGCCCGATGCGCTTCTGCAACACGACCACGTGAGCCTGTGCCGGAAACTTGGCGAGACGCTCGGGCCGCTCGTGCTTCAGGGGATGCCCAAGGTCACGTCAACACAACTCGCCAAGGTCGGTGCCACTCTCATCGGTCATCATTGCCACCTTGACGCAAAAAATCTTTCCCGTCCGCTGATCGACCGCGCGGCCATGATCGCCGCCGCGCCCCACCTGACCAATAAAGAGCTCGACGATCTGGCACACCAGCTTGCCGGTAAAACGCCGGAAGACCCTGCACAGTTGCAGCGTCTGTTGAGACGTAACGCGCTGGCGCTGGTCAACGAATACCGCCTTGTGCCCTGCCAGATTGAAGGCGCGCTGAATTCGGGAGGCACGTTTACGGACATTACGGTCGATGCCACGCTCAACCTTACAAATGGCAGCGTCATGGTCGACGAAGCTCATCGGCAGAGCCACTTGCGTCAGGGAAGCGGCGTCGTTACCCTGGTGGCGGCAGACGGAGCCGTGCGGATCACCGGAAATTGTGAAGGGCATACGCTTTCCGGCCCGGTCATCAATGTATCGGTTGCCGACATTGCCAAATCGCGCGACGCATTGATACAGCTCTGGCAGGCTGGAAATTGATTTCGATGGATATTTTTCGCGCCCGTCGCATCCGCCTGCTTGCCGAGATGACGGCGCGGGGCGGCGGTGTGGCGGTCGTCTCGACAGCTCCCGAGCGTGAGCGGAACCGGGGCGTTTTTTTCCCCTACCGCGCCGACAGCCATTTTTTCTACCTTTGCGGTTTCCGTGAGCCGGAAGCCGTACTCGTCCTCATAACGGGTGATTCGCCGCGCCAGTTCCTCTTTTGCCGCGCCAAAAACGAAGAGCAGGAAACCTGGGTCGGCTATCGGCACGGGCCGGAGGCCGCTGCCGAACGTTTCGGCTTCGATTCGGCCTGGCCCATCGACGAATTTGACCGCAAGCTGCCGGAATTACTCATCAATCAGCCCGCGCTCTGGACGAATCTGGCCAACGAACCGGAATGGGACCGGCGTATCCTTGCTGCGATCAAGGCCGTGCGTGGCAAAGTCCGTTCCGGTGACACCGCGCCGCAGACCGTGCATGAAATTTCCGCCATGCTCGACGAAATGCGCCTCCTCAAAGATGAGTTCGAGATTGCGATCATGCGCCGTGCCGGTGAAATCTCCGCCGCTGCCCACTGCCGGGCGATGCGTGCCACGCGGCCGGGGCGTCTTGAATACGAAATAGAAGCCGAACTGCTTTACGTTTTCCGTGCAGCGGGCAGTCAATTTCCCGCCTACACGTCCATCGTCGCCAGCGGGCCGAATGCCTGCGTGCTGCATTACACCAATAACGACCGCCGTATGCTGGATGGCGAGTTGTTGCTGATCGACGCCGGTTGCGAACTCGACGGCTACGCTTCCGACATTACGCGCACCTTCCCGGTCAATGGCCGTTTCAGCAGCCCGCAGCGCGACATCTATCAGCTTGTGCTGGCCGCCAACCTCGCCGCACGCGCCAAAGTGCGTCCCGGAAACAGTTGGAACGCGCCTCATGAAGCCGCCATTGCCGTGCTTACGCAGGGGTTCATCGACTTGGGGTTGCTCAAGGGAGAAGCGCAGGAACTGATACAAACGCAAGCCTGCCGCCGTTTCTACATGCACCGCACAGGCCACTGGCTCGGGCTGGATGTTCATGACGCGGGTCAATATAAAGTCAACGGCCAATGGCGCCCGTTTGCGACGGGCATGGCGCTGACCATCGAACCTGGCTGCTACATCCGTCCGGCGGACGACGTGTCCGAAGCCTTTTGGAACATCGGCATCCGTATCGAAGATAACGTCCTGGTTACACCCGATGGCTGCGAAATACTGACCGACGGCGTGCCGCGCGATATCGAAGGTATCGAAGAACTGATGCGGGATCAAATACAGGCATGAAGCCAGACCTGGCTTCCCGGTTTTCGAAAGGGCTATCCTGACATGTAATACACAAACGCAAAGAACAAAGAAACTGTTTGCCTTACCCTTTCTCCCGCATCAGTCTGGCCTTTTCCCGATCCCAGTCGCGCCGCTTCTCGTCCTCGCGTTTATCATAAAGTTTTTTGCCTTTTGCCAAACCGATTTCGACCTTTACGCGCCCCTTGCTCCAATGCAGGTCGAGCGGGATCAGCGTAAATCCGGCGCGTTCGACCTTGCCTATCAGGCGGGCAATTTCCTTGCCGTGGAGCAGCAACTTGCGGGTGCGGGTCGGGTCGGCCTTCACATGGGTGGAGGCGCTGGACAGCGGGGTGATATGCATGCCGAGAATGAACAACTCCTCGCCGCGCGTGATTACATAGGCTTCCTTGATATTGGCCCGCCCATCGCGGATGGCTTTTACTTCCCAGCCTTCGAGCACGAGTCCGGCCTCATGCCTTTCTTCGATGAAGAAATCATGATGGGCCTTGCGGTTCTGGACGATGCTCATGGACTGGGCAAACTCTGCTGTGGGGACCTGTGGGGACGAAAGACAAGGGTTATGCGTTAGAATCGCGCATCTTATCAGTTTGATCGCCCTGCCGATGGCCGATGTTCAAAAGAAGGTTCTGGTCGAATACACGCCAGCGCAGATGTTTGCCTTGGTCGACGCCTGCGAGGATTACCCCGAATTCCTGCCGTGGTGCGCCGCTGTCCAGGTGATCTCCCGCACCGACGAGATCACTGCCGCCACGCTGCACATCAACTATCATGGCATCAAGACCCGTTTCAGCACAGAGAACACCAAGCGTTACCCCCATGAGATGTTGATCCGCCTCACCGACGGCCCGTTTACCCGCCTCGATGGCGGTTGGCGTTTCACTCCTCTGGGGGAGGTCGCCTGCAAGGTGGATTTTGAAATGCATTATTCATATTCAAGCCGCCTTCTCGAAAAAGTCCTTGGCCGTGTGTTCGAGCATATCGCCAATACCCAAGTCGAGGCATTCGTCAAACGCGCCGGTCAGGTTTATGGAGCTTCGTGCCCTTGAGCAGCGAATATATCGAAATCGAAGTCGTTTACGCCCAGACGCATTACCAGGATGTCATTATGGTAAAGGTGCCGGAAGGGGCGACTGCGCGCGAGGCGGTGGAAGCTTCCGGCCTGTTGCTCAAATACCCGGAAATTGAACTGGGTGGGCGCAACAAGCTCGGCATCTACGCCAAACCCGCCCAACCCGATACCGTATTACGCGAGAACGACCGGGTTGAAATCTACCGCCCGCTGATTGCCGACCCCAAGGCCGTGCGCAAGCAACGCGCCGAGGAAGGCAAGGTGATGAAACGGGGCGGCGGCGCGGTGAAAGGCGACGGCACAGCACAAAACGCCTGACCGGTTCGCGCTGGTGCGGGGTAACGATGGGCAGGATGGCGGTTTTAGAGCGGTTTTAGCTCAAGTGAAACCATTTTTAGCGCCTTCCCCCGCGTGCGGGGGAAGGTTGGGATGGGGGCGATGGCGTAGAACAGTACATGACTGAATCAAAACCGCTCTGGTTGTCTTGGGCTTCGCTCAAGCCAGGGCCGGATAGTCGGTGTAGCCCTGCGCGCCGCCGCCGTAGAAAGTGGCCTGCTGCGGCGCATTCATCGGCGCGTTGAGCTTCAGGCGTTCGACAAAATCGGGATTCGCCAGCACCATCTGGCCGTAGGATTCCAGATCGGACAAGCCGGAGGCTACGTCAGCGCCAACCTGTTCACGCGGGCGGCCCGGACGGTTGAGGATCAGCGGGCTTTTCCAAATCTTGCGAATGTCGCTCAGCAGCGGTTCGTTGCCTGCGTGCATGATGTGCAGGTAGGCCAAACCCAGCTTGTTCAACTCGGCGACCAGATAGCGGTATAGCTCCGGCCCCTCCGCGCCTTCTTCAATGCCCCATATCATCACAGCGGGCGACAGGCGGATGCCGGTGCGATCCGCGCCGATTTCTCCGGCGACTGCGGTGGCGACTTCAATGGCGAAGCGGGCGCGATTCTCGATGGAGCCGCCGTATTCGTCGGTGCGCGTGTTGGCGCTGGGCGCGAGAAACTGCCGGATCAGGTAGGCGTTCGCGCCGTGGATTTCGACGCCATCGGCACCGGCTTCAATCGCGCAGCGGGCGGCGCGGCGGAAATCCTGAACGGTCTGGCGTATTTCTTCGACGGTCAGGGCGCGCGGCACGGGGGCGTCCTGCATCCCCTTGGGCGTCATCATTTGCGTGCCCGGCGCGATGGCCGACGGCGCGACGCTCTGCCGGTGATGCGGCGTGTTGTCGGGATGCGACATGCGTCCGGCGTGCATGAGCTG
>JAISPJ010000054.1 GCA_031274995.1 Azoarcus sp.
CCGGCGATATGCGCTTCGTCGAGGGCATGGAACACAACAATCTCATCAATGCGGTTGATGAATTCAGGACGGAAAGATGTCTTCACTTCCGCCATGACCGCAAGTTTGATGAGACCGTAATCGTCGCCCTCCATTTGCTGGATCATCTGGCTGCCGAGGTTGGAAGTCATGACGATCACGGTATTCTTGAAGTCCACGGTGCGCCCCTGGCCGTCGGTCATGCGGCCATCATCGAGGACTTGCAACAGGACGTTGAAAACGTCGGGATGCGCCTTTTCCACTTCGTCAAACAGGATGACGCTGTAGGGTTTTCGCCTTATCTGTTCGGTCAGGTAGCCACCTTCTTCGTAGCCGACGTAGCCCGGCGGTGCGCCGATGAGGCGGGCGACGGAGTGTTTTTCCATGAATTCGCTCATGTCGACGCGGATCAGGTGTTCCCCGGAATCGAAGAGAAAAGTCGCCAGCGCCTTGCAAAGTTCCGTCTTGCCCACGCCGGTGGGACCGAGGAAGAGGAAAGAGCCGTAGGGACGGTTTTCGTCGGAAAGCCCGGCGCGTGAGCGGCGGATGGCATCCGAGACGAGGCGCACGGCTTCATCCTGCCCGACAACCCGTTCGTGCAGGCGCTCCTCCATCTTGAGCAGCTTCTCCCGCTCGCCCTGCATCATCCTGGACACCGGAATGCCGGTAGCGCGGCTGACGACTTCGGCGATTTCTTCGGCGCCGACCTGGGTGCGCAGCAGCCGGTTCTGTTTCGACGCGTCGCCCCCTGCCCCGTCCGCCTTCTCGGCGGCTTTCAATTCTGCTTCCAGCCTGGGCAGTTCGCCGTATTGCAGTTCGGCCAGTTTGTCGAACTGGCCCTTGCGCTGGAATTCGGCCATGCGCACTTTAAGATGCTCAATCTCCTCCCTGATGTGCCTTGCGCCATGCAGGTGAGCTTTTTCCGCCTTCCAGACTTCTTCCAGATCGGAATACTCCTTCTCCAGCCGGGTAATTTCCGCCTCGATCAGAGAAAGGCGTTTTTGCGAGGCTTCGTCTTTTTCCTTCTTGACCGCTTCGCGCTCGATTTTGAGCTGGATCAGGCGGCGGTCGAGCTTGTCCATGACTTCGGGCTTGGAGTCGATTTCCATCTTGATCCGCGCCGCTGCTTCGTCAATAAGGTCAATGGCCTTGTCGGGCCAAAAGCGGGCGGTGATGTAGCGGTTCGAGAGTTCGGAGGCCGCGACGAGGGCCAGGTCGGTGATTTCCACCCCGTGGTGGATTTCGTAGTTCTCCTGCAAGCCGCGCAGAATGGCAATGGTCGCCTCCACTGTCGGCTCTTCGATCAGCACTTTCTGGAAACGGCGTTCCAGCGCCGCGTCCTTTTCAATGTACTTGCGGTATTCATCCAGCGTCGTCGCGCCGATGCAGTGCAGTTCGCCTCGCGCCAACGCCGGTTTCAACATGTTCCCGGCATCGATCGCGCCCTCGGCCTTGCCGGCGCCGACCATCGTGTGCAATTCGTCGATGAAGAGGATGACGCGGCCATCGAAACGGGTAATTTCTTTCAGCACCGCCTTCAACCGTTCTTCAAACTCGCCCCGGTACTTGGCTCCGGCGAGCAGCGCCGCCATGTCGAGCGCAAGCACCCGCTTTCCCTTGAGCGTTTCAGGCACTTCCTCGTTGACGATGCGCTGCGCCAGTCCTTCGACGATGGCCGTCTTGCCGACGCCCGGCTCGCCGATCAGCACGGGATTGTTCTTGGATCTGCGCTGGAGAATCTGGATGGCGCGGCGGATTTCGTCGTCGCGGCCGATCACGGGGTCAAGTTTGCCCGCACGCGCGCATTCTGTGATGTCTGTACAGTATTTCGCCAGCGCCTCGCGTTGTCCCTCGCCCTCCTGATTGTCAACCGCCGCGCCGCCACGCACGGCATTGATGGCTGCTTCCAGCGCCTTGCGATTGATTCCGTGTTCGCGCAGCAGTCGCCCTGTTTCACCCTTGTCTTCGACAAGCGCGAGTAAAAACATTTCACTGGCGATGAACTGGTCGCCTCGCTTCTGCGCTTCGCGGTCGGTGAGGTTGAGCAGGTTGCCAAGATCACGCCCCACGGTCACGTCGCCGCCGTGCCCTTCGACTTTCGGCAGGGTTTCCAGCGCACGGACAAGCGCCGCTCTCAAAGGCTGCACATTGAGGCCCGCGCGCTGCAACAGCGATACCGTGCTGCCGTCCTCCTGTCCAAGCAGAGCCAACAGCAAATGTTGCGGTTCAATGAACTGCTGGTCGTTGCCAACCGCCAGACTTTGCGCGTCGGCAAGCGCCTGCTGGAAACGGGTCGTGAGTTTGTCGAGTCGCATGATGAGAAATCCTGTGCAAAGACCGGGCAACGCCGACCATGTGAATTGAATTGTCCTCTGTTTGCTTGTGTATGTGGGGCAGGAACCGTCCGGCTTCAAGGGGGAAACGGTCCCGCGTGACGGATTACCGTAACACGCGCCAAACCCGTCGTTGGTGTGACATAGGTCGTTCCTCCCTTACCCCGGATCAAACAGAATCGCGGCACAGACCTATCGCAGATACAGGGCCATGACCAATACGCTTATGCCCGCAGCCCCCGGAACACGCGCCTGTCAGTCCGGCGTCAGCCTGATTGAGGTGCTCATTTCCGTGTTCGTGCTCGCCTTCGGCGTTCTCGGTATCGCCGCCATGCAGGCCGGGGCACTGCGAAACAACCAGGGCGCGTTCGAGCAGAGCGCCGCCGTTTTTCTCGCGCATTCCATTCTCGATGCCATGCGCGCCAGCAAGCAGCCCAACACCGATCCTGACAAGCCCGACAGATTGATCGTCCGCGCCGGCTATAAGACGGGCGGATTCGTTTGCAACGCCGGCGCTATTCCCGACACCGCCGACGCGCTGGTCAAAAACGATCTTGCACGCTGGCTCACGAATATCCAAAGCAACCTCAACGGCGGTGTGGCCGATGACAATGCCTGCGGCCAGATCGTGTGCGATACCGCCGACCCCAACCTCTGCACGGCGTCGGTTCGGTGGAATAACAGCCGATCCATGGGCGGAGAAGCCGCGCAGGTCGTGGAAGCACGGAGCCGCCTATGACCCGCTTCCCCACGCGCCTTGCTGCCCCCTCCATCCAGCGTGGCCTGACTCTCATCGAAATGATGATTTCCATGCTGCTGGGACTTATCGTCGTCGGTGGCGTTTTGGGGATTTTCGTCGCCAACAGCGAAACCAGCCGCCGCACGGGCGATCTCGCCCGCATTCAGGAAAACGCCCGCGCCGCCGTGCAATTCATGAGCCGTTCGATGCGCGAGGCGGGCGGCAACCCTTGCGGGATTCCTCCGAACGCGGGGGTAATCATCCACACAGAAGATGTTTCGGAAAGCAACTGGTGGTCGGGCGGCAATGATTTCGCATCCTCCCTCAGGGGCTACTCAGGCGGAAACAGTTTTCCTGCCAAAGGCAGTGTGTCGATGGCTGGCGGCAGCGACGCGGTCATCACCGTTTCCGGCAACGCCTTTGCCAAGATTGTCACCAAAGACGACGGGTCGATGTTCATCCCTTCGGGGGAAGGTCTTGCCACGGGCGATATCCTGTTTGCCTGTAGCGCAAGCAATGTTCACGGCGTGGTTTTCAAGGCAGGGGCCATTTCCAAATCAGGAGACCAATGGCAAGTCAATCGCGCAAACGCTTTCCCGGATGTGGTCAAAAGCATGAGAGCGACAGCCTTGGGCAAGGTCGACGCCGAGGGGTGGTTCGTCGGCAATAATGGCCGCGGAGGCACCTCCTTGTTCCGTGCGTTTACCGGGGACGGTGGGCGACCTGAAGAAATTGCCCCGGATGTTTCCAGCATGAACATCACTTACCTGTTGCCGGGCAACCCCCAGTACGTGTCTGCCAACGACATCCCTGTCGCTGACTGGCCAAACGTCATCGCCGCCTACATCGATCTCACCATTTCCAAAACCGCCGCAGGCGGCCAGACCATCAACCGCACGGTCGGGCTGACCGTCAATCTCAGGAACAGGTTCCGGGTAAACGCAGGCGGCATGCACGGAGAGGATTCGCCATGATCCGCCCTGCCGCCATCTTTCCCATTGCCCGGCCACAACGCGGCGCGGCGCTGATTATCGCCATGATCCTGTTGCTAATCATGTCGTTGCTGGCCGCCACCTCGTTACGCGGGACGCTCATGCAGGAGCGCATGAGCTCCAACACCTATGACCGTGATCTGGCTTTCCAGTCGGCGGAGGCCGGACTCAGGATGGGCGAGCGCCGGGCAGAAAACTGGGTCAGGGCTGGCTCCCCCCTTGGCTTGCAAAGCTGTAACAGCCCGCATCCCGCCACAGGGTTTTACCGAAGCATTGGCGCTGACACCACCTCATGCCCCCAGCCGCTGTGGGAAGGTCCGGCACCGGATGCCGTCGGCTCGTTCTGGCACGACGCAGAGGGCGACAAGGGGAGTAATGACATCCAGTTCGGTGACGAGAAACTCTCGCTCGCTCCCTATTACATCGTCGAGCTTATTTCCGAAAATGCGCCTTGCCAGATCGACAATCCGAACACGACCACGACATGCAAGCGTTTCCGGGTCACAGCCAGCAGCCGGGCGGCCAACGGACGCGCACGGGTCATCCTCCAGTCTATTTACGCTACGGATTCAGGAGGGATTCCGCCCGTCTCGCCGCCCGTCTCGCCGCCCGTCCCGCCGCCATAAATGGCCTCGGCGGAACGGCACGCCAAGGACGGATTTCCTGGCGGGAAGTCACTCGGGAGCAGCAGGGGCGAAAGGTTTTTCGCCCCTGCCGGATTAACGGCCAAAGGACTTACAACACCGCCGCCATCGCCTTCGCCACGACGGGCAGGTTCTTGCCGTTCAGCGCCGCCACGTTGATGCGGCCGGAAGAAACGGCATAAATGCCGAATTCGGCCTGGAGCCGTTCGACCTGTTCCTTTGTCAGTCCTGTAAAGGAGAACATGCCGCGCTGCCTGGCGATGAAGGAGAAATCTTTCGACACGCCCTCGGCCTTGAGCGCGTCCGCGAGGCCCGAACGCATGTCGCGGATGCGGTTCTTCATCCCGGCGAGTTCTTCTTCCCAGAGCGCCCTCAATTCCGGGCTACCGAGGACAGCGGCCACGAGTGCGCCGCCGTGCGTGGGCGGGTTGGAATAGTTGGTGCGGATGACGCGCTTGACCTGGGAGCCAACGCGCGCGGCTTCTTCCTTGCTCGCGGTGATGATGGACAGCGCCCCCACCCGCTCGCCGTACAGGGAAAAATTCTTGGAGAACGAAGAAGAAACGAAGAACTGCGCACCGGTCTCCGCAAAAGCACGCACGGCGGCGGTGTCGTCCTCGATGCTGTCGGCAAAACCCTGGTAGGCCATATCCAGGAAAGGCACGAGGCTCTTTTCTTTGCAGATCGCGGCGACTTCCTGCCACTGGCTGGCGATGAGATCGGCTCCGGTCGGGTTGTGGCAGCAGGCGTGCAGCAACACGATGGACTGCGGCGGCAGGGCGTTGAGTTTTTGTTTCATGGCGGCGAAATCGACGCCACGTGTGGCCGGATCGTAATAGGGATAAGTTTCCACCGGGAAACCGGCCGTCTCGAACAATGCGCGATGATTTTCCCAAGAGGGGTCGCTGATATAGAGCGTGGTCTGCGGCAGAAGCTTTCTCAGGTAATCCGCGCCGACCTTCAGTGCGCCCGTGCCGCCCAGCGCCTGGAGGGTGACGACGGAACCATCCGTTGCCCGCGCAGAACCCTTGCCGAAAAGCAGGTCACGCACGGCCTGATTGTAAGCGGCGTTCCCGTCGATGGGCTGGTAGCCGCGCGCGGGCAGAGCCTTCATGCGCGCTTCCTCGGCAGCCTTCACGGCGGCAAGCAATGGCAACTTGCCGTTGCCGTCGTAATACACGCCGACGCCGAGGTTTACCTTTTCGGCGCGCGGATCGGCATTGAAGGCTTCAGTCAGCCCGAGGATGGGGTCGCGTGGTGCCATTTCGACGGCAGCAAAAAGCGAGGCGGACATTTTTTCTCCAGTATCCAGTAATGAAGTTGGGGGACGCGCCAGGATCGGGAATAATATCGGTTTGTCCCACCGGCTGCGGCTTTCCCGTGATGAAGAGCCAGGAAACCGCAAAATTTTAGCACTTGGCATGATGGCCCGGTGTATTTCCGACCAACCTGCCCATGAACCTCGCAACGCCTTCGCCGCCCGCCCCAGCCGACACCGATATCGACATCGCCACCTTCCCCGGCAGCGCGTTCCGCCTGCATCGGACGTTTATGCCCGCAGGCGACCAGCCTGAGGCCATCCGCCAACTCTGCGCGGGTATCGAAGGCGGGTTGGTATTCCAGACTTTGCTTGGCGTGACCGGCTCCGGCAAGACTTACACGATGGCAAACGTTATCGCCCGCATGGGACGGCCCGCGCTGGTGCTGGCGCCCAACAAGACACTGGCCGCACAACTTTACGCCGAATTCCGCGAGTTCCTGCCCGAAAACGCCGTCGAATATTTCGTAAGCTACTACGACTATTATCAGCCCGAAGCCTACGTTCCCTCGCGCGACCTGTTCATTGAAAAAGACTCTGCCATCAACGAACACATCGAACAGATGCGCCTGTCCGCCACCAAAAGCCTGATGGAGCGCCGGGATGTTGTCATCGTCGCTTCCGTTTCCTGCATTTATGGCATCGGCGACCCGGTCGACTACCACGCGATGATCCTGCATCTGCGCGAAGGCCAGCACATTGACCGCCGCGACATGATCGCCCGGCTCGTGGCAATGCAATACACCCGCAATGATGCCGATTTCCATCGCGGCATCTTCCGCGTGCGCGGCGATGTCATCGATATTTTCCCGGCAGAAAACGCCGAATGTGCCGTGCGAATCGAAATGTTCGATGATGAAGTCGAACACCTCACCCTGTTCGATCCGCTCACCGGACAGATCCGGCATCGCCTGGGGCGTTTCACCATCTACCCTTCCAGCCATTACGTCACCCCGCGCGCGACTGTCCTGAAAGCCTCCGACGCCATCAGGGAAGAACTCGCCGGGCGCATTGCCTTCTTTCAGGGCGAAGGCAAGTTCGTGGAGGCGCAGCGTATCGAACAGCGCACCCGGTTCGATCTTGAAATGCTCGCCGAAGCGGGTTTCTGCAAAGGCATCGAAAACTACTCCCGCCACCTTTCAGGCCGCCAGGAGGGCGAGCCGCCGCCTACTCTCATCGATTACCTGCCGTCCGACGCACTGCTTTTCATTGATGAATCCCATGTCACCATCGGACAGGTTGGCGGCATGTACAAGGGCGACCGCTCCCGCAAGGAAAATCTCGTCAACTACGGATTCCGGCTCCCTTCCGCGCTCGACAACCGCCCGCTGAAATTCGAGGAATTCGAGCGCCTCATGCCGCAAACCATCTTCGTTTCCGCGACCCCGGCGGGCTACGAACAGGCTCACCAAGGTCAGGTCGTCGAACAGGTCGTGCGTCCCACCGGGTTAGTCGATCCCGCAGTCATCATCCGCCCGGCGAGCACCCAGGTCGATGACCTTCTCGGTGAAATCCGCCGCCGGAGCGATGCCGGGGAACGTGTGCTCGTGACCGTGCTCACCAAGCGCATGGCCGAAGAACTGACCGATTACCTGGCCGAACATGGCGTCCGGGTGCGTTACCTGCACTCCGACATCGACACCGTGGAACGGGTTGAGATCATCCGCGACCTGCGCCTGGGCGAGTTCGATGTCCTCGTCGGCATCAACCTGCTGCGCGAAGGGCTGGACATTCCCGAAGTTTCACTCGTGTCGGTTCTCGACGCGGACAAAGAAGGTTTCCTGCGTTCCGAGCGCAGCCTCATCCAGACCATTGGCCGCGCTGCCCGCCACATCCACGGCACGGCCATCCTCTACGCGGATCGTGTCACCGACTCCGTGCGCGGGGCCATGTCCGAAACCGAACGCCGCCGCGCCAAACAAATCGCCTTCAATACCGCCCACGGCATCATCCCCCGCACCGTCACCAAACGCATCAAGGACATCATCGACGGTGTCCACACCAGCGAAGAATCCGGCAGGCACTCCCGCTCCACCGCCAAACCCCATGAAGCCGACTACGCGGCGATGGATGAAAAGGCACTGGCCAAGGCCATCAGGAAACTCGAAAAGACCATGCAGGAACACGCCCGTAACCTGGAATTCGAGCAGGCTGCGGCGGCACGGGACGAATTGTTCAGGTTGCGGGAACGCGCCTTTGGCGCGGATCGGCACGGGGAAGGATGAAATTCAAAAAAAAAGCGGCGGAGAAGAACCCCGACTCCGCCACTTTTTTTCCAAGAACCGACTCACTTCACGTCGGCGTTCTTTTCCAGTTGTTCGATGTATGCCTGCCACTTCATTTGCTGCAATCGTTGTTGCAGTTCCGGCTTGACCTCATCAAGAGAAGGGGCCTGCAAATCACGTACATCTTCCAGGAGGATGACGTGGTAACCGTAACTGGTCTTGACCGGCGTTGTGGTGTACTTCCCCCTGGAGAGGCCGATCATTGCCTGGGAGAAAGGTGGAACGAACAGGGCGGGACTGGCCCAACCGAGGTCGCCGCCGTTGTCCCTGGAGCCGGGGTCGAGCGACTTCTTCGCCAATTCCGCGAACTTCGCGCCTTTACCAAGGTTGGAAATCGCGGTTTTGGCTTCCTGTTCGGTCTTCAGCAGGATGTGGCGCACATGGAATTCCTTTTGGTCTCCCAGGCTGGTCTTGATCTTTTCGTATTCCTGCTCCACCTCGGCATCGGTCGGCGCGTTGTTTTTCGTCCAGTCCTGCACGTAATCCCGAATCAGCGCGTTCTGACGGGCGAGGTCCTGCCGGACGACCGTGTCCGGGCGCTTGTTGATGCCCGCCTTGACGGCGTCTTGCTCAAGCAGCGTGCGACGGACAAGTTCCTTGCGGATGTTGTCCTTCATGTTCGGGTCTTCAGGTGCGCCCTGGGCGCGTTGCTCGGCGATGATGACTTCGACGAATTCGTTCGGAATGGCAACGCCATTGACGACGGCGACAGGCTCCCCCGCCGTGCCGGAAGTGGTGGACGAAGTGCCGGGCGCGGGGTCTCCGGCGCAAGCTGTCAAGACAAACAGGGTGGAGAAAGCAACACTGAGGTGAATCGGAAAAAATTTCATCAGGATTCCTCTTTGTCAGGCATCGCTCCGATTCTGGTGCCCATCGGACCATGCCAGGGAAAAAAAGCAGTGAAACAGGACTGTACGGCGGTTTGTTCGTTCCAATGCCAACGATAATGACGGAAGCGCGAAACCTGCGGAATTCCGCATTGTTTGTCATGCCGTCCGGCGTGCACGGTATCTCAATGGCCGGTGTTGTCCTCGATCAGGTGTTTTGACAGATACAGCCCCTGAACAAGCGCGAACACAAAAACAAGTGCCGTGCAACCGAAGAGCTTGAAGATAACCCAAGTATTTTGCGAAAAGCTGAAAGCCACGTAAAGGTTGAGCGTGCCGAGCATGACAAAAAACAATGCCCAGGCCAAGCTAAGTCCCTGCCATATTGGATCGGGGAGGCGTATCTGGCCTTCGAGCATGCGCCTGATGAGATTGCGCCGGAAAACCATGTCCGACACAAACAGGATCAGGCCGAACAGCCAGTAAAGCGCGGTGGGTTTCCATTTGATGAAGGCATCATCGTGGAACGCGAGCGTAGCTCCGCCGAGAATGGCAATGACGATCAGGCTGATCCACAACATGCGATCAACCTTGCGATGTTTGAGCCAGACGATGCCAATTTGCAGCACCGTGGCGACGATGGCGACGAAAGTGGCAATCAGGATGGGCGCCTGGTCCGAGGGAATGTCCGAAGCCAGCCAGTTCGTGACCAGCGCATGCGCTCCATCCGGGAAAAACCCGGAAATTTCGTAGGCGGCAAAAAAGAAAATAACCGGCAGCAGGTCGAAAAAAATCTTCATGGGCGGGAATTATACGAAATCGGCACGGTTTCCGGGAATGCGCCTGCTTAACTCATATAAGAGACACTACCGCTTTGAGAGAGAGGGCAGGGGAAAAATTCTCCCCTGCCGCGCAAAATAAATTGGGCCGGAAATTCCTCAAGGGCTGACCGGTATCATGTCGACCCCGAGGGTTTCTTCTTTTCCGAACATGATATTCATGTTCTGCACCGCCTGTCCCGCCGCGCCTTTTACCAGATTGTCGATCACCGACAGTACAACCACCGTGTCGCCGCCCTGTGGCCGATGCACTGCGATCCGGCACATGTTGGAGGCTCGCACCGAGCGCGTTTCCGGGTGGCTGCCTGCGGGCAACACATCCACGAACGCCTCGCCGGAGAACCGCGATTCGAACAGATCCTGCAATGCCTTCGCATCGATGTCACGCGCGAGCCGCGCGTAAAGCGTGGCGTGAATGCCACGAATCAGCGGGGTGAGGTGCGGCACGAAAACCAGCCCGATCTCCGCCCCTCCCGCCATGCGGGAAAGCCCTTGGCGAATTTCCGGCAAATGGCGATGGCCAGCTACGCCATACGCCTTAAAGTTGTCGCCGGCTTCGGAAAACAGGGACGACATCTCCGCCCTGCGTCCGGCTCCCGAAACCCCGGACTTGGCGTCCGCGATCAAATGCCCATGCTCGACGATGCCCGCTTCGAGCAAGGGCAGGAAACCCAACTGCACAGCGGTGGGATAACAACCGGGATTGGCCAGCACCCTGGCCGCGCGAATCTGCCCGCGATGGACTTCCGGCAGTCCGTAGACCGCCTCGGCCACCAGTTCGGGCGCCACATGCGCCATGCCATACCATTTTTCCCATTCCGCTATGTCACGAATGCGAAAATCGGCAGCCAGATCGACCACCCGCGCTCCGGCGGCCAGCAGCCTCGCCGCCTGCTGCATGGCAATGCCGTTGGGCGTGGCGAAAAACACCACGTCGCATCTTGTAAACGCATCATCCTCCAGAGGCACGAAGCGCAACGCCACCCGGCGGCGCAGGCTCGGAAACATGTCGGACACTTTCAACCCGGTCTCGGCATGCGAAGTGACCGCCGTCAATTCCACCTCAGGATGCCCAGCCAATATCCGCAGCAATTCGACCCCGGCATAGCCAGCCCCACCGACAATACCTGCCTTTATCATGCTTATTCTCGATCCATTGAAATCAACCAGTTGCGTATTATCCGCGAATTGGCCGCCATGCGGCTATAGCCTATAAAAACGCACAGCGCCCCACTACTCCACTACACTTCCACCATGATAGAAATCGATGCCCTCCCGCCCGGAAACAACCGCCTCGTCGCGCCTGCCATGACCGATCGGCAGGAGGATGTCATTGAGCGCGCCTTGCGCCCGCGACGGCTGAACGAGTATGTCGGGCAGGCCAAAACACGCGAGCAGCTCGGCATTTTCATTTCTGCGGCGAAAACACGGCGTGAAGCGCTCGACCATGTGCTGCTTTTCGGCCCGCCGGGGCTGGGCAAGACCACGCTCGCCCACATCATCGCCGTTGAGATGGGCGTCAACCTCCGCCAGACCTCCGGCCCCGTGCTCGAACGCGCAGGCGATCTGGCCGCGCTGCTCACCAACCTCGACCCGTGCGATGTACTGTTCATCGACGAAATCCACCGCCTCTCCCCGATCGTGGAAGAGATCCTCTACCCGGCGCTCGAAGACTTCCAGCTCGACATCATGATCGGCGAAGGCCCGGCGGCGCGCTCGGTCAAGATCGATCTGCCGCCCTTCACCCTCATCGGGGCCACCACCCGCGCGGGCATGCTCACCAATCCGCTGCGGGATCGCTTCGGCATCGTTTCAAGGCTCGAATTTTATTCGCCCGATGAACTGGCCTTCATCGTCCGCCGGTCAGCGCAACTGCTCGAAGTCAGGATCGACGACGCAGGCGCGCTTGAAATCGCCCGCCGCGCCCGGGGAACCCCGCGTATTGCCAACCGCCTGTTGCGCCGCGTGCGCGACTACGCCGAAGTCAGGGCAAACGGCGAAGTCACCGCCCAGGTGGCCGACGCGGCGCTCAAGATGCTCGATGTCGACACCCTCGGGCTGGATGTCATGGATCGTAAACTGCTGTTGTCCATTCTCGAAAAATTCAGCGGCGGCCCGGTCGGCCTCGACAACCTCGCCGCTGCTATCGGCGAATCCCCCGACACCATCGAGGATGTCATCGAGCCATACCTGATCCAGCAGGGCTACCTGCAACGTACCCCGCGCGGACGCATCGCCACACACGCAATCTGGCAACACTTCGGCCTCGCCGCGCCTTCATTGGAGAGGAGCGGCATCGGCAACCTGTTCCCGCCGACCTGACCCACGAGAAACCACACCGAGCCGTTTTCCCATGCTACGCGCCTTCCTGGTCATGTTGCTCGTGCTCTGCGCGTTCTGCGGGCTTTACCTGCTCGCCTTCGCGCCGGAATTCTTCATGCCCGCGCACGACAATCCGGCATTTGGCCGCCAATTCGGGCCGCTCGCCGCTCGCTCGCTCGGTGCGGCCCTCATGGTAATCGCGCTAATCGCGCTGATCTTCCTGCGTCACCAATACGCCGAAGCCCGCCGCTATCCGGGTTCGGCGGTACAAAAAATCTATTTCGTACTCATCCTGCTGGCGCTTGGCCTGATTAACCTTTCCCTTAACTTGGCCGAACCCGTTCCCGCGCCACCCGGCCAATCTGTGCTGCCAACTCCCTGAGTATGCTTCGGCCCCATTACGAAGCCAGAGCGGTTTTTGTTTGATCCTGTACAGCATGAAACGGGGAGATTTTTTTCTGGGTCCCCGCCTTCGCAAATCAAAATCATCACAGCCGCAACGCAAGCCGGAAACGTTCCAGCAGCCCCGGTACAGGATTGGGCCTGAGCGGGGGGCGGAGCGCTTCCACGATACGCTCGCCAATGCGCGCGCAAGTATATTCGCGCTCAACCAGCGCCTGGCCGGCAGCCGCAATGCGATCCGCCTGCGCCGGATCGGCGCGCAGGCGTTGCAATTTTTCCCTCAATTCGTCAACACTCCGAAAAAGCACGAGGTTTTCCATGTCAATAAAACCAAGCGCCTGATTTTCTTCCTCGCCCTGATCGAATGAGCACAGTACGCAACCGCAAGCCATTGCCTCGAAATTTTTTATCATATATTCACCCATCCCCATATCAGGACTGATGAAAAAACGGATGCGATTCAACATCACGCAATAATCATTGCCTGACTCGGTAACGAGTACCTTCATTTCTGGTTCGTGTTCCCTGATTGCATCAAGCACAGCTCGTCTGTTTTGATAGCCGTCTGCCTTCGTAGTACCGATGAAGGCAAGCTCAATATCACGCACATCGCCGAAGTTACGTAACGAATCCTGATAGCACCCTTTTGGAATAAAAATGGCGTCAACGCCTTCTGTCAATAACTTTTTTGTCACCTGAAAACCTGATGACAGCACTCGTATTGCAGGCAATCGACGAAAATGGGCACTAAATTCTCCTTGATGTTCTGTCTGATGATAATTCTGCCAAACATCGAATTCGACAGTAACAAGATTTGGAATGCTACGAATAAACAACGCCTGACGCACTAATCTTTTAAAACGTAAGTCAAATAATACAATACGTTCATAACGATCAACATCGACATTATCATGAAAATAACGCCTCAAATTCGACTGTTCGTCCCTGGAAAGGCGACGCAGATCACAATCTGTATGAGCGGCGATATCTTCGTAAAGACGGTCAAGTATCGTCCGTCTTTGTTTATGAACAAGCAAGAGAATTTTCATCATCATTTGTATTCCTTACCCTCGATTTACATATCCTGATAAATCGAACCATCCGCTGCTATTCTTCTGCGTTACAGTTTTTTTGTCTTTCCACCCAAAAAAGCTCATGCCGCCGCACGGCCCTTCTGAAGTAGTTGTCGGCTCCATATGGAGGGTGGTGGCGCTTCATGAGAAAACGCTGTAGCACACGGCGGTAGCGCTTTTTGGAAGAAAGCGGCACGGTGAGGTCGTGCATCATTCCAAGCGCCATGGCCTTGTCGATTTGGCGTGGACGGTCAAGCGGCAAAACCCAGGGCATGAGCTTTCCGGCATCTACGAAAAGCGGTGGTAACGCGACGCCGCTATGCGCTTCGCCCATCGGCCAGCGGTCGGTATCGCTCAGGTGGTTAACGTAATGAAGCAGAACTTCTGGCTGCCATGCCAAATTCATCAGCGTTTCTCGCACGGCATCGCTGGCAGCTATGTGATCGGGGTGTGGATCGATCAGTGGATGCGGCAGTACGATGACTTCTGGTTTCGCTTCCAGGATGATTTCACGCAAATCGGCCAGCAGGTTGTTCCAGGAAGGCAGTCCATCGCAATCGCTCGCAAGCCTGATACGGTTGAATGCCCTGAAAGGGCGGGTATCGCAAAGATCAGCTTCGCTTGACGCAATGGCTTCGGCGGGAGTTTTGCGCATGGCGGGAAGTTGCAGGCAGAAATACCCCAGTTGAACAGTACGCTCGGCAGGAACTCCTGCCCACAAGGGTACGGCAAGGCTGTCCCAGGCGCGCAGGCGCCCCTTGAGCCGTGCTGCTTCGGCGTGCTCCAGGCCCATACGCCGGTAATGCTTGGCATTGACTTCGCCCGCTGTCAGCGTTACCACCCAGGCTTCCCTGGCCTGACTGTAAAGCCCGAAGGCAGCGAGCTCAGCATCATCGGCATGGGGAGCAACGATGAGCAGGCGCTTTTGCCGGTAATCGGGATGCACCGCCCGCCAAAGCCTGGGCGTACCTTCCAGGCGGCAATGCCTGCCGATCAAGCGACAACCCTTGACACGTTCCTCCTGCAAAACCTTGGCAAAGCCAGTGAGGTTCAAGTAGCGCATGCCGTTCGCGCCACGCTCGAAAGTCTGACAATCTCCGTCCATGTCTTCCGCTTCAATCAGCACACAAGGGTCAAACAAGCGCCCTGTCCAACTGGAACGAAGCGTCACGCCAAGTATCAAAGTGTCATTCTCTCCTAAAGAAGCGGAATCGACGGACAGTGTCAGCCGGTCGCCGGAGAAGTCAGCCGCCAAGGTTTCGAGCCGTTCGTCGAAGCGGTAAATGTAATCCGCATCGGGGACATAAAACTGGTGATCTGAAAACCAGGTTTCATGCGCGGCCCAGGCCAGCGCCAGTAGCAGCAAACCCCATCCGGCTCCGGGCAAAAACCCGACAGCGACAAGCAGGCATACAAATATGGCGATCGCAATACGCTTTCTGCGACGATAACGCTTGTGAAGGGTTTCCTTGCGCGAGGCCATCTGACTCTTCAAACCCTGAACACCGGTTCAAACGAACACCAGTGGCTTTTGTAGGCGCTATCGGCACGGCCAGAGGAATAGCGGCCAAAGGAATAGCGCAGTGCTTTGCCCAGCGCCTGCGCTTCTTCCCGCGCGGCATCCGTGTTCAGATAAGTCACCACGTTTCCCGGGCTGAAATCACGGGCTTGCGGGTCGGTGGCACTGTTGACATATTCCACGCTCACCCACTGCGGCGATTCCACCTGGTAGAGCACCTGCACGGCAACCGGGGCATCGTTCAAAAAAACGACAAACCCTCTCATCCAATCGCGCAACAGAGCGAAAACTTCCGCCATTCTTTCCGCGCCTGGGGCGGGAAAACCCCAGCGGCGCCGGAAAAGATCAAGATAGATATCCGCCAGTTCTTTTGGGAGGAAATCGCTTACCGGACGGGAAAAACCGCCCGCTTCCTCGAATTGCCGGAGGTTGCGGCGCTGATTTTTCCTGAATTTCGCGGAAAAGGCATCCGGTTTCTGGAGAAAAGCCAATTTTTCTTTTTCCTGTTTCAGTCCCGCAAAATTCGTTGCATGCCAGACTGAGATGTTACGCCCAACGTGACGTAACGGTATTTTTTCCGCTCCTGAGACAACAGGAAAAATAATTTCCGCATTACCCAAATCAAAAAATCTTTTTTTGCCTACCGCCTTCAATGCCATCATGGACGCAGCCAGATATCGCCCCCAAGCGGGAATCGCTGCGGCAAGCATACCATCACGGTGCCAGCCCAAGTATCGCACCGGAATTTCCACAAGCCCGGAAAGGCGCTCAACAAAAGAGGGGTGCGTGGCGACGCTGCCGCCGTGACATTGCCAAAATCCGGCATAATCTTCTGGCGAAATCTCTTCCCAGCCCCGCTCGCGGAAAAACTTGATGCGGTTCAGCATGGCTTGTATTTTGCCAGCATGGGCAGCCGCCAGAATGTTTCCAGCGCCGCCTCATCGGAAAACTTTTGTTGCAGATGCGCTTCCGTTTTTCTTGCGTAATCTTCCGTTTCGCGCCACTCAGTGAGGCGTACCAGTATCCGAGCCAGGGCATCGACATCCCCAACAGGAAACAGATCGGCAATTCCCTCCACCTCTTCGCGTACGCCACTGCAATCGGCACACACCATAGGCAAACGCGCAACCAATGCCTCCAGGAGCGTCATGCAGCATGCTTCCTGGCGGGAAGAATGCGCGAAGGCGTCGAACGCCTTGAAATAGCGCTTCCCTTCATCGACCTGCCCAAGGAAACGAACGGACTCCCAGATACCCAGTTCAACGGTCAGAACTTTGAGCTTATCCTCCAGTACTCCGCCTCCCATGATGGCAAGCAGGCTTCCCTGTGGAAGGTTGGGCAGCGCCGCCGCGAAAGCGCGGATCAATGTTGCCTGATCCTTGTTCGCATCCAGACGTCCGACACTTCCGACGATCCAGCTTTGCTGCGGTAAGCCCAGCATGGCGCGAGCCGTCTCGCGTGGCAACAGGTTAGCTTGCGCAGCGGCGATATCTATACGGTTGTACAGAGTCTCGATATGGGAGTGAGGCCATGCGGGCAGCGCGGTGCGCATGCTATCGCGCACGGCATTGGAAACTCCCAGAAGACGCAGGCGCTTCTTGAATAAATTTGCGTATAGCCGCCGGGAAAAGCGTCTGTATTCCCCAACGTCATGATGTACGCCAATAACCGTCAAATTAGTACCAAAAAGAGCGGTGTAGGCAGATTTGTAACGATGCGCGATGCAAAAGGCAAAATCATGCGTAGCGGCGATGCGGCGGACATCCCGGATGGCTCTCAGCCTGAGGTGGCGAATATCAGAATTCTGGTAACCGAGGAAAATGACTTCGTCCGAGGTTACTCCTTGTACAACTTTTTCATTCGGAGCGCCTACCAACTGAACCGTAACTACCTTGTAAGGGGTATCCCGGAACAAGCGGGCATACTGGCGCGCGCAATCCGTATACGGGGCGTAATAGCCGTAACAAAGCTGAAGGATGGCTTTGGAGGGATTGTTCACCCGTTCTGCACCACGATATTCGGAAACTTGTGCGACATGTCGCGAGGGATGCCTGCAAGGGCGGCGGCGGTTTTGCGGGCGATGTCCCGGTAAATTTCGGCGATGCGGCTATCGGGGCTATTGACCACGGTGGGCGCGCCGGAGTCGGCCTCTTCCCGTATTTTGAGATCGAGCGGTAACGCGCCGAGGAAGGGGACACCGTAGTCGTCGCAGATTTTTTGCCCGCCGCCCGCGCCGAAAATGTGCTCCTCACGGCCACAGCCAGAGCAAATGTGAATGCTCATGTTTTCGACCACACCGAGGATGGGGACGTTAACTTTCTCGAACATCTTCAACCCTTTCCGGGCGTCGATGAGAGCAATGTCCTGCGGCGTGGTGACGATCACCGCGCCGGTCAGGGGCGCGTTCTGAGCCAGGGACAACTGTATATCGCCCGTGCCCGGCGGCAGGTCGGCCACCAGGTAGTCGAGGTCGCGCCAGCGCGTCTCTGTCATCAACTGAGTGAGCGCCTTGGTCGCCAGCGGGCCGCGCCAGACCATCGGGGTATCGTCGTCGACGAGCAGGCCGACCGACATGACTTGCAGGCCATGCGCTTCGACAGGCTCCATCGTTTCGCCGTCGGCCGATTCCGGCCTGCATGAGCCGATACCGAGCATCTGCGGCACCGAAGGCCCGTAGATATCCGCGTCGAGCACGCCGACACTGGCCCCTTCGGCTGCCAACGCGAGCGCAAGGTTGACGGCTGTGGTGCTCTTGCCCACGCCGCCCTTGCCCGAAGCCACGGCGATGATGTTTTTAACGAAGGGCAGGAGTTTCACGCCGTTTCTGACCGCGTGCGCCACGATCCTGTCGCTGATTTCGATCTCTATCCGCTCCACGCCCGGTAAGGTTCGTACCGCGTCAGCAAGCAGGTTTCGTATCGACTCGCGCCGACTGCGCACCGGGTAACCGGGTTCGACCTCGAAACGCACGGTACCCCCTTCGAGCGTCAGCCCACGGATACGGCGGGTGGAAACGAAATCCTTGCCGGTGCCGGGATCGGGCGTTGCCTGCAAGACATCATTGATGCTTTGCACGGAAAGGGTGGTTGCTGCACTTGAGGCCATGACTGCTCATTCCTTGTTTGATCCGGGCACGGCGCCCGCCGGGCACAAAGGGCAATATCATACCGGACACGTTCCGTGCGCACCTGATTTGTTCTCCCTCCGCACGCTTTCCTGTTGTCTGTTTGCGCCCGCAAATGAGGAATTGCCATTTTTCTGTTTTTGGGTCAAGCCCCGACGCGGGCAGATGATCGACGCTCAATCCACATAGCCAGACCCTGCGCGTTGAGTTCCATATCCATCTTCAGTATCGGCTTGAGTCTTTCCCGGTTCACGGCAGGCGCCTCGGTAAGCAGGTAACGATTAAGGGCCTCATGGATGGCTTGCTTCCTGGCTTTCCCCGTTCCCGGCGCAGCCTCGGCCAGCGCGGCGAAATCGTCGATCCTGCGCAATAATTGTTCGCCCAGGCGTTCCACGCCGTCCACCCGGCTGAAATGGGTGAGATACATCGCCTCGGGTCGGAGCGCGAGCAACCGCCGGATTGAATTTTTCAGCACCTCGGGATCGAAATGCGTCGGGGTCGTGGCAGGGATGAGGAAGGGTTCTCCGCCAATATTCAGTTCCCGGTACGCTATGCCGAAGGTGTCGCCGGTAAAACAGGCCCGAGCACGTTCGTCCCACAGGCAAAGATGGTGTTTGGCGTGGCCGGGCGTATACAGGCATTGCAGGGGCCGCCCCGCAAGGCTGAAAACCTGTCCGTCGCCAGCCTCGATAACCCTGTTGGCCGGAACCGGAACCAATTTGCCGTAGAGGTAAAAAGTTTTTATCCAGCCGTACACGGCCAGGGTGGAAGCATAAAGCCGACCGGGGTCGATCATGTGGCGCGCGCCGTCAGGATGTACCACCAGCTTCGCGTTCGGCAAGCGGGCCATGTAGGCTCCGGTTCCACCAGCATGGTCGAGATGCACATGCGTGAGAAAAACGTAGTCCACTGCTTCCGGCCCCAGGCCGAGTTCGGCAAGCGCGGCGAGGAAGCGTGGCATTGACCGATTGTGGGCAGTATCGACAACCGCCACGCGCCCATCTTCCACAATGAGATGCACGGCGGCCAGTCCAGGGCGCGCGTAGCCGGAGTCCACGGCATAAATGCTGTCGGGCCAGGCAATCAGATCTTTTTGCATGGATGTTTGAAATCCTGAAAGTTCAAAGGTTCGTGAGGATAAAACGCTTTGCCGGACACGGGCAAATGCGGGTTTGACAGTATTATTATCGTTTTGTAAAAAAATTCAGGCCATGTCTCGCAAGATTCTCGTTACCAACGCCCTGCCTTACGCCAACGGCGACATCCATCTTGGCCACCTCGTCGGCTATATCCAGGCCGACATCTGGGTGCGTTTTCAGCGCATGCGAGGCCATACTGCGCACTACGTCTGCGCCGATGACACGCACGGAACCCCCATCATGCTGCGGGCAGAAAAAGAAGGGATCAGCCCCGAGACCCTCATCGCCCGCGTACATGGCGAGCACTTGCGCGATTTCACCGATTTCGGCGTGGCCTTTGACAACTATCACTCCACCCATAGCCCGGAAAACCGTGCTTATGCCGAAGATATCTACACCCGGCTCAAGGCAGCAAACCTGATCGAGGCTCGTTCCATCGAGCAGTTCTACGACCCGGTCAGGGAGATGTTTCTGCCAGACCGTTTCATCAAGGGCGAATGCCCCAGATGCGGCGCGCAAGACCAATATGGTGACAACTGCGAAGCCTGCGGCGCAGCCTACGCCCCCTCTGAACTGAAAAACCCGCGATCCGCCGTCTCCGGGGCCACGCCCGTGCTGCGTGCCTCGGAACACTATTTCTTCCGGCTCTCCGACCCGCACGCCGCCGCCTTCCTGCGCGAATGGACAACAAGCGAGATCCGGCCCGGCACGCGGCGGCTTCAGCAGGAAGCCGCCAACAAGATGCGTGAATGGCTGGGGTTTGACGGAGACAGCAAACTTACCGACTGGGATATCTCGCGCGACGCGCCTTATTTCGGTTTTGAAATCCCGGACGCCCCCGGCAAATATTTTTACGTCTGGCTCGACGCCCCCATCGGCTACCTGGCAAGTTTCAAGAACCTTGCCAACAAAACCGGCGGCATCATTGCCGAAGACTACATCGAAGCTCAAAAGGCCGCCGCCCTCGGCACCGAGATGGTGCACTTCATCGGCAAGGACATCCTCTACTTCCACGCCCTCTTCTGGCCCGCAATGCTGAAATTCGCGGGCTACCGCACCCCGAGCCAGCTTTGCGTCAACGGTTTTCTGACCGTCAACGGCGCAAAGATGAGCAAGAGCAGGGGGACCTTCATCACCGCGCGTTCCTGGCTCGACCAGAAACTCGACCCCGAGGCGCTACGCTACTATTTTGCAAGTAAATCCAATAGCGGCATGGAGGATGTCGATCTCAACTTCGACGACATGATTGCCCGTGTCAACGCCGACCTTATCGGCAAATTCGTCAACCTCGCCAGCCGTTGCGCCGGTTTCATCAACAAACGTTTCGACGGCAGGCTGGGGGCCATTGACGGCAGCGCGGCGCAAGCCTTCATCGACGCATGGAAAGAGAACGTCATTCCCGACGCTTTCGAATCCCGCGATTACAGTCGGGCGCTACGCGAAACCATGCGGCTCGCCGACCTCGCCAATCAGTACGTCAACGACAAAAAACCGTGGGAACTTGCCAAACAGGAAGGGAAGGAAGAAGACCTGCATACCGTATGCAGCACCGCCCTCACCTTGTTCCGCGACCTCACTCGCGCCCTCAAGCCCGTGCTGCCGTCGGTTGCCGCGCAGGTCGAACAATTCCTTGCCATTCCCCCGCTCGATTGGCAAGGCCAATGGCAACCGCTGCCCGCCGGGCACCGCATCACCTCTTACAGCCACCTGATGACCCGCATCGAGCGCACCCGTATCGACTCCCTTATCGAAGCCAACCGCGACACTCTTGCAAAAAACTGAGAAATCAGAAGAACGGCGGTATCAATTCGAGCAGGATTCCGACTGGCCGCTTCTCGCCGTTGAGATTCAGCTCACCGTTCAGAAGATGCGCGTCCACGCTCAGGGTATCCCCCTTTTCCACGAAAATACCGTCTTTGAGCAGCCCGGCCATCTGCTTGTCGACCTGTTCTTTTGTTTCTTTTTCGATATTGACTTCGTTTTCTTCGCCCCCTTCGAGCGTATCGGCTATGTCCTCGGACACTTGCAAGCTCATATGACGAATCGCCAGCGCACGCGGCAGCACCATTTGCAAATCGCCGGATATGTTGCCCAACGGAGTATCGGTATCAGGATTGGCATCGCCCGCATGGGCAACGCGGAAACTTCCGGCCACCATCCCTTCCGGCCAACGCGCGTGCGCTTCCTTGATAGTGAAAGCCGGTTTGCGCTGCAACCATGACGTCGCTGTTTTCTCCTGCGTTTTTTTCTCCTGTTCTCCAAGGATGTCCGCAATGGCTTGCCAAGGGTCATCGATGATCTGGATATCAATGTTTTCCAGCAGAAACGTCAGGCTGGGACTTTCGATTGTCTCATTCACTTCCCCTTTCACGATGATCCTGTCGGCATCGAACGTTACCATTCCCGTGCTCAGCAGGCCATCTTTCATGGATACGTCGACCGAGGCATGGACGTTTTCAAGCTCAATGCCACGAACCTCGCCGTTATCTCTCTTTTTCCAAAAATGGAACTTGTCTGCCTTTGGCAGCGCAAGCTGCAAACGCAGCCCTCCTGCCCAACCGACCACAGTATCCAGTACAGGGAAGAACAGGTCGCCATCAAAGATTTCGTTGAGTTGCGCAATGCTGTCTTCTGTCAGTTGCGCCAGTTGCACCTCGGAATGAATGCGCGCGGCGGCAGCCAGTGCCGACAAAGGACCATGCCGGATACTGTGAACGACGGGCACGGTGATCGACTCCGTGTTCGAGGCGTCTTCATCGGATGACGCCTCGAACACCACATCGGTACGTGCCGTGGCACCAAAAACGCCACGCTGGTAATCGACCACGCTCACCATGACGCCCTGCCTGGACACCCAGTCCACGCTCTCCCGGAACTCTTGCTCGACCTGGCTTCCGACCCAATAGCTGCCGCCACACACTACCACCGCGGTCAAGGCAGTCGCGCCGACAATTTTTTCCATTGTTCCAACTTTCATGGGTTCGCCCCGTTTCAATCCACTCCGTTCGTGGCTTTTGAATTCTGACACACTGTAGTCAAGATGAAAAAGGTCTCAACAGCCATGACTTGCCATCAAGATAATCTTTGAATTCCGCGCCGATTTCAGGATGTCGCAGGCCCAGTTCGACGGTTGCCTTGAGATAGCCGAACTTGGAACCGCAGTCGTAGCGCACGCCATCGAACAGGTAGGCAAGGACAGCTTCTTCTTTGAGCAACGCGGCAATGGCATCGGTGAGTTGCAATTCGCCGCCCGCGCCGGGTTTGATAGTGCGCAAATGATCGAAGATGCGTGCGGTAAGGATGTAGCGCCCGACGACGGCCTGCGTGCTGGGAGCCTCTTCGGGAGCGGGTTTTTCGACGATGCCGGTGATGCGCCGGATTTTCCCTTCCTGCCGTTCGGTGCTGACGACACCGTACTGGCGGGTGTCTTCGCGCGGAACGTTCATGGTGCCCAGTACCGAGCAGCGATTGCGGCCGTAAACGTCGGCCATCTGTTTCGTGACGGATGAAGAGCCGTTGTTGTCGAGCAGGTCGTCGGCCAGCAGTACGGCAAATGCCTCATCCGCGCTCACCACACGGCTCGCGCAAAGGACGGCGTGTCCCAGTCCAAGGGCCTCGGACTGGCGGATGTAGATGCAGTTCACGTCCTTCGGTACGGTGCGGCGGACAATTTCGAGCAGTTCTTGTTTGCCGCGTGTCTCCAACTCGGTTTCAAGCTCATAGGCCTTGTCGAAGTGATCTTCGATGGAACGCTTGGTACGGCCCGTAATGAAAATCATGTCGGTCATGCCCGCTTCCACGGCCTCTTCTACCGCGTACTGGATGAGAGGCTTGTCGACAATGGGCATCATTTCCTTGGGGCTGGCCTTGGTGGCCGGAAGGAACCGGGTTCCCAATCCGGCCACCGGGAAGACGGCTTTTGTTATTTTGTTCGTTTTATTCACGCACCCTCTCCCTGCAACAGTTGAAGCAACCCCGCTTCGTCGAGAATGGCAACGCCCAGCTCCCGCGCGCGGCCAAGCTTGGAACCAGCTTCTTCTCCCGCAACAACATAGCTGGTTTTTTTCGAGACGGAACCGCTCACCTTTCCGCCTGCGGCTTCGATCCGCTCCTTGGCTTCCTCACGCTTCAAACCGGGCAGGTTGCCGGTAAGAACGAATAGTTTTCCGACAAACGGCCCTGTGGACGCGCTGGCTGTGCCCTCATGTTCTTCCCAGTGCACGCACGCGCCGAAGAGCCGCCCGATTTCTTCGCTATTATGCTTTTCGGCAAAAAAATCCACAATGGAGCCGGCGACGGCCGGGCCAACGCCGGGGACGTTTTCGAGCGCGGCGGCATCGGCGCCCTGCAGGGCGGCAAGGGCGCCGAAATGCCGCGCAAGGTCTTTGGCTGTGGACTCGCCGACGTTGCGGATGCCCAGCGCGAAGATGAAACGGGCGAGAGTCGTAGACCGGCTTTTCTTGATCGCCTGAATGAGATTTTCGGCGGATTTCTCGCCCATGCGATCCAGGGACGCGAGCATGGGCACGGTGAGCGCGTAAAGATCGGCGGGCGTCCTGACGTGGCCGCCTGCGATGAGCTGGTCAATGAGTTTATCGCCCAACCCTTCGATATCCATCGCACGGCGGCCAACAAAGTGTAACAGCGCACCCCGTGCCTGCGCCGGGCAAACCAGCCCGCCGGAGCAACGCGCGATGGCCCCGCCTTCCTCGTGCACGACGTGCGAGCCGCATTGCGGGCAGGTTCCGGGGAGTTCAAACGGGGGATGAAGCGGCTTGCCAGCCTCATTCACGGGACGCGCGTCAAACACGACGGCCACGACTTCGGGAATCACGTCGCCCGCGCGGCGCACGACAACGGTGTCATTCACGCGCACGTCCTTGCGGCGCACTTCTTCTTCATTGTGCAGGGTGGCGTTGGAGACAGTAACGCCACCGACGAAGACGGGCTGCAATTTGGCGACCGGAGTGAGCGCGCCGGTACGCCCGACCTGAATCTCGATGGCGGCGATGACCGTGCGCACCTCTTCCGCCGGATACTTGTGCGCCACAGCCCAGCGCGGTTCGCGCGAGCGGAAGCCGAGCCGGTTTTGCGTGGCAAGGCTGTTTACTTTGTAGACGACGCCGTCGATGTCAAAAGGAATCTGCGCCCGCTCTTCGCCCATGCGATCATGAAAATCGGCCAGTTCCCGCCAACCTCGCGCGACGACGCGATGCGCGCAAACCGGCAAGCCAAAGGCCGCGAGCGCGTCGAGCAATTCATTTTGCGTTGCGGGCAGGTTCCATCCATCAACCGCGCCGATGCCGTAGGCGAAAAACCTGAGCGGACGGCCCGCAGCAACGTTCGGGTCGAGTTGGCGGACGCTGCCCGCCGCACCGTTCCTGGGATTGGCAAGCGGTTTTTCGCCTCGCGCCCGCGCTTTTTCGTTGTAGCGCACGAGATCATCGCGGCGCATATAGACTTCGCCGCGCACCTCCAGGAGCGGAGGGGGCTTTCCCGCAAGGCGCAGGGGAATGTCACGGATAGTTTTCAGGTTCTGCGTGATGTCTTCGCCGGTGACGCCGTCGCCACGGGTCGCGCCCTGCGTGAAGATGCCATGCTCAAAGCGCAGGCTGACGGCCAGCCCGTCGAATTTTAGTTCCGCCACGTATTCCACTTCGACACCCGTGTTCGTGTCAGCCAACTCCAGTTCGCGGCGTACCCGTGAGTCGAAATGTTCGGCACCGCCCGCGCCGGTATCGGTTTCGGTCTGAATGGAAAGCATGGGTACGGCATGTTTAACCGGGGCAAACTGCGCAAGCGGCCTGCCGCCGACCCGTTGTGTGGGGGAATCGGGCGCGGCCAGTTCCGGGTGCGCGGCTTCCAGCTCCTGCAACTCGCGGAACAGTGTGTCAAAAACCTGGTCCGGGATCGTCGGTGCGTCCTGTTCGTAATAGGCGCGGTTGTGGAATTCGATCTCGCGGCGCAGCCACTGCACGCGATCAAGCGCTCCGGCACCAAGGTTCATGCGTTGAACAACCTGCGCGCCAATGAACTGCCGGGGGATATGCCTTCCTCGCTCATGCGCGCCTGATAGTGGCGAACGCGGGTACGGATCGCGTCCACGGATTCCGTGCCGAAAGGCCGCCCGTTGTCATCGACCACATCGGCCCCGAGCTTTTTGGCGAGAAGAACCGCAAAACGCATCATCTCCTCGAATTCGCTGGCGGCATCGACCACGCGCGGCAGATCGAGAACCAGGCTCAAACGCCGCGTCCGCAGCCCCGCCATTGTGCTCCGTTCGAAAAGCGCCGCATCACCGTTACTCAAAATGTACAAGGTACGGCTGTCGGCGGCGCGGGCATGGAAAGAACCGTCACCCTCCAGCCGCAAGCCCCCGGCTTCGGCGAGAGAGAATATATGGCTGCCCATCATCGGCTGCATGGCGACGAGGTTGATGACGATCTGGACATCGACTTCGGCACAGAAATTATCGAGTGCCTTGGCATTTCCCAGGATTTCGGCGCGAGAAGGGATCCCCGCCGGAACTGAGCGAAACTGGTCGGCAAGGCGCTGTATGCCACGGGTATAACGCAGAAAGTCGCCCTCACTGACCATGCCTCCCCGGTCGACGAGTTGCAGCGCGGCCAAGAACCAGTGATGTGCGCCAACGGCACTTGCGTTGATTCTGCGCCATTGGTTCTCGCGGTCATCAAACGCATACCAGCGCAAGGTTCTCGAAATATTATCGAACACCTCGGCTTGTGCCGCCCAAAAACGCGGCACCTCGATGGGTTCCACGGCTTCGATGCGGATACAGCAGTCAACGCGGGGGTCGAGACTGTCCGGCAAGGGGGGGCGCACCCGCTGCCTGGGCGGCTGGTAATAGGCTTGCTGATTATGCTTGCTTTCCGGCGACGCGGCTGTCGGTTCATCGGCGCCGGTCTTGCCCTGCCCGTCCAGTTCCTGCCTCTTGTTCTCCGGCTCGCCCGGCATAGAGGGAATTTCGCCGTCGCCGCCCTTTTCGAGCAAAGGATCGCGCTGACTGCTCGGGAACGCACGGGCAGCGCGATGCCGATGCCGTCTTTCCTGCCATTTGTTGAAAGCGACGATGCCCGTGACAACGGCAACGATGATCCCGATCAATGCGATTTGCAGTGTATCCATGCTTACCTTACCGCACCCTTTCCATTGTTGTCCCGCTATTTCTTTATCACGCCGCCGCCGGTTCGGCCATGCGCATCGCGGCCTCGATATCGACTTCCACCACTCTCGACACGCCCTGTTCCTGCATGGTGACTCCAACCAGTTGCTGCGCGGCCTCCATCGTAATCTTATTGTGGCTGATAAAAATGAATTGCGTCTGCAACGACATGTGCTTCACCATTTCGGCATAGCGCCCGGTGTTGGCATCATCCAGCGGCGCGTCGACTTCATCGAGCATGCAAAACGGAGCCGGGTTGAGCTGGAACATGGCAAATACCAACGCAATCGCGGTCAAAGCCTTTTCTCCACCGGATAGCAACTGGATGGAAGTGTTTTTCTTGCCAGGAGGCTGCGCCACGATCTGGATACCCGCATCGAGAATTTCCTCGCCGGTCAACACCAGCACTGCCCGCCCGCCGCCAAAGAGTTGCGGAAACAGCCTGCCAAAATGTTCATTGACTGTATTGTATGTCGTTTGCAGCATTTCGCGCGTTTCCCTGTCGATGCGGCGAATGGCGTCTTCCAGCGTTCCGATGGCCGCAAGCAGGTCGTCATTCTGTGCGTCCAGGTAAGATTTGCGCTCGACAGCGGCGCGCAGTTCTTCGACTGCGGCAAGGTTAACCGCGCCCAGGGCGGCAATTTCCCGCCCGAGCCTTGCCGCATCGCGTTGCAAGGCATTTTCGCCGGGTGCATCGGCCAACAGCGGGGACAACGCGGCCTCATCGGCCTCCACCTCCGCCAGCCTTTCGTCGAATTGCGCGGCAGCCAGCTCCGCCGCCTGTGCTTCCAGCCTCAGATCGGCCACGCGGGCGCGAAGCGGCGCCGCTCTGTGTTCGGTGGAGAGGCGCAGTTCTTCAATCCCGCGCAGGGTGCCCACCGCTTGTTCGAGCGCATCGCGGCGGCAAGCCAGGGCGGTCTCCCGGCTGCCGCGCATATCGAGCGCCGTTTGCAGAGCCTCATGACAATTGCCGTCGTCGGATGCTTCGATTTGTGCCTTGCAATCCTTGCTTTCGCCGACGATTCTTCCGAGCTGCTCGTCCGCCAGTTGCAGATTGCGAACATTGTCCTCGAGTTTGCCCGCGCACTCGCGCTCCGAGAACCGGGCTTCCTGAAGTTCACGCGCAAGCGACTGTTCCAGCGCGCGCAATTCGCGCAGGGCGCTATCACGCTCACGCAAGGCATCGATGGAGGCATCGAGCCGCGCACGTTGCAGTCCGGCCAATTCGGTGGCGCGGGCATATTCGAGCTCGGCTCGCGCATGGCGCCCGCGCTCACCTTCTTCCTGGCGCAGCAACTCGTTGAGATCGCTTTCGATCCGGGTACGCTGTTCTTCCGCACGGCTCAACGCTTGGGCGAGCTTGAGGGCTTCGACTTCCCCGGCATGGCGCTCCCCCTGCGCGGCCTGGGTTTCGCTTCGCAGGGCGTCGATGCGGGACTGCGAGCCGACAGCGGCAACTTCCGCGCCCCGCAGCGCCTGTTGCGCACAGACAAGCTCGTCTTCGAGCACCCGCAAGCATTCAGTAAGCGCACTGATTTCGCGCTGCCGTTCGATGAGTCCATGTGTACGGCTATCTGGAACGAAATGCGCCAGCATTCCACGGCTCAACACCTGTCCGCGCGGACTGACCAAGCACACGCCGGGAGCCAGTGCGCGGCGGCGTGGAAACCATTCGCCAAGCCGCTCGACCGCGAACCAGCCGCGCAGCCAGTCTGCAAGCAGGGCATCCTGCGCGGCATCCCCCGTGAGCACCATATCACTCAAGGCAACCGCGCCGGGCGGCGCAAGCGGGGCCTCACCCGGCACGGTATCCACGAAGCCCAGCGTCAATGTACCCGGCGGCGAATCATCAAGGAGATCAGCGGCGAGAGAGCCGCTTTCTTCCGTCAGCCGCGCTGCCAGGCGTTCACGCAGCACGGCTTCTATCGCGGCCTCCCAACCCGGTTCGACCTTCATCGAACGCCACAGCGGCAACAAACCGTCATGCCCGTGCCGGGCGAGCCAATCATCAAGCTCGCCCTGTGCGGCAACCTTTGACTGAATCTGCTCCAGCGCGTTGTATCGCGCGCGCGATTCGGTGAGGCTGCGCTGTGCCGCATTCACGGTTTCGAGCGCCTCCCGGAGCGTCTCCCGGAGCGCGGGCTGGCGCGCCTGCGCCTCGGCCAATTCCCGCTGCAAGGTTTCACAACGCCCATGCAAGGCTTCGAGCCGTGCTTCGCTCCCGGCGACCTGCGCCGGATCGGGGCCTTCAATCGCGCCACGCTCGCCGTCGAGTTTCGTGCGGCGCACGGTAAACGCATCGAGCGCGCGAGCGGCGTGGACGCGATTGGCTTCTTCCACCCTCAATTGTTGTTCGACTCCCGCCAGTTCGCGCCGCGCCGATGTCACGGTGGTATCGGCGTCACGCCATGCGGTTTCGAGTTCCGGCTGCCGGTCTGAAATTTCCTGATGGCGGGCTTCGGCCTGTTCGGCACGCAGGGCGGCATTCTCGGCCAGCGCTTCCCAACGCGCGCGCGCGGCTTCCAACTCCTCGCACCGGGCGCGCCAGTGCTCATGGTCGGCATCGAGTTGCCCGAGGCGGGCTTCGAGTCTGTGCCGGGTTTCGCCAAGGTGCTGCAATTCGGCTTCGAGCCTGGAGACTTCCGCGCTGACAGTAAAAAAATCGCTCTGCGCAAGATGAACGGATTCGGACGCGGCAAGATGTCCGGTTCTTGCCTCTTCGAGCGCGTTTTCCAGTTCCTGCAAGCGTGCGTTGTCGGCATCGATGCGGGCAGTGCTCTCAAGAAGTTCCCCTGTCACGCGCTCAAGCCCGGCGCGCGCCTCGTTGCGCCTGATGAGCCAGAGCAGTTGCTGGCGCGCGCGCAGGGCGGCATCCAGCGCCTGATAACGTTCTGCGGCAGCGGCCTGGGTTTCGAGATGGCCGATGCGCCCTCCCAGTTCGAGGCGGATATCGTCGAGGCGGGCGAGGTTGCCACGCGCATCGGCAAGCCGCCCTTCGGTTTCGCGCCGTCGTTCCCGGTAGCGTGTGACTCCGGCAGCCTCTTCAAGAAAGCCCCGGATTTCCTCCGGGCGCGCCTCGATGATGCGCGAGATCATGCCTTGCTCAATGATCGCGTAGGCGCGTGGCCCCAGACCCGTGCCGAGGAACAGGTCGATCACATCGCGGCGGCGCACATGGAGGTTGTTAATGTAATAGACAGACTCGCCGCTGCGTTCCAGAACACGGCGCACAGCGATCTCGGCATAGTTCGCCCACTGTCCTCCGGCGCGGCTGCCGGCATTGTCGAAGACCAGTTCCACACTGGCACGCGACACCGGTTTGCGGGCCGTGGAACCGTTGAAAATGACGTCCTGCATGGATTCGCCGCGCAACGCCGAGGCGCGGGTCTCCCCCAACACCCATCGCACCGCGTCGATGATGTTGGATTTGCCACAACCGTTTGGGCCAACCACGCCGACCAGATTCCCCGGAACGAGTACCGTGGTTGGATCGACGAAAGTCTTGAAGCCGGCGAGTTTGAGCTTGGACAGACGCAAGGTTGGACGGGTCAGGCGATAAAACAGCGGCTAAACAACAGGGTGGCGGAAACCGCCTTCAGGGGGGTGAATGATACCATCCGGGCCCGCAAAATCCTGGGTGCCTGGACATCGACTCACTGCGGTTTTGAGTCACCGCTCCATAAAACGAGAGAATTCCCCAATACGGTTCACGAACCGAAACCGTAATCGCCATTTTCATTTTTCCAACAACCGCGTCCTGCGGTTGTCACTCCCATTTTTTGCCCGCTATACTACATGTAACGCACAATATACAATAAAATTTTCACGGTTCCGGCAAGTAATGCCATGACGGTTATCCACATCAATCTTGGTTAAGATAACGGCGTTGATGTAACGCTATTTTCAGGTATTTTTATCTCTTGTACATGCAACTCATTGATGTGAAGTTTTTTATCCGCATTTTTAATCATGACGAATTATGCTAATAGCATTATATGGGGTACGGATAGCATTTCGCGACATTGTGGATAACCGCATGTCGTTAATTATTCCTATTGTATAGCATGTAACGCTTGTACTATACTTCGAACCACTCGGACATCCACATGGAAACCGACAGACTGTGACTTCAACAAACGAGTGCTTTTCCCTGCAACACTGTAAAGGATGATGACATGAAAGCTACAGAACAGCCCATTGACGTACGCGAAATTCGCCGCAAGCTCGGCCTCAACCAGTCTCAGTTCTGGTCGAAGATCGGCGTTACCCAAAGCGGTGGTTCACGTTATGAAAGCGGGCGCAATATCCCCCGTCCCGTTCAAGCCCTCCTGCGTCTGGTGCATATCGAGCAAATCGACATCACCAAGGTCAAGAAGGAAGATTTCGACGTTGCGGAATATCTTAAGGCCAGCAACCCGGAAATGTATAAAAACCTGAAGAAAGAGGCTCGTGCCTCAGTTTCAAAAAAGAAAAAGACTGCCTGAATACCCGTTGAGCAAACCCCGGCATTAATGCCGGGGCAACTCAGCCTGGGGACGGAAAGGGTCAGGCACAGCGAATTTTTTTATTCCTTCGGGCATTAATCAAGGGCTGACGTGAATCGTCAGCCCTTGATTAATTGTTTTTATTGTGATTCTGCCGAATTCATCCGCCGACAAGGGACTGACACGCAAGCCAGCAGGCTGTTGCGAAGGCCGGGCAATACCGTAAAGCAATACGCCCCGGATTGCCGTACCCGCGCTTGTCAGCACGTTGAGCCAGGCATCGATCTCGCTGTCGTCCGGCGGCAATCCGTCCCAACGAAAAACACAGGTTTGTACCCAGGTCGGACACAGTGCCGCACACAGCCCCAGATTGCGGGCAATCGTCCCGGGAGCCAGCCTGACACCGTTGATCCGCGCGATAGCGTCCGCCTTGCCCGCGTCGACCTTGAACCAGACCTCGCCGCCCGCCTGCCCCAACCGATGGATGCCTTCCCGCACCCGGGTCTGACCAAGCAGACTGCCATTGGTAATCAAGCGCAAAGCCACTGACGGGCCAAGATCAAATTCGGCATGCAGGCGAACCACTATTGCCACGGCATCTGCGAACTCCATCGCGCTCGTTGGCTCGCCATTGCCCGAAAAGGCAATATCCCGAAATGATTGCGCCCCCTCGGGCGCGTTATGGGCCAGCCAATCGCCCTGACGCAAAACCATGAGAAAAGCACGCAACTCGGATTCGAGTCTTGTGAGGTCGATTTTCGGCGCTTTGCCCCGTACCAAGCCAGACACCTGGCAATAGACACACTGCCAATTGCAGGCATTGTTCGGATTGAGGTTGATGCCCACCGATACCCCGCCGGCACGCCGGGAAAGCACCGGATAAACATACGTAAACCCGTCCAGAAAACGATTGTGGTCGGAGACTGTCAGCATCTCACGCCCCCCCGTCATTGCCTCAGCACCCGGCCCGCCTACAAGGTCTCCAACCGCAACCGCGTCACCTTCCCTTGAACCGAACCCAACGCCTCGATGCGTGCAGTGGCAGCAACGGCGTTCTTCTCCACGGTCTGGTGGGTCAGCATGATGATGTCGGTCTGTGATTCGCCTTCCCCCGCCTCCCGCTGGATCATCGCGTCGATGGATATGTCGCTGTCGGCAAGAATGCGGGTAATGTCGGCGAGCACGCCGGGCTTGTCCAGTACACGCATGCGCATATAAAAAGAAGTCACCGCCTCCCCGATGGGCAGCACCGGCACATTCAGCACCTGATCCGGCTGGAAGGCGAGGTGCGGCACACGATGTTCGGGGTCGGCGGTATGGAGCCGCGTGATATCGACGAGATCGGCAATGACCGCGCTGGCGGTCGGTTCAGCCCCCGCGCCCTTGCCATAATAGAGTGTCGCGCCCACAGCGTCGCCTTGCACCAGCACCGCGTTCATCGCCCCCTCGACATTGGCCAGCAACCTGTTGGCAGACACAAGCGTCGGATGCACGCGCAACTCGATCCCCTCCGGGCGCTTGCGTGCGATGCCGAGCAGTTTGATCCGGTATCCCAACTGCCCGGCATAGGCAATGTCGGCCGATTCGAGCCGGGAAATGCCTTCGACGTGTGCCTTGTCGAACTGCATTGGAATGCCAAAGGCGATGGCGCTCATGATCGTTGCCTTGTGCGCGGCATCCACCCCCTCGATGTCGAACGTTGGATCGGCCTCGGCATACCCGAGGCGTTGCGCTTCCTTCAGCGCCTCTGCAAAAGGCAGCCCTTTATCCCGCATTTCCGACAGGATGAAATTGGTCGTGCCGTTGATGATGCCCGCCACCCACTCGATGCGGTTGGCGGACAGGCCTTCGCGCAAAGCCTTGATGATGGGAATCCCCCCGGCCACCGCCGCTTCAAAGGCCACCATGACGTCGCGGCGGCCAGCGGCAGCAAAAATCTCGTTGCCATGCACGGCCAGGAGCGCTTTGTTGGCGGTAACGACATGCTTGCCGCTCTCAATGGCCGACAATGCCAAGTCTTTCGCTACGGTATACCCGCCGATCAGTTCGACCACGATGTCGATTTCCGGGTCGCGCGTCACACTGAAGGCATCGTCCGTGAGCTTCACTGCCCCGCCGGTGAGACGCCGCGCACGCTCGATGTCCCTGTCCGCCACCGCGGCGATGCGAATCTCGCGCCCCGCCCGACGGGCAATTTCGCCCGCGTTGCGTTCAAGGACGGCAAACACGCCGCCTCCGACAGTGCCAATGCCCAGCAACCCTACGTTGATCGGTTTCATGCGATTATTCCGTTACCATTTCATTAATGGGTGAGTCGATAAAAACCGTTCCCGGTCAGCAGCTACAGCGAGCCATACTGTTTGCGATAGTGTTCGAGAAACCGCGCGATGCGCACGAAGGCCTCGCGCAAATCCTCTTCGTATGGCAAAAAGACCAACCGGAAATGATCGGGGCGCGGCCAGTTGAAACCCGTTCCCTGCACCAGCAATACCCGCTCGGCTTCGAGCAGTTCGGTGATGAATGCCTGATCGTCCGTAATCGGATACATCCGGGGATCGAGTTTCGGAAACATGTAAAGCGTGGACATGGGCTTGACGCAGGAGACCCCCGGAATCGCAGTGAGCAGTTCCCAGGCCAAGTCGCGCTGATGGCACAACCTGCCGCCCTTGCAGACCAATTCGTTGATGCTCTGGTAGCCGCCGAGCGCAGTCTGGATCGCATACTGGCCAGGCACATTCGCGCACAGGCGCATCGAGGCCAGCATGTCCAGCCCCTCGATATAATCCCATGCATGCCGCTTTTCGCCGCACACCACCATCCATCCGGCGCGATAGCCGCAGGAACGGTAATTCTTCGACAACCCATTGAAAACAATGGTCAGCACATCCTCGGAGAGCGCCGCAAGCGAAGTGTGCTTCGCGCCGTCGTAAAGCATTTTGTCATAAACTTCATCGGAATAAAGAATGAGATTGTGCTCACGCGCGATGGCGATAATCTCCCGCAACACTTCATCGGGATAAACTACCCCGGTCGGATTATTCGGATTGATGATGACAATGGCGCGCGTATTGGAAGTGATTTTACTGCGGATATCGGCCAGATCGGGCAGCCAGCCCGCGCCCTCGTCACACAGGTAATGCACAGGGCGCCCACCCGAGAGCGATACTGCCGCTGTCCAGAGCGGATAATCAGGCGCGGGGATCAGTACCTCGTCACCCGAATCCAGGAGCGCGTTCATCGACATGGCGATGAGTTCCGAAACGCCATTGCCGATGTAAATATCCTCGATATCCACACCTTTGATGTTCTTTTGCTGTGTGTAATGCATCACCGCCTTGCGCGCGGAGAAAATGCCCTTCGAGTCTGAATACCCCGCCGCATTCGGCAGATTGCGGATCATATCCCGCTGGATTTCCTCGGGCGCATCGAATCCGAAAGGCGCCAAATTGCCGATATTGAGCTTGATGATCCTGTGTCCTTCGTCCTCCAGTTGCCGCGCACGGGTCAACACCGGCCCACGAATGTCGTAGCAGACATCGACGAGCTTGGCGGACTTGAGAACCGGCGGAAATAAAAACTCACTCTCCGCAGCCCTAGCCGCCGCCTGCGCGGGCGAGTCCTCTGCCGCCTTTTTCGCCTGCGTTGCCATCTTCATACTGGTTCTCCCGTAACGTGCCGTTCAGATGAACGGTGAGAATTGGGCATTCTAGACTGCCCGTGAACGGGCGGCAAATAACGAATTCTCCAGAACATGCCGCACACCGGCAACACAGCGCTTTATTATTCCCGCGCGACCATGCTCTTTTCCCTATCGGCTACAATTGCCGTTGACATGTGATGCGAGGAATTATCGGGTAATGCCGAAAACTGAAGTGGCGATCATCAATAAACTGGGATTGCACGCGCGTGCCTCGGCAAGGCTCGCGCGACTGGCAAACAGTTTTGCCTCTGAAGTCTGGCTGCAACGCAATGAACGCCGGGTCAGCGCAAAAAGCGTCATGGGGCTGATGATGCTCGCTGCCACCCAGGGCACGGCACTCACCATCGAAACCGTGGGCAGGGATGCCGATGAAGCGATGGCGCGTATCGTTGAACTGATTGCCGACCGCTTTGGCGAGGAACAATGACGACAACATGACAAGGACGCTGCGATGAGCTTCACTGTACACGGCCTGCCGGTTTCCCAGGGCATCGCCATCGGACACGCGCACCTGGTTTCGCATGCGCTGCTTGAAGTCAACCACTATCAGATCGCGCCGCGCCACCTTGAAGCCGAACTCGAACGCTTCGACAACGCCGTCGCTTCCGTAGAAAGGGAACTGCTCGGGCTGAAAGCCGCCGCCGCCGCCGCTGCCGCCCAGCCGCATAGTGAAGTGGGCGCGTTCATCGACCTGCAGCGCATGATGCTGGAAGACCCCGTGCTGGTCGAGGCAGCGCGCGCCAAAATCAAGGAACATCACTACAACGCCGAATGGGCGCTGGTGCAACAGATGGAATCGGTGGTGGAGCAATTCCGCCAGATCGAAGACCCTTACCTGCGTGAGCGCCAGGCCGACGTAGTGCAGGTTGTCGAACGGCTGGTCAAGGCGCTGCTCGGCGATCCTGGCCCACTCCCCTCCAAACGCAGGGACGGGCACGGAACCATCGTCGTCGCCCATGACTTGTCCCCGGCGGACACCATAGGCTTCAAGGATCACATCGCAGGATTCATCACGGACATCGGAGGCCCCACGAGCCATACGGCCATCGTGGCCCGCAGTCTGGACATTCCGGCGGTCGTGGGGCTGCGCCACATCCGCGACCTGCTGCGCGCCAACGAACTCATCATCGTCGACGGCACGCGCGGTGTCGCCATCATCGACCCCGACAAATCCGTCATTGAAGAATACCTGTTGCGCCGCGCAGCGCTGGAACTGGAGCGTTCCAAGCTCAAGCGCCTGCGCGATACCCCGGCAGCCACCCTTGGCGGCGAAATCATCCAGTTGCTGGCCAACATCAGCGGCCCGCAGGATATGGCCCAGATCAAGGAAACCAACGCCGACGGCGTGGGGTTGTTTCGCACCGAATTCCTCTTTATCGACCGTGACACCCTGCCCGATGAAGACGAACAATATGAAGTTTACCGTTCCGTACTCAAGGCCGCTTCCGGCAAGCCCGTTACTGCGCGAACTTTCGACATTGGCGCTGACAAAACACTTGCCGGAAACACCAGGGACGAACCCAACCCCGCCCTTGGCCTGCGCGCAGTGCGCTATTCGCTGACCGAACCAAAAATATTCCTCGCCCAATTGCGTGCCCTGTTGCGTGCCTCGGCGCACGGCAAACTGCAAATCATGATTCCGATGCTGGCGCACGTTGATGAAATCGAACAGACATTGGCTCTTATCGAAAAGGCAAAAGAAGAACTGCGCGAGGAGAAAATCAAATTCGACGAAAAATTGCCCGTCGGCGGCATGGTAGAAGTGCCTGCCGCTGCGCTGGCTCTGGGTATGTTCGTCCGTCGGCTCGATTTTCTTTCCATTGGAACAAACGACCTCATCCAGTACACCTTGGCGGTCGATCGTGGTAACGAAGCAGTCGTGCGTCTCTATGACCCGCTTCATCCGGCGGTATTGAAACTCATCTCCGGTACCATCCAGGCAGCACAACGCGCTGAATTGCCTGTTTCCATATGCGGCGAGATGGCCGGCAACCCCGCCTTTACCTGGTTGCTGCTCGGCATGGGGATGCGCAGTTTCTCGATGCACCCCGCACGCATTCTCGAAATCAAACGACAAATCCTGCGGGCCGATCTTGTCGAAATTACCCCAAAAACACAACGCATCCTCAAGCTCGACGAACCCGCCCGCATCCGCGAAGCGGTAGAAAAACTGGGAGTATGATCACATGCCGCCCGCAGTATTTCTGCTCACAAGTAATACAAAATTCTCAGATAATCACAATGCTGGACAACACTGCGCTGACGTTTGCACTAAACTTCCCATATGGGCATCTTCCCTTTCATGCTTCAGATAACAAAAAAAAGATATTATTAGTAATATCCAGCACAAATCGCTCAGGGAAGGTAAGATATCATTTCACCGTTGACATTCGGTTTTTTGTCATGGAGTAACGGATCATGCGGCAATTGATCTTTTTGTTGATCGCGCTGCTGTTGGTCTATGGCGGCTGGCAGTTTCTTTGTGCCCTGCGTACCGGGTTTCGTCGCCAAGCAATTCCGCTGACCGCGAAAAAAACAGGGACAGCAAACCTGGATGATGACCTTTTCAATTACGATGCGCACGCATCGGCGAAAGATTCAAATTCCGGCATGACTGTCGCTGTCTATTCACATAACGAACCGGGTATCTCTGTATCCGAAAAAGTGGAAGAAATCCCGCTCGATTCTTTTGCCATCGAACTGGAGCTACAGCGTTTGCGGCTTGAAATCAGCACCTTGCGGGAGATGGCCGAAGCACAGCAAAAAGAAATCGAATCCTTGCGCGCGGACGTGAAATGCTCGGCGACATCCAAAATCGAAGCCGCAATCCCATTCACGGGGCAAGACCTTGATATGTCGCCGGAGTATGATGAAGCGTTGGCGCTGGCACGTCGCGGGATCGTGGCCGATGTCATTGCCTCACGATGTGGCATTACCCGCGCCGAGGCCGATCTGGTTGCTTCATTGGCGGAACGGGGACAGCAACGGGAAGCGGCGGGGGGCGCTGTGTCATGAGGCGGCACAAGGTTTCGTTTTCTTCCGACCTGCGCTGGACGGCCATGAAGCGCGCGGGGCTGGCCGTGGCGGCGGCGCTGCTGCTGCTGCTGGTCATGCTGTGGTTCGGGGATAGCGGCCAACCGTCACATCCGCCGCCCGAATCCGCAAACGCGCTCCCGCCGAAGGCCGAAACGCCTGTGCTGCCGGAATCTGGCACGACAGCGCAAACGGCCGCTGAACCTGTCGTGGCTCCTGCCCCCGTGTCCGGGGAAACCGGGCACGTGCCAAGCGCTATCCCCGGTCTTGACGCCGCCGTGGCGGCTCCGGACACAACCGCGCCGCCGGAACCCATGAAGGCAACCACAAGCCCGCAACAGGAGGCCAATGCGCCCATGCCCTCCAAAGCGGCCAATGCGCCCATGAAGCCGTCCGCTTCGCCAGACGGGTATTTTATTCAATTGGGCGTGTTCAACGACACGGAAAATGCCAGCAAAGTGCTTGACAATGTCACAGCACTCGGCCTGCCCGCTCACACCCAGATGCGGGTCATGGTCGGGCCTTTTCGTAACAAGAGCGAGGCCGAGGCGGCACGTGACCGCCTGAAGGATATTGCGGAAGGTACCGTGTTGCCGCCACAGAAAACCGCGAAGGCATCCGGAAAACCCAAATCAAAATCGCGGCAGCGCGCAAGATGATCCGTCCCCGTGCGGATCGTTCAATCTGTTAGGGGAATTTGTATGAAGATTGAAAGTCCGTTATTGGGTGCCATTGAAGTCTCCGACGATAAAGTCATCGAATTCCCGGCAGGGCTGCCGGGATTCGGAAATCTGCACCGTTTTGCGCTCCTGCACGAAGAAGGCGGTGAAGGCAGGATTTTCCTGCTCCAGAGCCTGGACGATGCCAGCGTGACGTTCTCGCTCGCCGGGCCGGAACAACTCGGCATTACCTTCGAGTTGCCGCTCACGGATGAAGAAACAGCGATGTTGCGCCTGTCCCGCCCGGAGGACGCCGTGGTGGCCATCGTCGTCCGCAAGGGCGACGAAGCACCGGCCAGCGCCGGGTTGCGCGCCAACTTCATGGCTCCGGTCATCATCAACATCCGGCAGCAACGCGGCCTGCAAAAGGTTATCGAGAAAGGCGCCTGCGATATCATTTTGCGCGTGCGCGGTTGAAGCGCGGCGGGCTATCGTTCATCATCCCCGGGGGCGTGGACAATCCGCGCCCCTTTGTCTTTTTTTCGGAGACCGGGCATGAGCCGCGAAATCATTTCCACTTCCAGGGCACCCGCTGCCATTGGCATTTATTCACAGGCGGTGAGGGTTGGCGATACCGTCTATTGTTCCGGCCAGATTGGTCTCATGCCAGAATCGGGATTATTGGCCGAAGGGTTCGAGGCTCAGGCCGTCCGTGTATTTGAAAACCTGAAGGCAGTCGCGGAAGCCGCAAACGGCACGCTCGCGCAGGCAGTGCGCGTGACACTCTATCTGACCGACCTCGGCCACTTCGGCAAGGTCAATGAAATCATGGCACGCTACTTCACCGAACCTTACCCGGCCCGTGCCGCCGTAGGCGTAAAGGAACTGCCACGGGATGCGCTGATCGAGGCTGACGCCATTCTCTTTCTGGGTTGATTCCAGCATGTCTGGAGTCGGGGCTGCTCAATGGCCATCCAAGGGGAGCCGGCAGGCGGCTTTGCTGGCCCGGCTCGATATTCATCGGCCAGAAGACCTCATTCTCCACCTGCCCCTGCGCTATGAGGATGAAACACGCCTCACTCCCGTCGCGCGGGTACAGCCCGGCACAAGCGCACAGATCGAAGCCGAGGTGCTTTCATGTGAAAACACCCGGCCACGCCGCCAGTTGCTCGTCCACCTGCGCGACGATACCGGTTCTGAAATCATCGCGCGCTGGATCAACTTTTATCCCTCGTTGCAAAAGCAACTCGCGCCGGGGCGCCGGGTCAGGCTGTTCGGCGAAGTGCGCGGCGGCTTTTTCGGGGTGGAGATGGTGCACCCGCGCCTGCGCTTGGTGGATAAGGGCGAACCTTTACCCCGGGCCTTGACCCCGGTTTATCCCACGACCGCAGGGCTTGGGCAACCCACTCTGCGCCGCCTGCTGGATGTTGCGCTGGATGCTGTACCCCTGGACGATCCGTTGCCCTCCACGATCCGACAACAGTTGGCGTTGCCCGGCTTTGCCGAGGCAATCCATACGCTCCACCGTCCTCCACCTGATACCGACGCGCACATGCTGGCAACGCGCGAACATCCGGCCTGGCGTCGGATCAAATTTGAAGAGTTGCTCGTACAACAATTGTCGCTGCGCCGCGCCTACAACGCCCGCCGTGCTCATGAAGCCGTGTGCTTGCCGCCGCGCCGGACACTGACCCGCGCCCTGCATGAACGCTTGCCGTTCGTCCTGACTTCGGCGCAACAGCGGGTATTGGACGAAATTGCCGCCGATCTCGCCGCGCCTCATCCAATGCAGCGGCTCTTGCAGGGCGACGTGGGCAGCGGCAAGACCGTCGTCGCCGCGTTTGCCATGCTGCAAGCGGCAGAGAATGGCTGGCAGGCCGCATTGATGGCCCCTACCGAAATCCTTGCCGAACAGCATTACCGCAAACTCGCCACCTGGCTCGATCCGCTGGGAATCGGCATTACCTGGCTGTCGGGCGGGCGCAGGAAGCGGGAAAGAGAATCCGAACTCGCGCGCCTGGAGAGCGGGGAATGTCTGCTCGCGGTCGGAACCCATGCTCTGATCGAAACCCCGGTCAACCTGCCCCGGCTGGCGCTGGCGATCATCGACGAACAGCACCGTTTCGGCGTGCGCCAGCGGCTGGCCCTGCGCAATAAGGGGACTGCCGGGGTGCGTCCCCACATGTTGATGATGTCCGCAACGCCGATCCCGCGCACACTGGCGATGACCCACTATGCCGACCTCGACGTTTCGACGCTCGACGAACTGCCGCCGGGCCGTGCGCCCATCCACACCCGGCTGGCCTCGGCAACGCGGCGCACGGAAATCATTGCCCGTCTGAAGGCGGCCTGTCTCGAAGGCCGGCAAGCGTACTGGGTGTGCCCCCTGATCGAGGAATCGGAAGCCCTGCAACTGAAAACCGCGCTGGAAACCTGGGAAACGCTCAAGGAAGCCCTGCCGGAACTGCGGGTCGGCCTCATTCACGGCCGCCTCAGGGCAGAAGAAAAAACAGCGGTGATGGCGGCCTTCGCTGCGGGCGAACTGCATGTGCTGGTGGCGACCACGGTAATCGAAGTCGGCGTGGATGTACCCCGCGCCAGCCTGATGGTGATCGAGCACGCGGAGCGTTTCGGCCTTGCGCAATTGCACCAGTTGCGTGGACGGGTTGGGCGCGGCACGGCGCAATCCTCATGCGTGCTGCTGTACGAGCCGCCTCTGTCGAGAGCCGCGCGCGCACGGCTCAAGGTGATTTTTGAACACAACGATGGTTTCGCCATTGCCCGCGAAGACCTGCGCATCCGCGGCCCCGGCGAATTCATCGGCGCGCGCCAGAGCGGGCTGCCGCTGCTGCGCTACGCCGACCTCGAACGGGACGGCTATTTGATCGAACCGGCCCGTGAAGCTGCCGCGGAACTGCTCGCCGATGACCCTGCCGCTGCCGGTAAACTGCTCGCGCGCTGGCTCGACGGACGGGAGGGGCTGTTGCGTGCATAACCGGGCAAAGGCCAGAACAGGTAACATTACGCCCTGACAGAACCACGCCGTGGCTACGCGGATACCTGACGTGACTTCGCCTTCGATGCCCGCTCCAAAAATTCCGACCATTACGGTCGGCCTGCGCCCTTTCGCCCACTACCCGCCTGCGCCCGGCGGTTTCCCAGCGGCATCGGCACTGCTGGTATCGGTCTGCGCCCTGCCCGGTGGCGGGCTGCGCCTTGAATACACGCTCGAAGGCCACATCAAAGCATTGCGCGTACCCTCTGCCGACGCGCCGCCACCCGGCCCACTCTGGCAGCACACTTGCTTTGAGGCATTCATTTCCGCGCCGGACGGAGAGATTTACCGCGAATACAACTTTTCGCCTGCCGGGCAATGGGCGGCAAGCGAATTTCTGCAATACCGTCAAATCGGGTATCCGCCTGAAGAGGAAAGCCCCGTTCCGCTGCCCATCACGAGCATTCGAAACGAAGGGCAGCTTACCCTCATGGCCAAAGTACCGCCCAAGCTGTTGCCCGCTTCCCCCATTCTGCGGCTGGGGCTTGCTGCGGTGATCGAGCGCGAAGACGGATGCCTCGAATACTGGGCCGTCCATCATCCGGCGGAGCAGCCCGATTTTCACCATGCCGGCGGCTGGACGCTGCGGCTCGACACTCGATTGGTAGCGTAATGAATCCTCGGTTTCTAAACGGTCTTGAACGCCTGCTCGCCGAACCGGAATTGGTCCGTGCGCTTGCGGGCCGCCGTGTGGCATTGCTCGCCCATCCCGCCTCGGTCACGAAAGAACTCGTCCACGCGCTCGACGCGCTGGCGAGCCTGCCGGGTGTGAAACTCTCAGCCGCGTTCGGGCCGCAACATGGATTGCGCGGCGACAAGCAGGACAACATGATCGAATCGCCCGACTACACGGATTCCGTGTACGGCATTCCCGTGTTCAGCCTCTACGGAGAAGTGCGCCGCCCGAGCGCGGCGATGATGGAGAGTTTCGATGTCCTGCTGGTCGACCTGCAAGACCTGGGCTGCCGCATCTACACGTTCATCACCACGCTGCGCTACGTCCTTGAGGAAGCGGCCCGCCACGGCAAATCGGTCTGGGTACTCGACCGCCCAAATCCGGCAGGCCGCCCGGTGGAAGGGCTGCTGCTGCGTCCTGGCTGGGAGAGTTTCGTCGGAGCGGGCGCGCTGCCGATGCGCCATGGCATGACCTTGGGGGAACTTGGACTTTGGTTCATTGACGCCCTGAGGCTGGATGTCGACTACCGGGTCATTACCATGAAAGGCTGGCACCCCGATGAACCGGCGGGCTACGGCTGGCCATCCGACCGCGCATGGGTCAACCCAAGCCCCAACGCTCCCAATCTTTTCATGGCCCGCGCCTACGCCGGGACGGTCATGCTTGAAGGCACGACACTCTCCGAAGGACGCGGCACGACCCGCCCGCTTGAACTCTTCGGTGCACCGGGACTGGGCATCCACGCCCTGCTTGCCACGATGCGTGCGCTTGCGCCGCGCTGGCTGGAAGGTTGCCTCCTGCGCGAGTGCTGGTTCGAACCGACTTTCCACAAGCACGCCGGACAATTGTGCGCGGGAGCGCAAATCCATGTTGAAAACGGCCACTACGGCCACGACGCCTTCCGTCCGTGGCGGCTGATGGCGCTCGCCTTCAAAGCTCTGCGCCGGATCGAACCCGGCTATCCATTGTGGCGCGACTTTCCCTACGAATACGAGCATGGCCGTCTGGCGATAGACCTCATCAACGGCAGCCCGCTTCTGCGCGAATGGGTGGATGACCCCGCTGCGGCCCCGGCGGATTTCGACGCCCTGGCGGCAACGGATGAAACCGCCTGGTGTGAATGCCGCCGCCCATTCCTGCTTTATTCCTGACCTGACCCCGACCCTGATCTCCCTGATTCCTGCGGAAGCCTTTCCCGGAGCGCAAACATGACGAAAAACGCCCTCAAGGTATTTGCCTGCAATTCCAACGAACCGCTTGCGCGCGAAATATGCGGTCGGCTCGGCATACCTTTGTCCCAACTCGAAATCTCGCGCTTCTCCAACGACAACCTGCATGTGCAAATCCTGGAAAACGTGCGCGAGCGCGACGTGTTCGTCGTGCAGTCCTTCACCGAGCCGGTGAGCCACCACATCATGGAACTGCTCATTACACTCGATGCGCTGCGCAGCGCATCGGCCCAGCGCATCACGGCGGTGATTCCCTACTATTCCTACGCGCGCTCGGACAAAAAAGACAAACCCAGGATTTCAATCGCTGGACGGCTGATGGCCGACATGCTCGTCGCCGCCGGAGCAAACCGCGTGCTGACGATGGATTTGCACGCCGATCAGGTGCATGGTTTTTTCAGTGTGCCGGTCGATCATCTCACCGCGATTCCGGTCATCGCCGAGCATTTCCGCAACCGCTTCGATCTCTCGAACACGGTCGCGGTGGCAACCGACGCAGGCGGGGCCAAGCGGGTTGGGCGCTTTTCCGAACGGCTCGGCATTCCGATGGCGATCATCGACAAGCGCCGCATCACTGACACACAGGTCAAACAGAGCCATGTGGTCGGCGAAGTGAACGGGCGCGACGCGGTGATCTTTGAAGATGAAATTTCCACAGGCGGCACATTGATCTCGACCATCGAAACCCTGCGCGCCGCCGGGGCAAAAAGCGTCCATGCCGGCGCGGTGCACGGGGTGCTGTGCGGCCCGGCCATCGAACGCCTGCGCGAAGCAAGCGTGGATTCCGTCGTCGTCACCAACACCGTACGGGTCACGCCGGAAAAACAAATCGACAAACTCACCACGCTGACCGTCGCCCCGCTCTTTGCCGCAGCCATCGAACGCATCCACAGCGGAGCAAGCGTCGGTGCGCTGTTTGCGTAAGCAAGCGGAAAACAGGATTAGAATTCACGGTTTTTCTGCCTACCCGGAGCATCCCATGCCCCAATACCGTTCCTGTCTCTCCACTTCCGGCCGCAACATGGCAGGCGCGCGCGCGCTGTGGCGCGCCACGGGCATGAAGGACGATGACTTTGGCAAACCGATCATTGCCATTGCCAACAGTTTCACCCAGTTCGTGCCAGGGCATGTGCACCTGAAAGATCTCGGACAACTGGTCGCGCGCGAGATTGAGGCTGCCGGAGGCGTGGCACGGGAATTCAATACCATTGCCATCGATGACGGCATTGCGATGGGACACGGCGGCATGCTCTATTCGCTTCCCTCGCGCGATCTGATCGCCGATTCGGTCGAATACATGGCCAACGCCCACACCGCCGACGCGCTGGTTTGCATCTCGAACTGCGACAAGATCACGCCGGGCATGCTGATGGCGGCCCTGAGGCTGAACATCCCGGCCATTTTCGTCTCCGGCGGCCCGATGGAAGCGGGCAAGCTCAAGTGGGAGGCAAAAACGATGTCGCTCGATCTCATCGACGCGATGATTAAGGCAGCGGACAAAAACTGTTCGGATGATGAGATCGCCGCGGTCGAACGTGCTGCCTGCCCAACCTGCGGTTCGTGCTCAGGCATGTTTACCGCCAACTCGATGAACTGCCTTACCGAAGCATTGGGCCTGTCCCTGCCGGGAAACGGCACGCTGGTGGCGACCCATGCCGACCGCGCGGGGCTTTTCCGCGAAGCCGGGCGGCGCATCGTCGACATGGCGAAAAGGTATTACGAACAGGGCGACGATTCAGTGTTGCCGCGCTCGATTGCCCGCCTCGAAGCGTTTGAGAACGCGATGAGCCTCGATGTGGCAATGGGCGGCTCGACCAACACTGTCCTGCACCTGCTCGCCGCCGCGCGCGAAGCCGGAGTAAATTTCACCATGAAGGACATCGACCGCCTGTCGCGCCATGTACCCTGCTTGTGCAAGGTTGCCCCGTCGGTGAACGACGTTCATCTCGAAGACGTCCACCGCGCCGGCGGCGTAATGGGCATTCTCGGAGAACTCGACCGGGCCGGGCTTCTCCACCACAATGTCCCCACTGTGCACAGCCGCACGCTTGGCGAAGCGCTCGCGCGTTGGGACGTGATGCGCTCGCCCGATGAAACCGTCTCCGGTTTATACCGCGCCGCGCCCGGCGGCGTACCAAGCCTGGAAGCCTTCAGCCAGGACAAACGCTGGCCCCGGCTCGATCTCGACCGCGTGGGCGGGGTGATCCGTGACCGCGCCCACGCCTTCAGCCAAGACGGCGGGCTGGCGGTATTGTTTGGCAACATTGCCGAAAAGGGGTGCATCGTCAAGACAGCCGGGGTCGACGAATCCATCTGGAAATTTTCCGGTACGGCAAAAGTTTTCGAGAGCCAGGAAGACGCCGTCGACGGTATCCTCGGCAACATGGTGCAGGCAGGCGACGTGGTCGTTATCCGTTACGAAGGACCCAAAGGGGGGCCTGGCATGCAGGAAATGCTCTACCCGACGAGTTATCTCAAATCGCGCGGCCTCGGCAAACAATGCGCGCTCCTCACCGATGGGCGTTTCTCCGGCGGAACCTCGGGGCTGTCCATCGGCCACGCCTCGCCGGAAGCCGCCTGCGGCGGCGCGATCGCCCTGATCGAGAACGGCGATGTCATCGAGATCGACATTCCTGGGCGCAGCATCCGCCTGGCGGTTTCCGATGCAGAACTCGCCCGCCGCAAAGCGGCGATGCAGGCACGGGGCAACGCGGCATGGAAACCTGCCGGGCGCAAACGCCCCGTCTCGGCGGCGCTCCAAGCTTACGCGGCGCTCACCACTTCGGCGGACACTGGCGCGGTGCGCGATGTCACCCAAACGCAAGGCTACAGGGAAGCTGAAAATGGACGCTGAACTCAACCGCCTCGAAGCGCAGATCGAACAACTCATCAGCATGTACGCGGCGCTCCGTAACGAAAACCGCGAATTGCGCGCGCACCAATCCCGGCTCGAAGCCGAAAACCGCCTGCTTGCGAGCAAAATCGGCCTTGCCACCGAAAAGCTCGAAGCAGCGCTTGTCAAACTGCCGCAATAAGGAGGAGGCCGCAATGAAAGAGTCCGAAACGCTCGACATCAGCCTTCTGGGCAAGGAATACCACGTCGCGTGCACTCCACGCGAGCGTGAGAGCCTGCTCGAGGCGGTGGCTTACCTTGGACAGCGGCTGGATGAGACGGCCAAAAAAACGCGCACGGGCAACGAAACTCTGGCAGTGATGACGGCGCTCAATATTGCTCACGAATTTCTGCAACTTCTACACGGTCGCGGGTTTGACTTACCAACCTTGAAGCGTAGAATCGACCATATGCAAACGCGCATCGAAGGCGTGCTGGCTCAACAGGAAAAGCTCTTCTGAAGTCCCTCGGGTCTCACGGCAAAATTTGCGCAAGGACAATCCCCTGCGGTGTTCGTGAAAGCCGTGAGTTCCATGAGCCAATGTAGGAGAACGGTTGCTGACTGTAGAACGCCGGTGTGCGCGCCCCACGCGGGTGAGCCTGAAGCGAAAGGAAGGTGACCCCCTGAGCCACAGGTTCAGGATAGACCGGCAAAACGGCATCTGCGGGGGACCAAAAAAGAAGCGCGGCACAGCCGCGCTTCTTTCTTTAGCATTCACTGCCGCGCATATGCTGTCAAACTAGGACTCTTTTTCGATGACGTTCGACTTCTGGTGGCTTGCCTATCCTCCGCTCGGCCTTGTGGTAGGCTTTCTTGCCGGACTGCTTGGTATAGGCGGCGGCAGCATCCTGGTCCCGATACTGGTCACTTTGTTCCTTGCCCAGGGATTCCCGCACGAACAGGTGCTCCACATGGCGCTTGGCACCTCGATGGCGACCATCCTGCTGACCTCGGTCTCCAGCCTGCGCGCGCACCACGCGCGGGGCGCGGTGAACTGGGAAATTATCCGGCGAATCACGCCGGGTATTCTCGCGGGCACCTTTTTCGGCACATTCATCGCCTCGCGCCTCGACACCGTGCCGCTGGCGGTGTTCTTTGCCTGTTTCCTGTGCTTCGTCTCCAGCCAGATGCTGTTCAACGTCAAACCGAAACCTTCGCGCGAATTGCCGGGCCGCATCGGCATGAGCGCCACAGGGCTGTTCATCGGCCTCATCTCGGCGCTGGTAGCCATCGGCGGCGGTTCGCTTTCCGTGCCCTTCATGGTCTGGTGCAACGTTGGGGCACTGCGCGCTATCGGCACCTCGGCGGCCATCGGTTTTCCCATCGCGCTGGCGGGCACGACCGGCTATCTCGTCAACGGATGGGCGGAAGGGGGCATGCCGCCTCATACCCTTGGCTACATCTATTTGCCCGCCCTGGTGCTGATTGGCGTGGTCAGCGCACTCACGGCGCCTCTCGGCGCAGCCTGCGCCCATCGAATACCGGTGGCAACACTGAGAAAAATTTTCGCGGGGATGCTGATCCTGCTCGCGCTCAAAATGCTGCACGGCGTTTTTGCCTGAGCGCCACGCCGAGTAGCGTTATCATGGGCGTTTCTTCGCTTTCTCCCCGGGCATCGCGCCATGATCGACTTCCGCATTCTTCCCGTCACCTCGTTCCAGCAAAACTGCACCCTGTTATGGTGCGAAAAAACCCGCAAGGCGGCGGTGATCGACCCCGGCGGCGACGTCGGCCGCATCCGTGCCGCCATTGATAAACTCGGGATCACGGTTGAACGCATTCTGCTCACCCACGGGCACATCGACCACGTCGGCGGCGCACAGGATCTGGCCAAGGCCCTTTCCCCTTCAGTACCCATCGAAGGGCCACACCGGGAAGATGCCTTTTTAATGGAAGGCGACTATCTTCCACAGCAGTGCATCATGTTTGGCTTACCGCAAACCGAAGGTTTCACGCCATCACGCTGGTTCGATGACGGCGACGAAGCACGCATTGGCATGGAGACCCTGCAAGTCCTACACACGCCAGGACACACGCCGGGGCATGTCGTGTACTTCCATGCCGGAGCCAGACTGGCACTGGTAGGCGATGTTCTGTTCGCTGGATCGATCGGGCGCACCGATTTCCCGCGCGGCGACCATCGCACCCTGATCCGCTCCATCCGCGAGCATTTGTTCCCGCTTGGCGACGATGTGAACTTCATCCCCGGACACGGGCCGATGTCGCGTTTCGGCGACGAACGGGCGCACAACCCTTACGTCGGCGACAACCCTGTTTGAGAGACTTGCCCGAGACGGTTATTTGTTGTTTTAAAGGGGAATATTGCCGAAAAGCCAGTAAAATATTTACTTTTTGGAACGTATCCGTTAATATTTAACAATGCGTTACTGTCACTGTTCCTTTTTACTGGGCCTTTCGTTGTTAGCCCCTTTGGGCGCGGATGCCACAGTGTCCAAAACCCAAGACAACGTGGCACAAGCGGGTGTTGCGCGTTCTGAAAGCGCCCGGGGTTCCGTCGCCATTGCGCGCGCTGTCCGTAGCGGCCCGGTGTTCGGCCTCGTGGCCATTGCGGCATTTACCTCCACGCGCGCTGCCCGTGACCCGGTTCCCGTATTTACGCCGACCGAGCTTTCCAACCACGCACCGATCGCTATCGCCGCCGCTGCCAACACCCTGCTGAATACGGCCAAAACCACGTCCAACAACGCGGCTTTGCTACAAGTCGTCGAAACCTCTTACGCTGCGGCGATCTCCTCCGGCAACAAATCGGGACTGAGCGGGCTGTCGGCTGTCAGGCATTTGCCAAGTGCCTCTGCCGTACAGAAGCTGCTTGGCGAAGGCTTCATGTATCTCGGCGTGCCTTATCGCTGGGGGGGGACCTCCCCGATCACCGGGATGGATTGCAGCGGCCTCGTGCAAATTGTCTTCCATAACGCCGTGGGGATTGATCTGCCGCGCACCGCACTCGAACAGGCCGGGCAAGGCAACCGGGTCAGTGTGCGCGAACTCAGGCCGGGCGATCTGATCTTTTTCAATACCATCGGTGAGAATATTTCCCACGTCGGCATCTATGTTGGCAACGGCAAGTTTCTGCATGCCCCCGCCACGGGCAAACTCGTGCGCATCGACAAGCTCTATACCAAATTCTGGGCGCAGCGTTATGTCACGGCTCGCCGCATGATAAACGATGCCGAGGGTTCGACCCGGCTTGCTGCCGCGCTCGCCACGGCAGCGGCGATCTCCTCCTCTGAATAAAAGAAGCTCTAAATGGAGCACGGCGACGCTGGCAGAGCGCGCAATTCATGGTGATTGTCCGTTCGCTGCCCATCCGTGGGAAATCCCGCTACACCCTCGCCGAAATTCTGTAACACTAAAGCATGGCTTCGCGCACGATTCCCTGGCTCAACGATTTAGCCGATTTTCCAGACGTTGCCACAGCCCTGGAAGAACCCAACGGCCTGGTTGCTGCCGGGGGTATGCTTTCGCCCGAGTGGTTGCTTGCCGCTTATCGGCGCGGGCTTTTCCCGTGGTTCAGCGAAGGCGACCCCATTTTGTGGTGGAGCCCCGATCCGCGCCTCGTTCTCTTTCCGCATGAAATTCGCATTCGCCGCTCGCTGCGCCGGGTCTTGCGGCAACATCGTTTCGAAGTGCGGGTCGATACCGATTTCCCCGCTGTCATCGCCGCATGCGCCGCACCGCGCGAACCAGACGGTGGAACCTGGATTATCCCGGCCATGCAGGCCGCCTACTGCCGGATGTTTGAACTTGGTTATGCCCACAGCGTTGAATGCCGTCTCGCAGGCCGCCTGGTAGGCGGACTTTACGGAATGCCGCTCGGCCGCGTGTTTTTTGGTGAATCCATGTTTTCGCTCGAAACCGACGCTTCAAAAGTTGCGCTTGTTCATTTGGCCAGGCTGCTCATGACAAAAAATTTCGCCGTAATCGACTGTCAGATGAGTACCGCGCACTTGCGGTCGATGGGCGCGCGGGAAATCCCCCGTGATGAGTTTTGCGCCGGACTTGAACGCTGGACAGCCGCAATCGAACCGCCCCGGCGCTGGCCCGCCGATCTGGCCGCATCAATTGACTGGAACGAAGCCGCCGCAGTCTGAGATATCCATGCGCCAGCACGACAATTTTTCCCCGATCCATTTCTACGCCACCGCGCCGTACACCTGTTCCTACCTGCCGGAGCGCACCGCGCGCTCGCAAGTCGCGCTGGCCAAAGTCATCGAGACACCCGGCCCGCTCCCCGAAACCGACCTGAACACCGACCTCGGAGCCGCTTACAGCGCATTGCTCGTACAACATGGTTTTCGGCGTAGCGGTACATTCATCTACCGTCCGCATTGCGACGATTGCCACGCCTGTGTGCCGGTACGCCTGCCCGTTGAGCGGTTTATCCCGGATCGCAGCCAGCGCCGTGCCATGCGTTGCCACGCCGATCTTGTTACCCGTGTCCGCCCTCCCGCGTACAGCGAGGAACACTTCCTTCTCTACCAGCGTTACCTGCGCGCGCGCCACCCCCAGGGCGGCATGGACGAAGACAGCCGCGAGCAATATCAGCAGTTTCTGCTGCAAAGCCCGGTCGAGACTTTTTTCGTTGAATTCCGCAGTGGCAACGCCCTGCGCATGGTTTGCGTCATCGACAGGCTGGACGATGGTTTTTCCAGCGTCTACACCTTTTTTGATCCCGGCTTACCGCACGCTTCACTCGGAACCTATGCCGTGTTGTGGCAGATCGAAGCCTGCCGCCAAGCGCGCCTGCCCCGCCTGTACCTCGGTTACTGGATCGGGGAAAGCCATAAGATGGCCTACAAGGCCCGTTTTCGTCCCATCGAGTGCTACCGGGAAGGGTACTGGCGTGAAATTGAACCCGGCGAGCCCATCGAACCCATCGACTCCTCGCCGCGTTAGGCTTGTTTTTTCTCCGCGATTTCCGCCAGCTTGATCCAGGTCGACACCACCGTATCCGGGTTAAGCGAGATGGTCTGGATGCCTTCCTCCATCAACCAGGCGGCAAAATCAGCATGGTCGGACGGGCCTTGCCCACAGATGCCGATATACTTCCCGAGATTGTTAGCGGCCTGAATTGCCTTTGACATCAACAGCTTGACCGCCGGATCGCGCTCATCGAACGCTTGCGCGACCAGTCCTGAGTCGCGGTCGAGTCCCAAGGTAAGCTGCGTAAGATCGTTGGAACCGATGGAAAACCCGTCAAAATACTGTAAAAACTGTTCTGCGAGCAGCGCATTCGATGGAATCTCGCACATCATGATAAGTTTGAGTTCGTTCTCGCCACGCTTGAGCCCGTGTTCAGCGAGAAGACCCACGACTCTTTGTGCCTCTTGAAGATTGCGCACAAAGGGAATCATGATCTGCACGTTGGTCAGGCCGATCTCGTTTCTCACTTTGCGCATGGCGGCGCATTCCAGTTCGAAGCAATCCCGGAAACTGCTGGCAATGTAGCGCGACGCGCCACGGAAGCCGAGCATCGGATTTTCTTCTTCCGGCTCGTAGAGGTGTCCGCCCAAGAGTTTGCGATATTCGTTCGACTTGAAGTCGGACATGCGCACGATTACCGGCTTGGGATAGAACGCGGCGGCGATGGTCGCCACGCCCTCGGTCAGCTTGTCGATGAAGAACTGGCGAGGGTTGGCGTAGCCGCGCGCCTTCAGCAAAATTTCTTCGCGCAGGGAAGCCGGGGCCTGGTCGATTTCGAGAATCGCCTTGGGATGGACTCCGATCATGTTGTTGATGACGAACTCCAGCCGCGCCAGCCCCACGCCCGAGTTGGGGATCTGCGCGAACTCGAAAGCGAGTTCGGGGTTGCCCACGTTCATCATGATCTTGAGCGGCAGCCTGGGCAGGTTGCCCATGTCGGTAATGGAGACCTCAAACTCCAGTTTGCCCCGATACACGAAGCCGGTATCTCCCTCGGCGCAGGAAACGGTTGCCTCATCCCCTTCGGACAGCATGCCGGTTGCGTTACCGCAGCCGACGATAGCGGGAATGCCCAGCTCTCGCGCGATGATCGCGGCATGGCAGGTACGGCCGCCGCGATTGGTGACAATGGCGCTGGCACGCTTCATCACCGGTTCCCAGTTGGGGTCCGTCATATCCGTGACGAGCACGTCGCCCGCCAGCACGCGATTCATTTCGGAAGCGTCCGACACGATACGCACCGTACCCACGCCGATTTTCTGGCCGATGGCACGGCCATGGGTAATCGGTTCGCCACCGGATTCCTTGAGGCGATATTTCTCCATCACCAGGCCGGAACCCTGGCTCTTTACCGTTTCAGGCCGCGCCTGGAGAATGTAAAGTTTGCCATCCTCGCCATCCTTGCCCCACTCGATATCCATCGGACGGCCATAGTGCTTTTCGATGATGACCGCGTAGCGCGCCAATTCCAGCACGTCCTCGTCGGTGATGGCGAACCGGTTGCGGTCGGCCTCGGGTACATCCACAGTGCACACGGACTCGCCCGCCTCGCGCCTGTCGGAAAAAACCATCTTGATGAGTTTGGAACCGAGGTTGCGCCGCACCACAGCCGAACGCCCCTGAGCAAGCGTCGGCTTGTGCACGTAGAACTCGTCAGGATTCACCGCGCCCTGCACCACGGTTTCACCCAATCCATAAGAAGCGGTCACGAACACCACTTCCTTGAAGCCGGATTCCGTATCGAGCGAGAACACCACCCCCGAAGCGCCGGTACCGGAGCGCACCATGCGCTGCACGCCCGCCGACAGCGCCACGTCGCTGTGCGCAAAACCCTTGTGCACACGGTAGGCAATGGCACGGTCGTTGTAGAGCGAAGCGAACACCTCCTTGATCGCGTGCAGGATATTGTCGTAGCCGTGGATATTGAGGAAGGATTCCTGTTGCCCGGCAAACGAAGCATCCGGCAAATCCTCGGCTGTCGCGGAAGAACGCACCGCGAAGCTGCCTCCATCCCCGCCTGCGGCGATCTTCTCGTAGGCCGATTTGATCCCGGCTTCCAACCGGGACGGAAACGGCGTATCGACGATCCACCGGCGGATTTGCGCACCCGTGCTGGCCAGCGCATCGACATCGTCGATATCGAGCGTATCGAGCGCGGCGTCGATGCGCCTGGACAACCCCCCGTGCGCCAGGAACTCGCGGTAAGCTTCGGAGGTCGTGGCAAAACCGTCCGGTACGCGTACACTCTTCGACGATAGCTGGTTGATCATTTCGCCGAGCGAGGCGTTCTTTCCTCCAACCTTATCGACATCGGACATACGCAGTTCAGTAAATGGAATGACGTAACAAGACATGACAGCTTCCAGAATCCGCTGAAAATAAGGAAAACGGGTATTCTACGTAAAACACTTTCTTTGCGCACGGCAGGGTTTGCCCCAATGTGCTTGTTTCACGTTTCACCCCTTCTTCACTACCCGCAACCTCACGAGTGCAACCTATGAGCAACCGTCTATTCCGTACGGTGTTTTTCGTCTCCGACAGTACCGGCATTACCGCCGAAACATTCGGCCACAGCCTGCTGGCGCAGTTCCCCGACGCCCGTTTCCAGCAGGTGCGCGTGCCGTTCGTCGATGATGTCCCCAAGGCGCAGGATTGCGCCCGGCGGATACGGGAAGTTGCGCTGGAAACGGGGCTGCGCCCTATTGTATTCAGCAGCCTGGTTAACGCAGAATCGGTCGCCGTACTGCGCGAAGCACATAACAGTGCCCTGTTTCTCGACCTCTTCGAGCGATTCATTGAACCGCTCGAAAACGAACTCGGGCTGCGTTCCACGCACACCGTTGGCCGCTTCCACGGTGTTGCCGAAAGCACCGATTACAAAAACCGGATGGAAGCCATCAATTTTGCGATGACACACGACGACGGCGTTTCCAGTGCCGACGAGCTGCGCAATGCCGACGTTATCCTCGTAGGCGTGTCACGCTCCGGTAAAACGCCGACCAGCCTCTACCTGGCGATGCAATTCGGCGTCAAAGCCGCCAACTACCCGCTCATTCCCGAAGATTTCGAGCGCAACAAACTACCGGGAGAACTGCACGAATTTCGCGCCAAGCTCTTTGGCCTGACCATTTCCCCGGACCGGCTTTCGCTCATCCGGCAAGAACGACGGCCCAATAGCCATTATGCCAGCCTGGAAAATTGCCGCTACGAGATCGATTCCGCGCAAAAGCTGATGCGGCTTGAAAACATCCGCTGGCTGGACTCCACCACGAAGTCCATCGAGGAAATCTCTGCCACCATTATGCAAACAGTACAAATCGGCACGGAATTTTGAACCGCCTGCCGCGCCAAAAGCTACAATAGTGTAATTTTTCCGAATGGTGCCTAACATGAAAAGACCGCGCAGCAAACGTCGGGGCGGTATTGGCCGCCATGCCGAAGAGCTTTTGTGGCTGGCTGGTGGTCTGGCCGAGTCCTGCTGTCAAGTCGAAGATCGCTTCTGGGAAAAACGCCTCGCGTCAGCCATCGACACAACGCTGGCCCATGACGATGAAGACACGCTCGATACCGCGCTCGACCAAGCATTCAACCGTAGCGGCTCGGTTTACGACGAACTGGCCGACGCCATCGAGTCGCGCACAGAATCCCCTGTCATCCTCGGCAACGAACACGATATCGTCTTCATCGCCGCTCCGGTGCTGGTCTGGTCGCGCTTCCGCATCCCTGCGCGTACCCTGCCTGCCGCCACGCTGGCTAACCTGCGCGTGCATCTGCTCGCCCACATCCTTGCCCAAAACGCCCGCCTGGCTATGGCGGATTTCCTGTTCAGTCCAGATCAACTCCCGCAAGGTTATTGCGACACCGCAAACTTTGCCGCACGCCTGGGCCGCGCCGCGCTCGAAGGTGAGGATTTGCACATCGACACCGGCGGCATGCCGGAAACCACGCAGTTCCTCTCCGACACCCGTTACATCCTGGCGGCGGTCGTCGTACCGCGCGGCCATGCCGCCTTCCGCTGGCAGGAATCCGACGGCAACCGCGCAGAGGCGCTGGCGCAATGGCGCGGCCAGGGAGGAGACTGCCTCACCCCGCTCCTGCCCGGTTGTGCGCTTGAAGTCGTGCTGCCTGAATCCTACTTTGCCGCTTGCCGCTCCGCCGACAAACTCAGCCGCGCATACTCCGTGCGCGCCTCGGTTGCCTTTCTCGCCACCTCGCTCGACGTGCCTGTCATCAATCTGCGCGCGGTCATTGCGCCTTTCTGGGACGAACAGATCGAAGAATACCGGATCGGCTTTACCCTCTCCAACAACGATAGCGTCGTACACGGCGTGGTCTGGCCGCTCCTGGGAATGGAAAACGAAGCCGTCGACGTACCCGCTGAAATCGAAAGCGTACTGCGCGAATGCGGCGTCGGCGTCGTGAAAACGCTCGAACACCGTTTTCCGCTCGAATTCTGCGACGATTGCGGTGTGCCGCTCTATCCCTCGCCCGAGGGTGAAATCGTCCACGCTGAAATGCCCGAGGCCGAAGCCGAGCAGATACCGCGTCATCTGCATTGATGCAACCAACCATTGCCACGGAGCGCGAACACGACGCCCACACTCCCGTGATGCGGCAATACCTGCGCCTCAAGGCGCAGCACCCAGGCACGCTGCTTTTCTATCGCATGGGCGACTTCTACGAGTTGTTCTTTGACGATGCCGAAAAAGCCGCGCGCCTGCTCGATATCACCTTGACCACACGAGGAAAGTCCGCCGGGCAAGCCATCAAAATGGCGGGCGTCCCCTTCCATGCCGTCGAACAATACTTAACCAAGCTGGTCAAGCTCGGCGAATCAGTCGTCATCGCCGAACAAGTCGGTGAGCCGGGCGCAAACAAAGGGCCGATGGAACGTGCCGTGAGCCGCATCGTCACTCCCGGCACGGTCACCGACGCGGCTCTGCTTGACGAACGCAGGGACTCACTGCTGCTCGCGCTCAACATACACCGCGGCGTGCTCGGGCTGGCCTGGCTCAACCTCGCCAATGGCGACCTGCGGCTGGCTGAAGTGCCACCCGATTCCCTCGCCTCGCAGTTCGAGCGCCTGACCCCGGCGGAAGTGCTCATGCCTGACAGCCTTGCACTGCCGCAGACCGACTCCCTTACCCCGGCATTGCGCCGACTGGCAGACTGGCAATTCGACCCCGAAACCGCCGCTCAACTGCTGGCCGAACATTTCGGCGTCCGTGACCTCTCCGGGTTCGACACCACCGGACTGACGGTGGCCATCGGCGCGGCAGGCGCACTGCACGATTACGCCCACAGCACACAACGCCAGAACCTTGCGCACGTCACCCGGCTCATCGTTGAGCGCGACTCCGAGTTCCTGCGCATGGATGCCGCCACACGGCGCAATCTCGAACTCACCGAAACCCTGCGCGGAGAACGCGCCCCCACCTTGTTGTCGCTGCTCGACACCTGCGTCACCGGCATGGGCAGCCGTTGGCTGCGTCATGCCATACACCACCCACTGCGCGCCCCTGCCATTCCCTCCGCACGTCACCGCGCCATCGCCGCATTGCTCCAGGAAGGCGACAACAACACCAACGGCCATCCCCGCGCCGACACGGCAAGACGCACCCTTGCGGGAGTTGCCGACATTGAACGCATCACCGCACGCATCGCCCTCAAAAACGCCCGCCCGCGTGACCTCTCCGCGCTGCGTGAGAGTCTTGCACGCTTGCCCGAACTGCTCCCCGTGCTGGCGGATTCATCGAGTGATCTGCTCGAACAACTCGTCGCCGACCTCAAACTGCCCCCCGCGCCGCACGCACTGCTCATCCGCGCCATTGCACCAGAGCCCGCGGCGCTCGTGCGCGACGGCGGCGTTATCGCCATCGGATACGATGCCGAACTCGACGAATTGCGTGATATCCAGACCCATTGCGGCGACTTTCTCATCCGCCTGGAAGAGCGAGAACGCGAACGCACCGGCATTACCAGCCTTAAAGTCGAATACAACAAAGTCCACGGCTTCTACATCGAAGTCAGCCACGCCAACACAGCGAAAGTTCCCGCCGACTACCGCCGCCGCCAAACCCTGAAAAATGCCGAACGCTACATCACGCCAGAACTCAAGGCATTCGAAGATAAAGCCCTGTCAGCCCAGGAGCGGGCGCTTGTGCGCGAAAAAACGCTCTTCGAGTCCGTGCTCGACGAACTCGCCCCCTTCATTGCCGCCTTCCAGCACGCCGCGCGGGCCATTGCCACGCTCGACGCCCTCACGGCCCTCGCCGAAGCCGCGCGTTGCAACGGCTACGTAGCCCCTGTGTTCACCCCCCAACCGGGCCTCCATATCACCGGAGGCCGCCACCCCGTCGTGGAACGCCAGGTTGAGCATTTTATTCACAACGATGCCCACCTTGCCCCCGCGCGTCGCATGCTCCTCATCACCGGCCCGAACATGGGCGGCAAATCCACCTACATGCGGCAAGTGGCGCTCATCGCCCTCATGGCGCACATCGGCAGCTTCGTCCCCGCCGAACAAGCCCAACTCGGCCCATTGGATGCCATCTACACCCGCATCGGCGCTTCTGACGATCTCGCCTCGGGCCGATCCACCTTCATGGTCGAAATGACCGAAGCCGCCGTCATCTTGCACGGCGCAACCGAACACAGCCTCGTATTGATGGACGAAATAGGGCGGGGGACATCGACCTTTGACGGCCTTGCCCTCGCTTTTGCCATTGCCCGTCACCTGCTGGAAAAAAATCTTGGCCTCAGCCTCTTCGCCACTCACTACTTCGAATTGACCCGCCTCAATGCCGAGCATCCCGAATGTGCCAACGTCCATCTCGACGCTGTCAAGCACGGGCACAACATCGTATTCCTGCACGCCCTTGAAGACGGTCCGGCAAGCCAGAGCTACGGCATAGAAGTTGCCGCGCTGGCGGGCATCCCGGCCACCGTCATCCGCGAAGCGCGTCGACGGCTTCGCACCCTGGAAAACCGCGCCATCGACGCGGGGCCGCAAGCCGATCTGTTCCTGGCCGCCGTGCCGCCGGAAACAGAAATCATCACGCCCCCTCACCCGATCCTGTCCGAACTCGCGGCCATTGACCCTGACAAGCTCTCGCCGCGCGAAGCGTTGGAAAAGCTCTACGAGCTTAAAAAATCGCTTGGTTGATATAGCCGCCTGTCACACTCACCTTGACCTCCGCACCGTGCGCCACTAACATCACCAACTTTCCGGGTCGTTAGCTCAGTTGGTAGAGCAGCGGACTTTTAATCCGTTGGTCGCAGGTTCGAATCCTGCACGGCCTACCAAGGAAACCAAAGAATTACGTAAACGTAACTCTTTTGGTTCCCCTGCCGCACTATGGCACTACAACCCTTCCGGCTGCGGTGGCGCTTCTCCTTCGCCTCCGATGGTCTCTTCTTCCGCCGGGGGCCAGGCATGCGGCGCACCGGCCAAGTCCTCCCCGGCAACTTGCGCCTTCCGGCTGCGGTGGTATGCGAGGCCCGTACCCGCCGGAATGAGACGGCCAACGATGACGTTTTCCTTCAGGCCGCGCAATTCGTCGCGCTTGCCCATGATCGCGGCTTCGGTCAGCACGCGGGTGGTCTCCTGGAAGGAGGCCGCCGAGATGAAGGAGTCGGTCGATAGCGATGCCTTGGTGATGCCGAGCAAGATGTTTTCATAACGCGCGGTCAGCTTGCCTGCGGCTTCGAGACGCTCGTTTTCGTCCAGGACTTCGGAACGCTCGACCTGTTCCTCGCGGATGAATTTTGATTCGCCCGGATCAGTGATGACGACCCGGCGCAACATCTGGCGCACGATCACTTCAATGTGCTTGTCGTTGATCTTCACGCCCTGCAGGCGGTAGACGTCTTGCACTTCGTCAATGATGTAACGCGCCAGTTCGGTGACGCCTTGCAAGCGCAGGATGTCGTGCGGGTCAGCCGGGCCGTCGACGATCATCTCGCCTTTGTTGACGACCTGCCCTTCATGCACCATCAGATGCTTGTCCTTTGAGATCAGGAATTCGTGCGGGGTACCGTCCGGTTCGGTGATGACGAGGCGTTGCTTGCCCTTGGTGTCCTTGCCGAAGGAGACGGTTCCGGTGTACTCGGCCAGCATGCCGGCATCCTTGGGCGCACGTGCTTCGAACAGTTCCGCCACGCGCGGCAGGCCGCCCGTGATGTCGCGCGTCTTGGCCGATTCCTGGGGAATGCGGGCGAGTACGTCGCCGATGCTGACAACCTGGCCGTCCTGCACGGTGATGAGCACGCCTGGCTGGAAGGTGATGGTGACAGCGTGGTCACTGCCCGCGATTTTCACTTCGCCTCCCTTGTCATCGACCAGCTTGACCTGCGGGCGGGCGCCTCTGCTCGTCGAGGAAGAGGAACGGCGCGGGGAGTCGATGACTACCAGCGTCGCCAGACCGGTAATTTCGTCGACCTGTTTGGCGACGGTCACGCCTTCTTCAACGTTCTCGAATTTCACCATGCCCGAGTATTCGGTGATGATGGGCCTTGTGTGCGGGTCCCAGTTCGCCAGCTTGGCTCCGGCTTTGATTTCGGATCCATCGTCGACGAGCAGCGTCGCGCCATAGGGAATCTTGTGGTGCTCACGCTCGCGGCCATGCCGGTCAGCCACCGCTACTTCCGCTGAACGGGCAATGACCACTTTTTCGCCCTTGGTGTTGGAGACGTAGCGCATGTTGCCCGCGAAGCGGACGATGCCCTCGGTCTTGGCCTCGACTCCGGTCGCTGCCGCCGCTCTCGATGCCGCGCCACCGACGTGGAACGTTCTCATGGTGAGCTGCGTGCCGGGTTCGCCAATCGACTGCGCGGCAATAACACCAACCGCTTCGCCGGAGTTGACCACGTGGCCGCGGCCAAGGTCGCGCCCGTAGCACTTGACGCACAAGCCGTAGCGGGTTTCGCAGGTGAGGGGGGTGCGTACTTTGACTTCGTCGACTCCGGCCTGGTCGATGAGCGATACCGCCTCTTCATCGAGCAGGGCGCCAGCGTCGACCACGGTTTCGCGGGTTTCGGGATTAACGATATCTTCGGCGCAGACGCGGCCAAGGATACGGTCACGCAACGGTTCGATGACTTCGCCGCCCTCGGTCAGGGCCTTCATGCTGAAGCCGTTTCGGGTTCCACAGTCATCTTCGATGACCACCAGATCCTGGGTCACGTCGACCAACCGGCGGGTGAGGTAGCCGGAGTTCGCGGTTTTCAGCGCGGTATCCGCCAAACCCTTGCGCGCGCCGTGGGTGGAGATGAAGTACTGGAGTACGTTCAGCCCTTCGCGGAAGTTGGTGGTAATCGGCGTTTCGATGATGGATCCGTCCGGCTTGGCCATCAGGCCGCGCATCCCGGCAAGCTGGCGAATCTGGGCGGCGGAACCGCGTGCGCCCGAGTCGGCCATCATGTAGATGGAGTTGAAGGCTTCCTGTTTGACCTTGTTGCCTTCGCGGTCGATGACTTCTTCCTGGCCGAGTTGCTCCATCATGGCCTTGGCGACCTGGTCGCCGCAGCGGCCCCAGATGTCGACGACCTTGTTGTAGCGTTCGCCCTGGGTGACGAGGCCATTGGCGTACTGCCGCTCGATTTCGCCCACTTCGCTTTCGGCGGTGCTGATGAGTTCTTTCTTTTTCTGCGGAACCAGCATGTCTTTGGCCGCGATTGAAATCCCGCCACGGGTGGCGAGACGGTAGCCGGATTGCATCAGCCTGTCGGCGAAAATCACCGTGGCCTTGAGGCCGCAACGGCGGAACGAGGCGTTGATGAGCTTGGAGATTTCTTTTTTCTTCAGCGGCTTGTCGATTACGCTGAACGGCAGTCCGGCAGGCAGAATCTCGGAAAGAATGGCGCGCCCGACAGTGGTGTCGGCACGCACGGTTTTCTCGATGCGTTCGCCGTCCGGCCCAAGGTCGACTTCCTTGATTCGGGCGGTGATTCTGGCGTGCAGGGAAACCTGTCCCGATTCGTAGGCGCGTTTGATTTCGCTCACGTCGGAAAACAGCATGCCTTCACCCGGCGCATTGATCGCGGCGCGGGTAGCGTAGTACAGCCCGAGCACGATGTCCTGTGAGGGGACAATGATCGGTTCGCCGTTGGCGGGGGAAAGCACGTTGTTGGAGGCCAGCATCAGGGTGCGGGCTTCCATTTGCGCTTCGAGCGACAGCGGGACGTGGACGGCCATCTGGTCGCCGTCGAAGTCGGCATTGAATGCAACGCAGACGAGCGGATGCAGTTGGATGGCCTTGCCCTCGATCAAAACCGGCTCAAACGCCTGAATGCCCAGACGGTGCAGGGTCGGAGCGCGGTTGAGCAAGACCGGGTGTTCGCGGATGACTTCTTCCAGGATATCCCACACGATGGGTTCCTGCATTTCCACCATCTTCTTGGCCTGTTTGATGGTGGTGGCCAGTCCCATCAGTTCGAGCTTGTTGAAGATGAAGGGCTTGAAGAGTTCGAGCGCCATCAGTTTGGGCAAACCGCACTGGAAGAGTTTGAGTTGCGGACCGACGGTAATCACGGAGCGACCAGAGTAGTCGACACGCTTGCCGAGCAGGTTTTGCCGGAAACGGCCTCCCTTACCCTTAATCATGTCGGCGAGCGACTTGAGCGGGCGCTTGTTGGCACCGGTCATCGCCTTGCCGCGCCGCCCGTTGTCGAGCAGCGAATCGACCGACTCCTGGAGCATGCGCTTTTCGTTGCGCACGATGATGTCGGGCGCTTTGAGTTCCAGCAGGCGGCGCAGCCGGTTGTTGCGGTTGATGACCCGGCGGTAGAGATCGTTGAGGTCGGACGTGGCGAAACGCCCGCCATCGAGCGGGACCAGCGGGCGCAAATCGGGCGGCAGCACCGGCAGCACTTCGAGAATCATCCACTCGGGCTTGATCCCGGATTGCTGGAAGGCTTCGAGCACTTTGAGGCGCTTGGAAAATTTCTTGATCTTGGCCTCGGAACCGGTGGTGTCGAGCTCGGCGCGCAGTCTTTCGATTTCGAGATTGATGTCGAGCGTGCGCAGCAGTTCGCGGATGCCTTCCGCGCCCATCGTCGCGTCGAATTCGTCGCCGTATTCTTCGACCTTGGCGAGGTAGTCGTCCTCGACAAGCAACTGGCCGCGCGTGAGCTTGGTCATGCCTGGCTCGACAACGACATAGGCTTCAAAGTACAGCACCCGTTCGATGTCGCGCAGGGTCATGTCCAGCACCATGCCGAGGCGGCTCGGCAGGGACTTCAGGAACCAGATATGGGCAACCGGGCTGGCAAGTTCGATGTGTCCCATGCGCTCGCGGCGCACTTTGGATTGTGTGACTTCGACGCCGCACTTTTCGCAGATCACGCCGCGATGCTTGAGGCGCTTGTACTTGCCGCACAGGCATTCGTAATCCTTGACGGGGCCGAAAATCTTGGCGCAGAACAGGCCGTCGCGTTCGGGTTTGAAGGTACGGTAGTTGATGGTTTCGGGTTTTTTTACTTCACCGTATGACCACGAGCGGATTTTGTCGGGTGAAGCCAGGCCGATGGTAATGGCTTCGAATTCCTCCTCATTAGGGAGGGTTTGCTTGAACAGGTCAGCAAGCAGGCTTTTCATGTATTACTCCATCCAGAACATGCGTTAAGCGATGTCGTCGGTTCAACCGTTGTCCAGGTCGATGTCGATCGCGAGCGAACGGATTTCTTTCACCAGCACGTTGAAGGACTCGGGCATGCCTGAATCAATCTTGTGCTCACCCTTGACGATGTTTTCATACACCTTGGTGCGGCCATTGACGTCGTCAGACTTGACCGTAAGCATTTCCTGCAAGGTGTAGGAGGCGCCGTAGGCTTCGAGCGCCCAGACTTCCATTTCACCGAAACGCTGGCCGCCGAATTGCGCCTTGCCGCCCAAGGGTTGCTGGGTGACGAGCGAATACGGGCCGGTCGAGCGTGCGTGCATCTTGTCGTCGACGAGGTGGTGGAGCTTCATGACGTGTTTGTAGCCCACCGTCACCTTGCGCTCGAAAGGCTCGCCCGTGCAGCCATCGAAAAGCTGCACCTGGTATTGCGCTTGCCCGTCTTCGTCTATGAGTCCGGCCAGATTGAGCATCTTCTCGATTTCTTCCTCGTTCGCGCCGTCGAACACCGGGGTGGCAAACGGCACGCCTCTCTTGAGGTTGTCCGCGAGCTCAATAATCGCGTTGTCATTGAGCAAACCGAGATCATCAGGATGGCCGCTGCTGTTGTAAATCTGGTCAAGAAAACCCCGCAGTTCCCGGATCGATGCCTGCTTGCGCAGCATCTCGTCGATCTTTGCGCCTAGCCCGCGCGCGGCCCAACCGAGGTGGGTTTCGAGAATCTGGCCGATGTTCATCCGCGATGGAACCCCGAGCGGGTTGAACACGACATCCATCGGCGTGCCGTCAGCCATGTAGGGCATGTCTTCGATCGGGACGATCTTGGAAACCACGCCCTTGTTGCCGTGGCGGCCCGCCATTTTGTCGCCCGGTTGCAGGCGGCGTTTCACGGCGAGGTAGACCTTGACCATCTTCTGCACGCCCGGAGGCAATTCGTCGCCTTGGGTGAGTTTCTTTCTCTTGATCTCGAATGCCTGTTCGAAATCGGCACGTGTCCTTTCCAGTCCCTCGCGCACGGCTTCGAGTTGGGCGGCGAGTTCTTCATCCGCCATACGGATGCCAAACCATTCGGCAGGCGCGAGTTCGTTAAGGTATTCGTCTGTGACAGCATTGCCTTTGGCAAGTTTCTTCGGGCCGCCATCGACTTTCTGGCCGACAATCTGGCGGCGCAGACGTGCAAAGGCATCGCGTTCGACGATGCGCATCTGGTCGGCCAGATCGGCCTCGAAGCCGCGCAACTGGTCGTTGATGATCGCCTGCGCACGTTTGTCGCGCTCGATGCCTTCGCGGGTGAAGACCTGCACGTCGATTACGGTTCCGGTCATGCCGGAGGGGACGCGCAACGAAGTGTCTTTTACGTCGGAGGCTTTTTCGCCAAAGATCGCTCGCAGCAGCTTTTCTTCCGGGGTCAATTGGGTTTCGCCCTTTGGCGTGACCTTGCCGACGAGCACATCGCCCGCTTCGACTTCCGCTCCGATGTACACGATGCCCGCTTCGTCCAGACGGGAGAGTTGCGTTTCGCCCAACGATGCGATGTCGCGGGTGATTTCTTCCGGCCCGAGTTTGGTGTCGCGCGCCACGACCGAGAGTTCCTCGACGTGGATCGAGGTGTAGCGGTCTTCGGCCACCACACGCTCCGAGACCAGGATCGAGTCTTCAAAGTTGTAGCCGTTCCACGGCATGAACGCGACCAGCATGTTCTGGCCGAGCGCCAGTTCGCCGAGATCGGTGGACGCACCGTCGGCGATCACATCGCCCCGGGTGATCGCATCTCCTACTTTGACGATCGGGCGCTGGTTGATGTTGGTGTTCTGGTTGGAACGGGTGTACTTGGTGAGGTTGTAGATGTCGACGCCGACCTTGCCCGCTTCGGCTTCGTCGTCGTTGACGCGCACAACGATGCGCTGGGCGTCGACGTAATCCACCACGCCGCCACGCTGTGCCCTGACTACCGTACCCGAATCGACCGCCACGGTGCGCTCGATGCCGGTTCCGACCAGCGGTTTTTCGGGGCGCAGGCACGGCACGGCCTGACGCTGCATGTTTGCGCCCATCAACGCCCGGTTGGCGTCGTCGTGTTCGAGGAAGGGAATGAGCGAAGCCGCCACCGAAACGACCTGCCCAGGGGCCACGTCCATGTAGTTGATGCGCGGAGGCTCGGAGAGGATGGTCTCACCCTTCTCACGACAGGTCACGAAGGTATCGCACAGGCGACTTTCTTCGTCGAGCGTGGCATTGGCCTGGGCGATTACGAATTGCCCCTCTTCGATTGCGGAAAGGAATTCGATCTCGTCGGTCACTTTTCCGTCGATGACCTTGCGGTACGGTGTCTCCAGAAAGCCGTGGCGGTTGGTGCGCGCATAGACGGCGAGCGAGTTGATGAGGCCGATGTTCGGGCCTTCCGGGGTTTCGATCGGGCAGAGCCGCCCGTAGTGGGTCGGATGCACGTCGCGCACTTCAAAACCGGCGCGCTCGCGGGTAAGCCCCCCTGGCCCCAACGCGGAAACCCGGCGCTTGTGGGTGATCTCGGAGAGCGGGTTAGTCTGATCCATAAACTGCGACAACTGGCTGGAGCCGAAAAACTCCTTGATCGCCGCCGAAATCGGTTTGGCGTTGATAAGGTCGTGCGGCATCAGGTTATCGGCTTCGGCCTGCGAGAGGCGTTCCTTGACCGCGCGTTCGACGCGGATCAGTCCCGCGCGGAACTGGTTCTCGGCCAGTTCGCCGACCGAGCGCACGCGGCGGTTGCCGAGGTGGTCGATGTCGTCAACGTCGCCACGGCTGTTGCGCAGTTCGATCAGCACACCGATGACGGCCAGGAGGTCTTCCTTCGAGAGCACGCCCGGGCCTTCTTCGCTGCGCTGCCCGACCTGGGCATAGAAACGCTTGAGCCATTCCGGCGTCTTTTCGTCGGTGATGCCCGGATAGGCGCGACGGTTGAACTTCATCCGCCCGACCTGCGACAGGTCGTAACGCTCCTCAGAATAGAACAGGCCAAAGAAAAGCCCTTCGACGGCTTCTTCGGTCGGCGGCTCGCCGGGACGCATCATGCGGTAGATGGCAACCTTCGCCGTCCATTCGTCGATGGTTTCATCGATGCGCAGGGTCTGCGAAATGTACGCGCCGCGATCAAGATCGTTGATGTACAAGGTCGTGAGCTTGTCGATCCCGGCGATGCGCAGCCTCACCAAGATTTCCTCGGTCACTTCATCGTTGGTGCGGGCCAGCACCTCGCCGGTGCGGGGATCAGGAATGTCGCGGGCGATGACGCGGCCCAGGACGAATTCGTCCGGCACGGTCATGCCCGTGATGCCTGCCCGGTCAAGCTCGCGGATATGGCGGGCGGTAATGCGCTTGTCTCTGGCGACGATCAGCTTGCCGTCAGGCGCGGTGATGTCGAAACGCGCGACTTCGCCGCGCAGGCGATCCGGGGCGAGATCGAAGCTCACATTCTCTGAAGCCAGGTGGAATTCGTCGAAATCGTGGAAGGTGTATAAAATTTCTTCCGGCGTCATGCCAATGGCACGCAGAAGAATCGTGACGGGCATCTTGCGGCGGCGGTCGATGCGGAAATAGAGGAAATCCTTGGGATCGAACTCCAGATCGAGCCAGGAACCGCGATACGGGATGATCCGCGCGGAGAACAGCAGTTTGCCCGAAGAATGCGTCTTGCCCCGGTCGTGTTCAAAGAACACGCCTGGCGAACGGTGCAACTGCGAAACGATAACGCGCTCGGTTCCGTTGATGACAAAGGAGCCGGTTTCGGTCATGAGCGGGATTTCGCCCATGTACACTTCCTGTTCCTTGACTTCCTTGACGGTTTCTTTGGATGCTTCCCGATCCATGATGAGCAGGCGCACGCGCGCGCGCAGCGGTGAAGCATAGGTCAGTCCTCGCTGCTGGCACTCTTTCACGTCAAATACGGGTTCGCCCAGCATGTATTCCACGAATTCGAGCCGGGCGTTTCCGCTATGGCTGGCAATCGGGAAGATCGACGTGAAGGCGGCCTGCAAGCCGCGATTCTCCCGGTTTCCCGGTGGCGTTCCCGCCTGAAGGAAGTCGGCGAAAGAATCAATCTGGGTGGCGAGCAGGAAAGGCGCATCGGGTACGGCCGCGCGTTTAGCGAAGCTCTTGCGGATACGCTTTTTCTCAGTGTAGGAATACGCCATGGATACTCCGTGCTAGAGGTGTTACATCAGAAAAACAATGCTGCTTTGTTTCGGCTTTGTCGCGCTTCACTTACAAGCACGAAAAGGCTGGCACCCGGCAATGAGCGCCAGCCCCGTCCCAAAGCCGGGAATTACTTGATCTCGACCTTGGCTCCTGCGTCTTCGAGCTGCTTTTTCAGCGCCTCGGCTTCGGCTTTGGGCAGAGCTTCCTTCACCGTCTTCGGCGCGCCATCGACAAGGTCCTTGGCTTCCTTCAGGCCCAAACTCGTGGCTGCGCGCACGACTTTGATGACTTCGACTTTCTTTTCGCCCACGGCGGCAAGAATCACGTCGAACTCGGTCTTTTCTTCGACGGCAGGCGCGGCAGGGCCGGCACCCGGCCCGGCAACAGCCATCGCCGCGGCGGAAACACCGAATTTTTCTTCAAACGCCTTGACCAGGTCGTTCAGTTCCATGACCGTCATCGAGCCAACGGCTTCGAGGATGTCTTCTTTGCTAATTGCCATTTCTAAATCACTCCGCAATTGAATGTGTCTGGAAAACCGTAAGGGATGTTCAAGCCGCTGCGCCGGCTTCTTCGCGTTGTTTTGCCAGCGCGGCGAGCACCACGGCAAAACCGGAAACCGGCGCTTGCATGACGCCCAGGAGCCTTGCGAGCAGTTCTTCGCGCCCCGGAATCGAGGCCAGCGCCTGAATGCCTGCCTTGTCGAACACCTTGCCGCCGTATGCGCCTGCGCGCATCACCAGCTTGTCGTTGCCCTTGGCAAAGTCATTGAGCACCTTGGCCGCCGCCACCGGATCCTCCGAAATGCTGTAGATCAGCGGCCCGGTGAGTTGGGCAGCCAGATCGGCAAACGGCGTATCGGCCAGCGCACGACGAACCAGGGTGTTCTTGAGCACACGCAGGTATACGCCAGACGCGCGGGCCCTGGCGCGCAACGTGGTGAGATCACCCACCGCAATACCGCGATATTCGGCCACCGCGATTGTCTGGGCATTGGCCACCTGTGCCGACACCTCAGCGACTACGGCTTTCTTGTTTTCAAGATCGAGACCCACGGGTCTTTCCTCCTTTCAAGTCCACACGCGGAGAACACCGAAGCTCTCCGCACCCACGGCGACCTGGATCAGGAGCATGGCCAGATAGCCTGGAATCCTGTTCTGGGTTCACCGTCTGCGCAGGTCGTTTCACGATTAAACAGCTATCCAGATCAAGCAAACAGCCGTGCCTGCGGTCTTTGACGATCCGCCCGGCCAACAACGCCGGGCGGCCCAAAGTCCTTTACATTTTCTCAATTCACCACACCGGCGGTATCGACTCTCACGCCCACGCCCATCGTGCTGGAGAGCGCGACGCGACGCAGGTAAATGCCCTTGGCCGCCGCCGGGCGCGCCTTGACCAGCGCATCAATTAAAGCCCTGAGGTTTTGTTCCAACGCATCGGCCCCGAACGAGGCACGGCCAATGGTGGCATGTACCAGCCCCGCCTTGTCGGTACGGTATTGAACCTGACCGGCCCTGGCGTTCTTCACCGCGGTGACTACATCCGCCGTCACCGTGCCGACCTTGGGGTTCGGCATCAGGCCGCGCGGGCCGAGGATCTGGCCCAGTTGGCCAACGACGCGCATCGCGTCCGGCGTGGCAATCACCCGGTCAAAATCAATCTTGCCGCCCTTGATTTCTGCGGCGAGATCATCGAGCCCGACAATGTCCGCGCCTGCCGCGCGGGCGGCATCGGCCTTTTCGCCCTGGGCGAACACGGCCACTCTGACCGTTTTGCCCGTGCCTGCCGGCAACACGACGGAACCGCGCACTACCTGATCGGACTTGCGCGGATCGACGCCGAGATTGACCGCAACGTCGATGGATTCATCGAATTTTGCCGTCGCGCACGCCTTGACCAGCGTCAGTGCGTCAGCCACCGGGTAGACCTTGTTGCGGTCGACTTTCGCGCGTTGCGTCTGTACACGTTTGGAAAGTTTCGCCATGATTACAGCCCCTCCACGGTGACGCCCATGCTACGGGCAGAACCGGCGATGGTACGCACTGCCGCGTCCATGTCAGCCGCTGTAAGGTCGGGCTGCTTGGCTTTTGCGATTTCCTCGGCCTGGGCGCGGGTAATCTTCCCTACCTTGTCGGTGTGGGGTTTGGGCGAACCCTTGTCGATTTTCGCGGCCTTCTTGATGAGAATCGTCGCAGGCGGCGTCTTCATTATGAAGGTGAAGCTCTTGTCCGCGAACGCTGTAATCACCACCGGTATCGGCAAACCCGGTTCCATGCCTTGGGTCTTGGCGTTGAACGCCTTGCAGAATTCCATGATGTTCAGGCCGCGCTGGCCGAGCGCCGGACCGATCGGGGGGCTGGGGTTGGCCTTGCCGGCCGGAACCTGCAGCTTGATGTAACCAATAATCTTCTTCGCCATGACGGCTTTTCTCCTTGGTGAGTGCTAACGCGCCGGTCGCCCGACGCTCCTCGTCGCAACCGCTGCCCCTTGGATGCGGAGCAGCTTTTGACAGGCGTTTTTGGCCCGCCGTTTCATGCTCAGGACTTTTCCACCTGGGCAAAATCCAGTTCTACCGGGGTGGCTCGGCCAAAAATGGTCACGGACACCCGCAGCTTGCTTTTCTCGTAATTGACTTGTTCGACCGCGCCATGAAAATCGGTAAACGCGCCTTCCTTGATCCGCACGACTTCGCCATTCTCGAACAGCACCTTGGGGCGCGGTTTCTCCACGCCTTCCTGTATCTGTAGCAGTATCTTGTCGACATCCTTCTGCGGGACGGGCATCGGCTTGTTGGCGGTACCGCCGACAAAGCCCGTCACCTTGGGCGTGGACTTCACCAAGTACCAGGACTCGTCGTTCATCTCCATCTCGATGAGTACGTAGCCCGGAAAAAACTTGCGCTCGGAGACGTTTTTCTGGCCGCCTTTCATCTCGACCACTTCTTCCACCGGAACCAGTATCTGCCCGAAGTAATCCTCCATCCCGGTGCGCGTGATCCGTTCGATCAGCGCACGACGCACGGATTTCTCGAACCCCGAGTAAACGTGAACGACATACCAGCGTTTTGCCATGATTATTTTTTCCACCCCAGGATGAGGTCATACACCACCCACTCCAGGCTCTTGTCGGTCAACCAGAGGAAAATCGCCATTATCACGACAAACACGAAAACGATGCCCGTCATCTGCACCGTTTCCTTGCGTGATGGCCAGACCACCTTTTTGGTCTCGGTAATTGCATCTCGCACGAACACGGCAAAACGCCGCCCCGGCTCGGTAAACCACGCCACCGCGCCACCGGCGGCCAAACCGGCCATGACGCTGAGTACGCGCAGCACCAACGGCTGCTCGTCCAGCATGTAAAAACCAGCCAACCCGGCAACGAGCAGGATAACGGCTATAGAGAATTTCAACTTGTCGGCAATCAAGACAAAAATTTCCGAATTATATTAAATGGCAGGGGCAGAGGGAATCGAACCCCCAACCTTCGGTTTTGGAGACCGACGCTCTGCCAGTTGAGCTATACCCCTGCAACAGAGACTACAAAGCGCACCCTCTCGGGTGCGCTCTCGAATTGACTGATAGACGGGCTTTCACTCGATGATTTTGGCGACGACGCCGGCGCCGACCGTGCGCCCGCCCTCGCGGATGGCGAAGCGCAGGCCCTCCTCCATCGCGATCGGGGAGATCAGCTTCACCGTGATCGACACGTTG